>NZ_JARFXX010000009.1:0-88483 GCF_029218125.1 Neopoerus faecalis | reverse complement strand
GACCGAATTGACTACGGCCTATTCACCCACAACTTCGTCGCGAGCCTCGTGAAAAGCTCGCTCCGCTGGTGCTTTCTTTTCTCACGTTGTTTAATTTACAAGGTGCACGTCCCTCATGCGGAACAGTCGCTATTATATCAGGCTCAGTTCTGCTTGTCAAGAACTTTTTTCAGGCGTTTTCGCCCTCCATCTCTTGACCCGCTTCTCTTCATCGCCGCTAAACAGCTTATTAAGAATACCAAATCCGACGTAGAATGTCAAGAATTTTTTTCATTCCTGTAAAAATTTTTCTCCGTTATCGTGACCGCACTTTTTGCATAGTTTTTCGCACGATATTCGGTATTCTTCCGCCCGCTACACCACTATAATACAACACATATATAAATTGTATGTGAGGTGATACCTTTGTACTTCTGGAAAATGAATGGCACCGGGAACGATTTTCTGCTCATCAATAATATGGAGGAGCATCTATCCCCCGAGATCTTTCCTACGCTGGCCCGTACGCTTTGCCACCGGCAGTTCTCCATCGGCGCCGATGGTTTGATGATCGTTGACACGCCTGTTCAGGGCGGCGATTATCGGATGTGGTTTTACAATAATGATGGAAGCACCAGTGAAATGTGCGGCAACGGTGCCCGCTGTATCTGCCGCTACGGCTACGAAAACGGCCTCGCTGGCGAGGTCCAGCGGGTAGAGACCACCGCCGGTCTGGTCATCGGACAGCGAATCGACAAGCGCCTGTACCGAATCCGGCTCAATGATCCCGCCCATATCCGGCTGGACATCCCCATTGAGGCCAACGGCGTCTGCTATACCGGCTCCTACATGGAACTGGGAGACCCCGGTATCCCCCATGCCATTATTCCCTATCACGATCTGGCCCACGCCGATGAAAACGAGCTTCGGGAGTTAGGCCGCGCCATCCGCCACTGCAAGGATTTTCCCAAAGGGGCCAATGTCAACTTCTGCGAGCTGACCGGTGAGGACGAGATTTTCGAGCGCACCTTTGAGCGTGGTGTGGAGGACTTTACCTACGCCTGCGGTACCGGGACCGGCAGCGTAGCTGCCGCCCTGACGCTTCAGGGTAAGGTCAGCGGACATCAGGTCAAGGTGAATATGACCGGCGGACAGCTCATTGTGGATGTGGACCGTGTGGGCAGCACCATTCAAAATCTGTATCTCACCGGCCCCACCAATATCGTCTGCAAGGGCGAGGTCACGGATGAAGAACTAAAGCTGTGATGAGCAGGAGATACTTATGAACGAACAGGACTTTTTAAAGGAAGCGGCCTCAATTTTCCCCTATCTGCAGGAAATGCGGAGATGCTTCCACCACCACCCTGAGTTAGGGGACCACGAGAAATGGACCAGTGAACGAATCGCGCAGGAGCTGACCTCTATGGGTATCGAGGTTTCCCGGCCGGTGGGAACCGCAGTTGTCGGGCTTCTGCAGGGCGCGCTCCCAGGACGGGTGGCCGCACTTCGGGCGGATATGGACGCCCTGCCTATCACCGAGCACACCGGTCTCCCCTTTTCCTCGGAAATTTCCGGCGTCATGCACGCCTGCGGACATGATCTGCACATCACTGCTGCCCTTGGCGCCGCGAGACTGCTTGCCGCTCACCGGGACGCGCTGCCCGGCAGTGTGAAGCTGTTCTTCCAGCCCAACGAGGAGGGCACCGGCGGCGCGGAACGCATGATTCAAGCCGGGTGCATGGAGGATCCCCACGTTGACGTTGTATTCGGCGGCCACGTAAACCCGGAGCTGCCGGTGGGAACGGTCGGCATCCGCTACGGCAGCGCCTACGCCGCCTCCAATCCTTTTCATATCACGCTCACCGGCGCATCTACCCACGGCGCACAGCCGGATGCCGGGCATGACCCCATCGTCTGTGCGGCGCAGATCATCTCTGCCGCGCAAACGCTGGTCAGCCGCCGCACGGCCCCGACGGACGCCGCCGTGGTCACCTTCGGCAGCATTCACGCCGGAACTGCCGGAAATATTATTCCCGGTACCGCCACCCTTACCGGCATTATCCGTACACTGGGACCGGAGGCCCGCCGCCGCACAACAAAGGAATTTAAGACGCTGGTTTCCGGCATTGCCGCCGCTATGGGGATTTCCGCCGAGGTCACGGTGGAAACCAGCTATCCCGGTGTTGTCAACCGCGATGCCCCCACTGACCTGATTCGCGCCACTGCGGAGCGGATGCTGGGCGCGGACCATGTCCGCCTCATCGCCCAGCCCACTATGGGAACGGAGGATTTCGGCTATTTTGCAGATGCCGCCACCGGCAGCTTCATCCAAATCGGCGTTGCCGCAGGCGATACGCCTGCCGCGCCGCTCCACAGTGATCTCTTTACCCCGGATGAACAGGCGCTCCCCGTTGCCGCCGCACTGTACGCCTCCGCCATCTGGAATTTTCTGCATACGGGCCTTGCCTGAGCAGTCGATTCATACCCCCGAAACAAAAAGGAGAGAAAAACATGAGCAATACCCTGGGAACCCAAAAGAAAAAGTTCAGGATGATTCACGTCTATACCCTGCTGGTTTTGATGATCTGCATCGCCGGTATCATGACCTATATCGTCCCCGCCGGTGCCTTTGACCGCGTTGACATCAATGGCCGCAGCGGCGTTGTCCCCGGCACATTCCACTTCATCGAGCAGCAGCCCGTTGACATCTTCGGCTGGTTCACTGCCATTGGTCAGGGCTTTGTGGACTCCGCTGCCATCATCGCGGGCGTCTTCATCTTCGTGGCCGGTATCGGTGTCTATATGGAGACCGACATCTTCAACAAGGCCATCTTCAAGGCCATGAAGGTCCTTGGCGATAAGGGCGAAAAAGCGGTCATGATCGTTTTGATGATCTTCTTCGCCGTGCTGGGCGGCTTCACCGGCAACATCACGCCGGAGCTGGCCTTCGTCCCCATGACCATCGGCCTTGCCTCCGCGCTGGGCTATGACACCATGACCGGCGTTATTATGGTCCTGTTCCCCACGTTCACCGGCTTTGCCACCGGCCCGCTGAATCCGTACACCGTATATGTGGCGCAGTCCGTGGCGGAGCTGCCCTCCTTCTCCGGTATGCTGCCCCGCACCATCTGCTGGGTGGTGATGTGCGCTATCTCCATGGCCTTCGTGTTCATTTATGCCGCCAAAGTCAAGAAGGACCCCTCCTGCGCTCTGGGCGATTTCAACGCCGAGGCCGCCGGAAAGGATGAGCTCAGCGCCAAATACAACAGCGTCAAGCTCACCGGGCGGGACTGGATTTTGCTGCTGGGCTTCCTTGCCACAGTGGTCTGGCTGATTTTAGGCGCCGCTATTTACGATTATTCCTTCAACCAGTACACCGCCATTTTCATCATTTCCGGTATTTTCGCCGGTATCGCGGGTGGCTTTAATGAGACGGAGATCTGCCAGCTGTTCATCAAGTACGGCTCCGACCTCTACTTCGGCGCCATGTGCATTGCGCTGGCCCGGGCCATTTACGTTATCTTCACCGAGGGCGCTATCTGCGACACAGTGGTCTACGCCATGTCCCTGCCCCTGCAGCATCTGCCCCCCATGCTCTCCGCCATCGGAATGCTGATTTTCCAGACCGTTTTGAATTTCTTCGTCAACTCCGGCTCCGGTCAGGCCATGGTCTCCATGCCTATCATGGCCCCGCTGGCCGATGTGCTGGGCGTCACCCGGCAGACCGCCGTTTCCGCCTTCCAGTTCGGCGATGGCCTCTCCAACCTGATCTGGCCCACCTCCTCCACCGTGTTCGCCTATCTTGCCATGGCCAACCTGCGCTATGACAAGTACCTGAAAATCGCCGTGCCCCTGTTTGCCGTGCTGAGCATTCTGGCTGTTATCTTTGTGGCCGGCGCACAGTTGGTGGGCTTCGGTCCTTTCTGAGTCTGGCTCCGCCGAAGCCATGCGAAAAAAGCAATTCCCCATGTCCCTTTGCCGCCCCGTTGATTGTTAGGAGGACAATGTATGGATAAGAAATCTGTTTCAAAGAACTATCGCTTTCTGGCGATTTTGCTCTGCTGCATGATCGCCGGTGCACTGGTGGGCTGGTTCTGGCCTGATGCCGGGCACAAAATTGCTTTTTTAGGAAAGGTTTTCATCAACCTGATGTTCTGCATCGTGGTCCCGCTGGTGTTTTCCTCCATTGCCGGGTCCGTTGCCAATATGGACAGCCGCCAGCGGGCCGGAAAAATCATGGCCACTACCATCGGCACCTTCGTAGTTACCGGCGCTATTGCCGCCGTTATCATGTTCGTGCTGATGAAGCTGTTCCCGCCGGTGCTGGTGCCGTGGGCCGACCTTGCCGCCGAGGAGATCGGTGAACACGCTACCATGACAGAAATGATCGTCAATTTCTTCACGGCGGAGGACTTTGTGGGCCTTCTAAGCCGTCGGGCCATGCTGCCCCTTATCGTATTTTCCGTGCTGTTCGGCTTTTCCGTGCAGATGACCGGCGGTAAGGACTCCATTGTCGGCAAGTGGCTCTCCGGCCTTTCTGACGTGATGATGAAGTTCGTCCAGATCATCACCTATTACGCCCCTGTCGCCTTCTTCTCTATCTTCGCCGATTTGGTAGCGACCTATGGCTCCGAGGTGGTCAAGGGCTATGGCCGGGCACTGCTGGTGTACTATCCTCTGTGCTTTCTCTACATTTTTACCGCCTTCCCCCTGTTCGCGTGGTTCGGCGGCGGCAAGGGTGCCGTTGGCATCATGTTCCGCCACATCGCCCGTCCGGCCGTTGTGTCTCTCGGGACCTGCTCCTCTGTCGCCACAATTCCCACCAACTTAGAGGAGGCGGCGGAGACCGGCATTGACCGCGACATCGCCGGCATGGTCATGCCGCTGGGTGCCACCATGCACATGGACGGTTCGTGCTTTAGCTGCGTGCTGAAAATTGCGTTCGTGCTGGGCGTATTCGGCGAACAGCTTACATGGTCCCGTCTGCCGTTTATCGTACTGGTGGCCGTTTTGTCCTCTGTGGGTATGAGCGGCGTTCCCGGCGGCGGCTACATCGGCGAGTATATCATCTGCACCATTTTCTTCCCCACACAGATGGAGCTGGCCTTCCCCATTCTCGTGGCCATCGGCAATCTGGTGGACCCCCCGGCTACCATGATCAACTCCGCCGGAGATTATGTGGTCAGCTACATCGTCTCCCGGTTCGTTGAAGGTAAGGATTGGCTGCAGAAGCAGCTCAAAACTGATTAAGCTGATTAAATGAAAAAACAGCAAGGCCCCGGACAAAAGTCCGGGGCCTTGCTGTTTTTCTATTCTTTTATTGACCGCTGGCGCCGTAGTTGCTCAGCACCCGGGCGGAGGGATCGTTGACATCGCAGCCCTTCCAGCTCTTGTTGGGCATCCAGAAGTCCTTGACCATGGGGGCCTGACCGGGATAATATTTTTCAAAAATTTCACGGTACAGCAGGGATTCCTTGGTGAACGGCTGGGCGAAATCGTACTTCTTCCGCTTTTCCTCAAACTCGGCATCAGTGTACTTGGTTTCGGCGTACTCCTTTAAATCGTCCACCATGGAATGTCCCACGGCATCAGAGAAAGCCGCCTTCTGCCGCCAGAGAATATCGTCCGGCAGCAGGTGGTCCTTTTCAAAGGCATGGCGCAGAAGGTATTTTCCCATATCGTAGGTGTTGACCTTCATAGCCGGATCGATGCTCATGACGTACCTTACAAAATTCAAATCGCCGAAGGGCACCCGCGCCTCCAGAGAGTTTGCGGAGATGCAGCGGTCTGCCCGGAGTACATCGTACATATATAGTTCGTCCACCCGCTTTTTGGCCTCCTGCTGAAATGCTTCAGGAGAGGGGGCGAAGTCCGTGTACTTATAGCCAAACAGCTCATCGGAAATTTCACCGGTCATCAGCACCCGGATATCCGTTTTCTCATGAATGGCCTTGCAGCAAAGGTACATTCCCATGCTGGCCCGGATGGTGGTGATGTCATAGGTCCCCAAAAGGGAGATGACCTCCTCCAAGGTGTCCAGCACCTCCTGCCGGGTCATGAGCACCTCGGTATGCTCCGCGCCGATATAGTCGGCTACCTCCCGGGCATACTTTAAGTCAATGGCGTCCTTATCCATGCCGATGGCAAAGGTACGAATTTTCTTTCCCAGAACCAGCGCGCTGATGGCGCACACCAGCGAGGAATCCAGCCCGCCGGAGAGCAGGAAGCCCAGCGGGGCGTCGGCATCCAACCGCTTGTCCACACCAGCGATGAGCTTATTGCGAATCGTATGACAGACAGTCTCCAAATCGTCATGGCAGTATTCCGTTACTGTGGTGAGGTCGGCGTAGCGGACGAATTTCCCGTCGGCGTAGTAGTGGCCCGGCGGGAAGGGGCAGACCTCGCCGCAAAGCCCCACAAGGTTCTTGGCCTCGCTGGCAAACACGATGCTGCCATCATCCAGATAGCCGTAAAACAGGGGGCGGATACCAATGGGGTCCCGGGCGGCAATAAGGGAATCCCGCTTGTGGTCATAAATAATCATGGCAAACTCGGCGTCCAGCTTGGCGAACATATCGAGGCCGTACTCCCGGTACAGCGGCAGAATGATCTCGCAGTCGCTGCCGCTCTGGAATGTGTAGCCCTTTTCCGTCAGCTGCCGCTTCAGGGGGCGGAAGCCGTACAGCTCGCCGTTGCACACCACCATGTCGCCGTCCACCTCAAAGGGCTGCATACCAGCCTCGGTCAGGCCCATGATGGCCAGCCGGTGGAAGCACAGCCAGCCGGAGCCGGTGTCCATGATCCGGGACATATCAGGCCCCCGGGAGAGGGTCCGGTCGAAATACTCCCAAATCTCATGCTTGTCCAGTTTCTTCGTGGAAAACCCCATAATTGCGCACATAAAAAAGCACCTCCGGAAAAAATCAAAGCAGCGAACATCCTAAAAATTTTAGGACGAATCGCTGCTGCATCCGTGGTGCCACCTAATTTGCCGGATAAAACCGGCCCCTTTGCGGAGTTCTAACAAACCCCTGTGCTTTAACGCCGCACGCCGCGTCTTTCCTACTAAGCTCCCGCCGTTCAGATCGCTGCTCCCAAGTGTTATTCCCGCCGCCCCGTTGTACCGGGCTTCCACCCTTCCCGGCTCGCTGTGACCGTTTGACTGCGGTACTTGTCTCGATCTACGCATTTGCAATATGCCGAAGCGTTGGCCCGCTCCGAAATTGTTGGACTGATTATAGCGCTGCCGGGGCTTACCGTCAATGCCGTATTTGTCAAATATGCAGCTGCTGTTCAAATTTTATTTATTTATTTTGCCACATTTCCGCTGTCATAACATTGCTTGACAGCGGCAGCAAACTGTGCCATGCTAAGAGCAAACAACGAAACAGGAGGAATGTTCCATGCAGAAGATCGGTTGGATCGGCGTTGGTATCATGGGAAAGGCCATGGTCCGCAATCTGATGAAGGCCGGATATCAGCTCCATATTTATGCCCGCCACCCGGAAAAGGTCGCGGATGTGGTGTCCGAGGGCGCGGTGTTCCATGACAGCATCGCCGACTGCGTAAAGGCCAGTGATGTGGTCATCACCATGGTGGGCTTCCCCAAGGATGTGGAGGAGGTTTATTTCACTCCCGGCGCCATTTTGGACAACGCCGCCAAGGACACACTGCTCATTGATATGACCACCACCAGCCCCACACTGGCAAAGCGCATTGCCGAGGAGGGTGCCCAGCGCGGCCTGCGGGTGCTGGACGCGCCTGTTACCGGCGGCGATACCGGTGCCAAGGCGGGTACGCTGTCCATTCTGGTAGGCGGTCAAAGGGCGGATTTCGATACCGCTCTCCCCATTTTTCAGGCCATGGGCAAAACCATTACCTATTTCGGCCCCGCCGGCTGCGGCCAGCACGCCAAAATGGCCAACCAAATCATGATCGCCGGTGCGCTCTCCGGAGTCTGTGAGGCGTTGGCCTATGCCAAGGCCGAGGGGCTGGACCGCAGCACGCTGGTGAATGCGCTGTCCTCCGGCGCTGCGGGGAGCAAGCAATTAGATTTTCAGGGCCATAAAATTCTGGACGGTGACTTCGCCCCCGGCTTCTTCATGAAGCATTTCATCAAGGATATGCGGTTGGCCGAGGAGGAGGCTAACCACTCGGGACTGGACCTGAACGTGTTGCGTCAGACCCTGGAAAACTGCCGTGCACTGGAGCAGCAGGGCTGCGGCGATCTGGGTACGCAGGCCCTTATCAAATTCTACGAAAAATAAGCGTATCGCGCAAAGGGGCCGGGGATAAATATCCCCCGGCCCCTTTATTTTGATACTTATTGCTTTTCCTCCTGGATAAACATTGCGGTAAAGCTCACCGCCAGCAGCGCGCAGGAGACCCAGATAGCCTGTTCCGCCAGCAATCCTGTGAGAACACTGCCAAGTCCGGCCCCCACCGCGAACAGCAGAATCACGCCGAAATAGGTCAGCGCCTTTTTCAGCGCCTCCGGCTCCCGGTCATGGAAATAGGCGCACAGCGCCTCTGTTCCGCTTCGCATATTACCGATGCACATGGTACTGGCATAGGCGTGGCCCCGGACCTTGCGGAACGTCTGCACCTGCAGGGCGCACACAAAGGAAACCAGCGCGTTGGCCGCCGTATTGGCGCTTTGGGGCACAAAGCCCACCGCCGCCAGCAGCACGATCTCCGCCAGCAGAATCATCTGCCGCCAGTGGACGCGCTCCATCCGCCGGAACCGGCGGTGGACACATTCGGCGGCGAAAATGCCCGCCATAAACGCCAGCACCGGCACAAGATAACGCCCCGCCGCGGCCCATTCCCCATTGCAGAGGTAGGTACTCAGCAGAACGATATTGCCGGTCTGGGCGTTGGCATAGACCTTGCCCCGGCAGAGATAGGTATAGGCATCCTGAAGGCCGCCAGAGAGAATGATGAATGCGGCGGTCAGCATGGAATCCGACATCTGGCCCCGATGGGACCGTGAAAACACAGACATACGCAAGCAGGCTCCATTCTGTTTTTTACGGAGATTTGTCAACGGCCTACAATGTACCACCCTGCGCTCAAAATGTCAATGCCTCCCGTATGCGAATGGGGAATCGGCGCATACTATCGCTATCCGATTTTGGGAGGTATTGCCATGTTTTGTTTTCAGTGTCAGCAGACTGCCGGCGGAAAGGGCTGCGTGCAGGTGGGCGTCTGCGGCAAGCAGCCGGAAACGGCGGGTTTGCAGGATGACCTTGTGCGGGAGCTCATCGCGCTGGCCGAGGCGGCGGAGGACGCCGGGCAGCATCCCGCCGAGGCCACCCGGCTACTGGAGGACGGCCTGTTCACCACGCTCACCAACGTCAATTTCGATAACGCCGCCATCCAGTCCTTTACAGACCGGGTGGTGCAGACCCGCCGGGAACTAAGTCTAAAGGAATTCCCCGTCATTGCGCTCTGGAATGGGGAGACCGACACCGTTTCCCTCCGCTCCACACTGCTGTTTGGTCTCAAGGGCATGGCGGCCTACGCCCACCACGCCCGCAATCTATGCCATGAGGACGAAGCAGTCTCCGCGTGGTTCTATAAGGGCCTGTGCGCCGTGAACCAAGAGCACACCGTGGAGGAATGGCTGGCCCTTATCTTGGAGTTCGGTCAGGTGAATTTCCGCTGCATGGAGCTGCTGGACGCCGCCAACACCGGCGCCTTTGGCGACCCGACCCCCACCCGCGTCACAACGGACATCAAAAAGGGGCCGTTTATCGTAGTCTCCGGCCATGACCTTGAGGACTTGCACCAGCTTTTGGAGCAGACATCTGGCACCGGCGTCAACGTGTATACCCACAGCGAAATGCTCCCGGCCCACGGCTATCCCGGATTGAACAAATATCCGCAGCTTGCCGGAAATTTCGGTACGGCGTGGCAGAACCAGCAAAAGGAATTTGAAAACCTCCCCGCCCCGGTGCTGTTTACTACCAACTGCCTCATGCCGCCCCGGCCCAGCTACGCCGACCGCGTTTACACCACCTCTGTAGTTGGCTACGAGGGGATGATGCACATCACCGCCGATTCGCAGGGGCACAAGGATTTCTCACCCCTGATTCGCCAGGCGAAGGCGCTGGGCGGCTATGAGCATGACCACTCCATGTCCGGCATCAACGGCGGGCACATGCTCACCACCGGCTTTGCCCATGCCGCCGTGCTGGCCCATGCCCCTGCCCTCATTGACGCCATCAAGGCCAGAAAGGTACGGCATATTTTTCTCATCGGCGGCTGTGATGGGGCGCACCCCGGGCGGAACTACTACACGGAGCTTGCGAAAAAGGTCCCTATGGACAGCCTGATTCTCACGCTGGCCTGCGGCAAGTACCGCTTCAACGATCTGGACTTGGGGGAAATTGCCGGTCTGCCCCGAATCATGGACATGGGCCAGTGCAACGATGCCTACAGCGCTGTCAAGGTAGCGCTGGCACTGGCGGACGCCTTCGGCTGCTCCGTCAATGAGCTGCCGCTGACACTGGTACTCTCCTGGTACGAGCAGAAGGCCGTTTGCATTCTGTTGAGTCTGCTGGCCCTCGGCGTCAAGAACATCTACCTTGGCCCTACGCTGCCCGCCTTCCTCTCCGAAACGGTGGTCAAGGTCCTTGTGGACACCTACGGTCTCCAGCCCATCACTGCCCCGGAGCAGGATCTGGACGCCATTTTAGGCCGGGGATAGTGCTAACAGCAGCAGATAAAAAGAAGCACCCGGCACCGTAAACGGTGCCGGGTGCCAGCGTGTCGAAGAAGTCTTTTCTCCCCGCTGAACAAGTTTTCAGAACTTCATAAAAGTTCTGAAAACTAAGGATTTCAATGGCGCAGGACACCCTTCTTGGGTTTCCCGCGCACACCCTTCCTTACCGTTGCGGAGGATTTACCACTTTATCGACAGTCTCGCCCCCGGCACCGTAAACGGTGCCGGGGGCTTTGTATGGAGTTCTTAAATGATTCAGCCGCCGATCTCATCAAATACAGCGGTGATCTCCTTCTCCGGGGCCGGTGTTGCCAGAGACACGATCACCGTGACCAGACAGTTCACCGCGAAGGCGGGCAGCAGCTCATAAATATCCCAGATGCCGCCCATAGGCCGGACGCAGAACTTCCAGATGAAGATCATCAGTCCACCGGCCGCAAGACCGGCCAGCACACCCTGCCGGTTGCTGCGCTTCCAGAACAGTGCAAAAAGCATGGCGGGGCCGAAGGTTGCGCCGAAGCCCGCCCACGCAAAGGAGACGATCTTGAACACGTTACTGTTGGGGTCCGCCGCAAGGAAAATGGCGATAAACGCGATGACCACCACCGTCAGCCGTGCGGCCAGCATATTCTGCTTGGCAGTCAGCTTCACGCCGAACACATCCTGCAAAACATTTTCCGAAAACGCGGAGGCCGCCGCCAAAAGCTGAGAGTCCGCCGTGGACATGGTAGCCGCCAGAATACCCGCTAAAATGCAGCCGGCGACGATGGCGGGCAGCAAGCCGTAGGACGAGAGCAGGTCGGACAGTCGGACGATGACGGTCTCTGTGGCGCTGCCCTCCAGCAGCGGAATACGGCCCTCATTGGATACGGCATGGCCCACGATACCGATAAACACCGCAACGGCCATGGAAATGACCACCCAGATGGCCGCGATGCGGCGGGAGAGCTTCAGCTCATCCTCATGCCGGATCGCCATAAAGCGCACCAGAATGTGCGGCATTCCGAAATAGCCGAGGCCCCATGCCAGCATGGAGACAATACGGATGATACCGTAGGGCTCCGCCTGCCCGGAGGCGGCGTTGTACGTCTGGCTGAAGCTCAAAAAGCCGGGAAGACTCCGGGCATGGGCCAGCACGGCGTCCATGCCTCCGGCCTGTACTACGCCGAAGGTCACGATGATACACAGGGCAACGGTCATGATAATGGACTGAATGAGGTCCATGGTGGCAACGGCACTGAAGCCGCCCACAGAGGTATAGCTGATGATAACGATGGCGCCCACCACCACGGAGGCCATATAGCTCCAGCCGAACAGGCTGTTGAACAGCTTGCCGATGGCAGCAAGGCCGGAGGCCACATAGGGCACGAAAAACACCAGAATGATCAGTGCGGAAATCCCCATGATGACCGGCTTTTTCTCCCCATAGCGCTTGGAGATAAAGCTGGGGATGGTGATGGCGTCCAGCCGGACGCTGTAGCGCCGCAGGCGGCGGGCCACCAGCAGAAAGTTCAAATATGTACCGATGGCAAGGCCGATAGCGGTCCAGCTTGCGTCCGCCACGCCGCTGAGATAGGCGAGGCCGGGGATACCCATAAGCAGATAGCTGCTCATGTCACTGGCCTCGGCGCTCATGGCCGTGACCAGCGGGCCCATGCCACGGCCGCCGAGATAAAAGCCCTCGGCGCTCTTTTTGCTTCTTTTCCCGATCATAACGCCGGTAAAAATCACCAGACAGAGATACAGGATGATCGTTGCCATAATGGCGATCTGTGCGGATGTCATACAACTCTCTCCTTTATGCTTCAATGTCTGGTATCATATCATAACATAAACAAGAACGAAATACAGAACACAGTATAGAATTTATTCTATACTGTGTTCTGTATTTATCTAAATTATCGTTTTATTTTCAACGTTTCATTAATAGAATGAATTATGGAAAGCAAGTAAAACCAAAAAAATAAATTTTATTTAGGAGCGCGGAAGCTCTCCAAAAACAGCGGCGTCATTTTCTCCGCATAGCTCACCAGCGAGTAATCCCCGCCGCACAGGCACCAGTCATAAAGCTGTGCCCGCTCCCACATAGCAAAGGCCCGCACCAGCTCATCCACCGAAACCTCCCGGCGCAGCTCGCCCCGCTCCGCCCCCTGCCGGACAATGCGCCGCAGCAGGCGGAAATAGACCCGGCTCCGGTCCAGCAGATGCTTTTCGCCCCGGGCCAAAAGCTGTGTGGACAGCAGCCGGGTCAAAAGGTCAATGGACACACTGGCCTCGATCATCACATACAGCTCGTGGTTAATATAGGCCAGCGTTTCCAGCGCGCCCATGTTCGGGTCCAGCGCCGGAATCAACTCCTCATACTTCTCATCAAACACATAGGCCAGCGTTCCCATCAGGGCGTCCTTCCCGTCAAAATAGTGGTAGAACGAGCCCTTGGAGGTGCCGGATTCAAAAACGATGTCCTCAACGGTCGTCCCCTCATAGCCCTGCTCGTAAAAGAGCTTCCACGCAGCGGAGATGATACGCCCCTTGGTGTTGCGGCTGTTCTTCTTTGCCATGGCAGCCTCCCCCTTGTTTTTTGCTCATTTTAGCACAAGCCGCCGCCGCTGGCAAGTGCGCCCCTGCGCGCCAGCCGAAAGCGCTTTTGTAAAACACACCCCCGGAGTTGCCTCCGGGGGTGTGCTTTTAATCATATCGCAGCGCGTCGATGGGGTTCAGCTTGGCCGCCTTATTGGCAGGCAGATATCCAAACAGAATACCGATGAACACGCTGACGCCGAAGCTCACGGCAATGTCGGAAAGGGTCGGCACCGCGCTGAAGGTGACGCCGTTCATAGAACTGGACATAACGGCTCCCACCGCAATGGTGGCGGCTCTGGCCAGCAGCAGTCCGAAGCCGATTCCCAGCACACCGCCCACGGCGGAGGTGGTGCCCGCTTCAATGACGAATTGGCCCCGGATGTCCTTCTGCTTGGCACCCAGGGATTTTCGGATGCCGATCTCCCTTGTCCGTTCCGTGACGGACACCAGCATGATGTTCATAATGCCGATGCCGCCCACCACCAGAGAAATGGCGGCAATGGCCACCAGCACGATCATCATGGTATTCATCATGGTGTTCATGGCGTCCATCATCTCCGCAGAGGTCATGACCATGTAGTAGTCCGAGGACTGATAGGTTTTATACAGTCGCTTTTCCACAATGCCCTTGGCAGCGGACGCCGTATCCCGGCTGGTGGAGGTCAGCAGGAACATTTCGCCGGTGCCCATCATCATGGTGCCAGTGCCCATCCGCTGGGCGTTTTCATAGGGGATGTAGATCACATCGTCGGCGCTGCCCTCGCTGCTGTCGCCGCTTTTACTCAACACGCCGATGACGGTGTAAGGCACACCGCTCAGAGAGATGGTCTTACCCAGTGCGTCGCCCCGAAAGGCGGCCTGCGCCAGATAATCGCCGATGACGCAGACATTCTGATGCCGATCCACGTCGATGTAGCTGAGGAAGCGTCCCTCTGCCAGGGTTTCGCCCTGCATGGTACCCTTCGTGTCCTCCTTGAAAAATGCCTCGCTGACGCCGTAGACCGAGGTGCGGTCATAGTCATCCGTCTGGTAGCGCACCTTGGCAGAAGCGGAGACATAGGGGGTCACGCCGGTGAGGTACTGGGGGTACTTGTCCACCAGTTCATAGAGATCCTCCACATCCACGTCACGGGTGCCGCCGGTCCCCCGGCCATAGGTCATGACCTGAATCAAATTGGCACCCATTTTTTCAAATTCACTGTTCATCATATTGGTCATGCCGTTGCCGAGAGACAGGATCACGATCACAGCGCCGACGCCGATGATGATACCCAGCATGGTGAGGAATGCCCGCATTTTGCTGGTTTTCAGAGATTTCAGCGCCAGCTTGAAGGATTGGGTAAAGTTCATACGCCCACCTCCCCGTCCGCGCCGGTCTCCTCCGGCTGCACCACTGCGGCGGGATCGGAGGCGTCGCCGTCATAGATGATGCGGCCGTCCTGAAGGCGGACGATGCGCTTGGCTTTTACGGCGATGGAGTTATCGTGGGTGATGAGCACCACGGTATCCCCCTCCTGATTCAGCTTCTGGAGGAACCCCAGCACCTCCCGGCCCGTCCGGGAATCCAGCGCGCCAGTAGGCTCATCCGCCAAAATCACAGAAGGATTTCCCGCCAGTGCTCTCGCGATGGATACCCGCTGCTGCTGACCGCCGGAAAGCTGACTTGGCAGGTTCTTTTGCTTATCGGCAAGACCCACCCGGCCCAGTGCGGCCACAGCCCGCTCCTTCCGCTCCTCCGCGCCGACACCGGCGTACAGCAGCGGCAGCTCCACGTTTTCCAGCACCGTCAGCTTTGGAATCAGGTTATACTGCTGAAAAATAAACCCCAGCATTTTGTTCCGTATTTCCGCCTGCTGGTCATCATCCATGGTGGAAACATCCACACCGCCCAGATGATACGTCCCGCTGGTGGGAACGTCCAGACAGCCGATGATATTCATGGCGGTGGACTTGCCGGAACCGGACTGGCCCACAATAGCCACAAATTCGCCCTTGTCGATGGTAAGGGATACCCCATCCAACGCGTGAACGTCTTCATCGCCCATGTGGTAGATCTTATAGACGTTTTTTAATTCGATCAGATGCTCCATGGCTTACATCCCCATTACCATATTCATCATGCTGGAGCTCTGATTTGCAATCAGGACGGTATCGCCCTCCTCCAGACCGCCGGTGACCTCAATGTAGTCGCCGTCGCTCTTTCCCAGCGTGACCTCCTTCGTCTCCAGCTTGCTGATATCCACAACGGCGGTCCCATCGGCGTTCATGGCGCCGGGACCGGGCACCGTGACCGTGTTGCCCCGGTTCACAGCATCCACGGGGATACACAGCGCGTTGGGAATTTGATCGCCCTGAATAGTGGCGGAAACATTCATGCCGGGCTTCAGCTCACCGTAATTTTCAATGACGATGGTAACGGGATAGCTGGTAGCACCGCCGGAGGTAGTACCGTTGATGCTGACCTTATCCACAACGCCGGTGAAGGTCTGGCCCTCCAGCGCGTCGGCGGTGATGGAAACGCTCTGGCCCACAGCCACCTTGCCGATGTCCAGCTCATCCACAGCCAGCTCCAGCTTCAGGTAGCTCATGTCATAGATCACGGCCAAAGAGCCGGAGTTCATGCCCTCCACCTTATCGCCAGCCTTGAAATTCTTTTCAATGACCCGGCCGGTGATCTGAGAGGTGATGTTGTAGTCATCCAGACTGTCGGCAGCCATAGAGGCGGCCAGCTCCGCGTTCTGAAGGTTCAGCCGTGCGTTTTGCAGCTGGTCCCGGACAGTCTCGGAGGAGACTGTGCACAGCACCTCACCCTGCTTGACGGTGCTGCCCGCCAGCTTGCTCAGGTTTTGAATCGTACCGCTGCCGGAGGCATACACCGTGGTGGAGCCGCCCATGTTGATAGAGGTCTGGCCGTAGCTTGCGTAAGCGCCGATGCGGGCAGAGGCCGTATAGGCATCGGAAATGCCGCCGGGATTGGTGATCTTCACCCGGACACTGACGGAGTTCATGCCGTTGCTGGTCAGGGTGGTCTCGTTGGAAACAGACTCCACCGTACCATCCACCGGCGCGTCAAAATTCCCCACGTATACAGAGGCGGGCTGACCCACATAGAAATCCGTGGGCTTGGCGTAGGGGAACAGGAAATCCACCGTCAAATCGCGGCTGGAAATGAGCTTTGCAATGGGAGAGCCCATGCTCACGCTGTCGCCGTTATGGACATACAGCTCATTGATGGTGCCGCTGATGGTGGCGGTGGGATTGGCCGCCTCGGACGCCTGCTGATAGGCGATCTTTGCCTGTGACACGGAGATGGATGCCTGATCCACCCGGTTCTGAGCGTCGCTGCTGTCCATAGCAAACAGAAGGTCACCCTTTTCCACCTGATCGTCCTCCTCAAAGGGTGCGTCCTCAATGGTGCCGGAGAGCAGCGTGGTGACATTGTAGGAATCGGCAGGCTTCAGCGTTGCCGTGCCGGTCACGGACAGCACAAGGTCCTGCCGGACGGCCTGCGCCACCAGATAACCGCCTGCTATCTGGCTGTTGGCCTTTTTCGCGGCGTTTGCCACACAGCCCACGGCGATGGCCGCCACAACTGCCACGGCAATCAGTATCTTCAGCCATTTCTTGCCCTTTTTACTCTTCGGCAATGAAAAGCGCGGCTTTTTTTCCGCCTGTGCACCGGCAGTCGGCTGCGCGGCACTCTGCGCCGCCTGCGTGTCCTTCATCATTTCTTCCATACGTCTGCTCCTTATCTATGTCCGGCGGCGGGCTTCGCGCCCATGCCCCGCCTTAAAATTTCCAGTGTTTTTGAAAGCTCCTCCCGGCTCTCCGCCGTTTCGGTGTGAACTGCATCATATATGAGTGGGAGCGCCACGGTCAGCACTGTCCGCACAATGCGCTCTAAATCAGATGCCTCCCAAATATCCAGCAGGTCCGGGTTCACGGCGGCAGCAAGCTGCGCCAGCACCGCTTGGGTATCCAGAAAATCGATCAGGCAGCTTTTTTGCAGTTCGCCGTTCCGCTCCACGATTGCGGACAGCATTCCCATGCCGCCAAGCCCACGGTCCGCCTTATGGGATCGCAAATACTCGCACAGGCCCGGTATCGCGTCGAACAGATCGCCGCCACTGCGCGTCAGCAGCTCCCGAAATGCCAGCAGCAGCGGCTCCGTACTCTCCCGGACAAGGTATTGAAACAGCTCCTCCTTATCCCGGAAATACATATAAAAGCTGCCCCTTGGAATCCCCGCCGCCCGAATCATACTGTTGATGGACGCCTCGTGAAAGGGCTGGGCCGCAAACTCCCGTGCCGCCGCTGTCAGCAGCCGTTCCTGCTTTTCCGGCCGCAGATTGAAAAATGTACTGGTAGGCAAATCACCGCTCCCTCTCAGTGCCGGACGCATCCCACACCGGCGCCCGGTACTGTTCTATGTTATTCATACAGTTAAGGCTGCTTAATATGACAACCTGACGCCTATCATAAACGTCAGGTTGTCATATTTCAAGATATTTTCAGGATTGTTCACAGAATCTTCACATTGTATGAGCCAGCTCATACAATGGCACCCGCCGGTCATATGGCTGGGGACAGTAGGTCACGGAGGCAATCTTCCGCCCGCTGACACCGTATTTCGGGTGTACGCCGAACAGGTCTATGTACTGTGTCAGGTCATCTCGCTCCGCCGCCATGGCCTCCAGTAGCAGCACGGTAGCCCGGGCGTCATCCACAGCGCGGTGGCTGTTTTCCGCCTCCGTCAGCCCGTAGGCCTCAATGGCGTTGCACAGCTTATGGGGATAGTCCCGCCGGTCGCGATACACCGTCAGGGCATCTAAAAACCGCGGCTTTTTCAGCACGGAGACCAAATTCAGCGGGCGTAACAGATGATAGAGAAAATTCAAATCGAACTGCTCGTTATACGCCACCAGCAGCGGCCGCTCCGCCCCTTCCAGCAGTTGGCAGAAGCCCTCCGCCGCCGTGCGGTCATCCACGCCCTCCCGCGCAAGCTGTTCATCGGTAATGCCGGTGAGCTGCGTAATGAACGGCGGCAGGGTCCGCCCCTCCGGCAGACGAATCAGCGCGTTGAAATCACCGCTCTCCCCCTGCTCCTTCAGGGCCACAGCGCCGATCTCAATAATGCGGTCACGGTCAAATTCAATGCCCGTGGTCTCCGTGTCAAAGACCACCATGCGGTCAAACTCGTTCCACAGCTTCATCATGCCGCCCAGTTCTCCCCTGTTGCGTAATCGATCTCCACGCCGGGCTGCACATTGTAGCAATACACATGGAAGCACACGCCGCGGCCCTCGTCCTCTACGGAGTACGCCTCCATCTCCACACCCCGGGCCACCAGCTCGGAGCCAACAAAAGCCGGCGTCACCCGGTAGAGCACATGGTTGCCGGTGGAGGCCACATAATCCGCCACCTCGTTTTCAAAGGGCAGCATCCCCTCCACATTCATGTACCGCGTACCTGTGATGAGGTTTTTCTCGTTAGCGTTCTCGCCGGTGAGCTGGAAGCCGATAAGGTGGCAGCGGTTATAAAGGCTCTTTCCGTCTACAAAGTCATACTGGTTCTGCACCCAGCCGGTGGGCTTGACCTTGCTGATGCTCTCCCGCTCCTCTGTCGGCATGAGGTCTACGCCGATGCAGGCCTCTGTCACGCCGCATCGGCCAAGGCTGTCCAAATCGCTGTAATATTCATAGGAATCAGTGGTGTATTCGTCCTCGGTGAAGGAGGGCTGGTTCCGGTCGATCACGGTGTAGGCGCTGGTCCCGTCATAGTCCGGGATGCTGCTCATGTCATAGCTGGGGGTCGACATCTGCCGCACCAGGCTCAGCAGAACTGCCAGCGCGATGACCACCAGCGCCTCCTTCCAACCGGGCTTCCGGGATGCGCGTTGCTTTTTTGCCATGGTTTTTCTCCTTTGGAAAATTTTTCGCTTTTCATCATACCAGCTTTCACCGCGCTTCGCAACCGCGCATAAAATTTTCCCCCGCCGCACAGACTACTCATGACTTCTATGCAAACGGAGGGGCATTTATGCGTAAGCGCCTACAGATCTTTTTTCTGCTTTTGCTGCCGTGTCTGGCTTTGGCCGGGGTTCTTGGCCGCGGCTCGCCCCCTGCCCTGACCGCCGCCTCGGACGCCGCCATCCCCGTCTCCGCCGATAACTGGGGCCTGTCCTTCCCGGAGGAGGGGCAAACGCCTGTCGGCAATGCCACGGCGGAATTTCTGTCGCAGTACGATGCGTGGTACGTGGGGGACACCAGCCGGAAAGTCATTTACCTCACGTTTGACTGCGGCTATGAAAACGGCAATACCGAAGCGATTTTGGACGCGCTGAAAAAGCACAATGCCCCGGCGGCCTTCTTTGTGGTGGGGCACATGGTCGAATCCGCGCCGGACATCGTCCGCCGCATGGCGGCAGAGGGGCACATCGTAGGCAACCACACCTACCACCACCCGGATATGTCCGCCATTGCCGATGAGGCCGCCTTCCAGAAGGAGTTGGACAGCCTTGCCGCGCTGTACCGGGACACCACCGGGCAGGAGCTGTCCCGGTTCTATCGCCCGCCGCAGGGCAAATACAGCAAGGAAAACCTGAAAATGGCACACAATCTTGGCTACACCACCGTATTCTGGAGCCTTGCCTATGTGGACTGGTACGCGGACAAGCAGCCCACGGCGGAGCAGGCCTACGCCAAGCTGCTGCCCCGCATCCATAACGGCGCCATTGTGCTGCTGCACTCCACCTCCTCCACCAACGCCGCTATTTTGGACGAGTTGCTGACGCGCTGGGAGGACATGGGCTACACCTTCGCGTCGCTGACGGAGCTGCAGCCTGCAAATGGAAAAATTTAAGCGCATAGACCGCCGCTTTCCGGTCACACTAAGGAGCGGCGCAAGCCAAAATCAATCTTGACCGGAGGAATCGAATTATGAAGGACTGCACCAACAACGGCTGCCAGTGCACACCTAACCAGAGTATCAACTGCACCGTCAACAACTGCGCGCACCATTGCCAGGACTCCAACTACTGCGGCCTGACCTCCATCCGCGTCGGCACCCACGAGACCAATCCAACCGAGATCAAGTGCACCGACTGCCAGAGCTTCGAGCTGAAGTAAGCGGCACGGGAGGGGCGCGAGCGCACCCCTCCCAAAGCATACGTCTTTATGTACATCTATCTGCTTTCAGGGGGTAGCTTCTATGGCGTCAAATTGGCCCGCCCGCATCGCCGGCGGCGCCGCCGGACTTGCCAACGGCCTGTTCGGCGGGGGCGGCGGCATGGTGTTTCTCCCCATTCTCTCCCGGTTTGGGACGCTGGAACAGCGCCGCCTGTATGCCACCTGTGTCGGCGTCATTTTCCCGGTGTGCGCCGTGTCCGCTGCCGTTTACCTCTGGCGGGGTGAAATCGAGCTTATGACAGCGCTGCCGTATCTGATCGGCGGGCCCATCGGCGGCTGGCTGGGCGGAAAGCTCTACGGAAAAGTCTCCGTGAAGCTCCTGAAATGGATGTTTGCCGCCTTTTTGTTCTATGCGGGGGTGAGGTATCTGCTGTGAGCGCCTTTGTTCTTCCCTTTCTCTGCGGACTGGGCGCCGCCGTTATCTCCGCATGGGGCGTTGGCGGCGGGACGCTGCTTTTGCTGGTGATGACGCTGTTCCTCGGCGTTGACCAGCGGACAGCGCAGGGCATCAATCTGCTGTTCTTTCTCCCCACAGCTCTTTCAGCCCTGCTCTGCCACCGAAAAAACGGCTGTCTGGACACGCCCACGCTGCGTGCCGCCGTTCCTATCGCGGTCCCGGCAGCTCTGCTGGGAGCGTGGATCGCCACGGCGGTAGATGTGGAAATTTTGCAGCGACCCTTCGGGATCTATCTGCTGCTCTCCGGCATTTCCCTGCTTCTGCCGCAAAAAAGTGCAAAAAAGTCCGGCGGTTGATGAACTCAGCCGCCGGTTTTTTTCTGTATCGGGTCTGTTTGCCGCTGCGGGGCAGTTTAGTTCTGCACCGCCTGCTTCAGCTCCAGCGTCACGGTGAAAATCTCACCGTCCCGCCAGATCGTCATGGTCATGGTGTCCCCTACGTGGTGCTGCCAGCGGGCCTTGAGCACATCGCTGCTGCTGAGGGTCTCCCGGTCATCTGCCGCCAGCACATAGTCGCCCTCCTGGATTCCGGCCCGCTCCGCCGCGCCGCCGGGGGTCACGGACTCCACCCGGATGCCCCAGAGCTTATCCGCCAGTTGATCCGGGAGCTGCCGGACCATCAGGCCCAGAACCGGCTCCGGCTGCACCGCGCCGTAGGTCAGCAGATCGTTGACCACCCGCTCCACCTGTACGGAGGGGATGGCGAAGCCCAGTCCCTCCACCGTGGATGCGCGGGCATACATTTTCATAAAGTTGATGCCTACCACCTGACCGCAGGAATTGATGAGCGGTCCGCCGGAATTGCCGTTATTCAGGGCAGCGTTCGTTTGAATCAGCGGCATGGAGGTCCCCGCTGTCTGCTGCATTTCCCGGTTGACGGAGGACACAATACCGTCGGTAAACGTGCCGCCCATTTCCAGGTTCAGCGGCGTGCCGATAGCATACACGGTCTCACCCACCTCCAGTGTATCCGAATTGCCGAAATCCGCCGTAGGAAAGCCTGTCCCATCAATTTTCAGCACTGCCACATCATAGTCCGCGTCACTGGCAATGTAATTTGCTTCATAGGGCGTCCCGTCCGCCAGCAGCACCGTGCAGGCGCTACCGCCTGCCACTACGTGCCGATTGGTGACAAAGTACCCGTCCTCCCGGAACAATATGCCCGTTCCCACGGACATTTTTCCGCCGCCAAGGTCTACCGCCACTGTCACAACGGCATCCTTCACAGTCTGATAGACCTCCTGCGCGGTCAGCGTCCTGGTCCGGCCCGCTGTCAGCGTCAGCTCCGCGTCCGCAGCCGCCTCCACGGTGGGAATCGTGATGGGGCTGTCCGTTGTGTCCTCCTGCCAGTCTCGGTCATAGTAATCATACTCCCCGGTATACGCACCCCGGAGCATCCCCAGTACCCATTGACCGCCGCCGATGACCGCCGTAATGCCTGCCGCGATCACCAGCAGAAGCAGAAAGCCCCGCCAGCGGCGCCGCTTCGGTTTTTTTGCCGCCTGCGGCTTTGCGGGCGCCATGGACACCGGCAGAGGGCGGGTATAGGTCTCCACAACCTCGCCCGGAAAGGGCCGGCTGTATTCCTCAATGACTTCGTCCTGCATCCGCAGGGTCCTGCGCTTATCCATCATACCTCTTTTTCTGCGTTACTCCACCCGCAGAGAGAACGTAAATGTTGTCACGCCGTTCTCGCTGGTCACGCTGATGTCCTCCTTGTGCTGCTGCAAAATGGTCTTGACGATATAAAGGCCAAGCCCATAGCCGTCCTTGTCCTCGCTGCGGGACTTGTCGCTCTTATGGAACCGTTCAAACAGCAACGGCAGCTCCTCGGCGGGAATGGTATCGCCCACGTTCCGCACCGTGACCCGGGCCTTTCCGTCCATCATGGCCACGCCCAAATACAGCGTGGAGCCCTCCCGGGCGAACTTGGCGGCATTTTCCAGCAGATTGTAGAGCACCTGCGTGATCATGTCATTATCGCCCAGCACCAAAATCGGCTCATCAGGAATATCGGCCTCTACGTCCAGATGCCGGTCATTGATCTTCTTTTCCATGGAGATCAGCACCCGGCGCATGGATTCGCAGATGTCAAAGTGGTTGCCGTTCCGCAGAGGGTCCATGGCCTGAAGCTGGCTGACATCCAGCATCCGCCGCACCAGCCGGCTCAGTCGGCGGCTCTCATTTGCGATGATCTGTAAATACTGCTTTTCATTTTCCGGTGGAATCGTTCCGTCCAGAATACCGTCCGTATAACCAGCAATAGTGGTCATGGGCGTTTTCAGCTCATGGGAAATATTGGCAATGAACTCCCGACGCTGTCGCTCCGTCTGCTGCAGGCGCTCCGCCATGTTGTTGAAGGAGGCCGCCAGCTCGCCGATCTCATCGTCCCGGCCATAATCGTTCATGCGGATGTCAAAATCTCCCTCCGCATAGCAGCGGGTGGCCTGTGCCATTTCCCGGATAGGCTTG
The DNA here is from genome assembly GCF_029218125.1 of Neopoerus faecalis. Taxonomy (NCBI): domain Bacteria; kingdom Bacillati; phylum Bacillota; class Clostridia; order Eubacteriales; family Oscillospiraceae; genus Neopoerus; species Neopoerus faecalis. Next base: position 65,080 of record NZ_JARFXX010000009.1, on the reverse strand, counting down.
ATCTGCCGCATGGTGGTCACGGAGGTGGCCACAAAGGAGATCATCAGCACCACCAGCGCGGTCATCACCAGCAGCCCCGCAAACGTCCGCCACAGGGCGTCCACCGTATCGCCGGAGGACACGGTGAATACCGATCCCAGCACCTTTCCCGTGGTGGGGCTGACAACGGATACGCCGCCTACGAACCGCTTGCTCTCATAGAGCTGGTCCAGGCGGCTGCGGCCCGCCCATGTTCCCTGCTCCAGTACGGCGGACATCACGCCCTCAGGTATGGTGATAGACTGGCCCTCCATGGTCTCGTCCGTAGAAAGGAGCACATGGCCCTCCTCGTCGCACACCAGAATATCCATATCGGAGATCATGGCCGCCGTGGCGGCAAGCTGCTGGAAAACCTGATCCTGCCGCAGCTCCTCCATGGTGAGGTAGCGGCCGCTTTCCAGATATCGCACGGACAGGCGGCTCACCACCTGCGCCCGCTCCAGCAGCTCATCGGTCTTTTGCCCCCGGGCATAGTTATAGCTTAGAGAGAAGAATACCGTTCCCAGCAGCACCAGCGTCAGCAGCACCATACCCACCGTAATGGACATCTGCCGCCAGTAAAGCCCCCGGAACTGTTCCCGCAGACGCTTCATGCCTTTTTCTCCGCGCTCTGGCCCGCTGCGGTCTCGAACTTGTAGCCCACGCCCCAGACGGTTTTCAGCGCCCACTGGTCACTGACGCCCTCCACCTTTTCCCGCAGACGCTTGATATGTACGTCCACGGTGCGGCTGTCGCCAAAGTAGTCAAAGCCCCACACCTCGTCCAAAAGCTGATTGCGGGTATAGACCCGGTTGGGGGTGGAGGCCAGGTGGTAAAGGAGTTCCAGCTCCTTGGGCGGTGTGTCGATCTTCTTTCCGTCCACGATGAGCTCATAGGAATCAAGGTCGATGGTCAGCTTGTCAAAATGCAGCTTTTTGCTGGTGTCATTGGGAATCTCCATCCGCCGCAGAACAGCGTTGATGCGGGCGATCAGCTCCTTCATCTCAAAGGGCTTGACGATGTAATCGTCCGCGCCCATCTCAAGGCCCTGAATACGGTCAAAGACCTCGCTTTTGGCAGTCAGCATGATGATGGGGACCTTGCTGGTCTCCCGGATTTTGGCGCAGACAGCCCAGCCGTCCATCACCGGCAGCATGATGTCCAGCAATATCAGGTCCGGCTCCTTTTTCCGAAATTCCTCCAGCGCCTTGCCTCCGTCTCCGGCGATGCGGACGTCAAAGCCCTCCTTCACCAGATACATATAGATGAGATCGGAAATGTTCTTGTCATCCTCTACTACCAGAATATTGCGTCCCATACGCTCTCCTCCAGTTTTGCGGGCCACCGGCCTGTTTTTTCTTTATGATACCCGAATTTTTCTTCGGTTGGTTGAACGATTTGTAAATCTTACTCTGTCATGGCGCGGCAGTAATGCCCCTCCCGCTGAGCAGAGGAAACAAACTCCTTCACGCCTGCGGCGGAGGCGGTGGTCCCCAGCCATACGGACATGTCCCTCCGCCGGGCCGACACCCGCTTGAGCAGCGCCGCGGCGTTGGCGGCGCTTTCCAGCTTGTAGTCCGTCCGGTCCATGTCCGGCGTCAGGCAGCTATACCCCAACTGCTCCAACGCCTGCAGCGTTTCCTCTCCGCCGTCGGCATAAACGAGGCGGGTCCGCGTCAGCGTGGCCCGATACAGGGCGTCATTACCCCGCTTGAGCTGCTGGTCTAAGCTCTCCGCCGGGTCCTCCGGGTCCAGCAGCAGCCCCACGGCACTGCCGGACACCGCTAAGCGCCGCAGCAGATCGCCGTTATTTTCCATGAATTCCGGCGTACAGTAAAATGTGGCCCAGCCGTTGGCCCGCTCCAACGCGTCCAGCAGACTGCCGGCCCGCTGGTCCGCCTCAATGCACAGGCGGATGCGGGCACCGCTGGGCGGGACTGTGGTGCCGGAGGGCGTCTGCGGTGTGGAGGGCGTCTGGCTCCCCTTGGTATAGGCCGTGTAGCGCTCCTCCATGTTGTAGGTGGCAGCATTGGCAAAATCCGCCGCAGTCATGCCGAAATTCGGAGATCGCAGCCACACAAGATACCCGTGGGCCACCTCCGTCACGGAGTATTGCAGTCCGAAAAAGTCTGACACTATGGAGGCCGGTACAAACGCGCTACCGCCGGACTGAATGAGCCCCGGCGTCAGTACCTGGCCGCCGCCATCCTGTGCCGTTCCCTTTTCCCAGTCGAACAAGAGCGCCCGCCGGTCCTTTTCCAGCACCGTCATTTTCTTTGCCGTATTGTTGATGATGGAAATATCAAAGCCGGTGAACACCGACGCCGGTACATAGAGATAGCCGCCGGACCAGAACGGCATGGTGGCGTCCGTCAGAGGCAGTACGCTGGCCTCCGCCGCCACAAAGTACACGCTGCCCGCCGCCCGGACCGGAAGCGCCAGCTGGAGCACCAGCAGCAGACAGAAAAGCAGGGCCGCACCGCGTTTTTTCATGCCGCTTTCCTCCCCTCTGACCATTTGAATAAAATATTTTACCACAGTCCTGCGGGCCTTGTAAAGCCCTACCCCGCATAGACCGCCACCGTTACGCCGGTATAGTAGTGGGTGAGAATCTCCCGGTAATCGGCCCCGGCCTCCGCCATGGCGTCCGCGCCGTACTGGCTGAGTCCAACGCCGTGGCCGTGACCTGTCACGTAAAAAACAAAATTTCCGTCCTGAAGCTCCCATTCAAAGCAGGCGGAGCGCAGCCCCAGCGCGGCGCGCACCACCGTCCCCCGGACGGTCACGCCGCCCACCTCCACGGTCTCCACGCTGTCTGCACCGTCCCGCACGGCATTTTTCAGCCAGTTCTTTTTCTCGCCGGACAGCTCCGCCCCTGGAATCTTGGCCAGTAATCGCTGCTTCAGATCCGCCGGTGAAAATTCCACACGGCTATAATAATTGGGAATGCTCTCCGCCGCCTCCGGGGAGTCCACAGGTTTAAGATAGGGCAGATCGTTCTGCCACACCTGTCCGGCGGCGCGGGTCAGCCCGGCGGAGCTGGCATGGAACACCGCCAAAATCGGCACGCCGCCGTACAAAATGGCCTCACCGTCTGTGGCAGCCACCGCCGTGCGTATCTTTTCCGTATAGCTTTCGGCATTTTCGCCCCAGTTCGCCCGGGCGCTTTCCGGGGCGATATATGCCTGACAGCAGGTGGAATCCGTGCAGATGTCCGCCGTATCTCCGTGGTTTCCCCCGGAGATTAGCTTATAGAGCGTGTAGGTCCGAGCCGCCACCGCCTGTGCCTTCAGCGCCTCCTCCGCGAAGGAGGCGGGCATCTCCGCCGCCGTGACGCCAAACAAATAATCCTCCATAGTCATCTCCCGGACGGTATTGCCCTCCAGCACCCGCAGCGTCCGCTCCCGGTCATGCGGCGCGGCAGGCGATTCCGCCTCCTCTGTCTGCTCCAAAGCAGTATCCGCCGCCGGCGTCTGCGGCGGCTCTGCCACCTCTGCCGGTCCCCGCACCAGCGCCAGCGGCAAAAGAAAGATTCCCAGCAGCGCTGTGCCGGAGGCCAACAGTGTTTCTCTTAGTAATTGCTCCATTCCGTTCTCCCTCGCTTGTCCGTTTTCTTTTCTATATGCGGCGGCCGACATAAAAATGAGCGGCAGCGTGGACAAGCCGGAAAAACGGTGGTATAATTTTAAAACTAAAATGAAACGTTACGGTGGCGATGCCGCCTGAAAGGACAGAATATGAAACAGCGTGCGCTTCTTTTCTCTCTGGCTGCCGGGGCAGCGTGCCTTGCCCTGCGGCTGCTTCAAAATCATATTGGTTTTGAGGCGGACACCCGCCTGCCGGTTCCCGGCAGTCTTCCCACTCTGCTGCTGCCGTTGCTGCTGCTTTTATCTGCGGTAGCACTGATTTTCCTGACCCGCCGCCTGCCCCGCAGCACAGAGGCCCCCTTTTCCGCACAATTCGGCGGCGCGGACGCAAAATGTCTGACGCTGACGGTCCTCGGCTGCTTTTTGGTAGGTCTCTCCGGCGTATGGGAGCTGCTGCGGGCTGTCTCCGGCGGGCAGACCGTTCTTTCGGCGGATGGGCTTTCCATGGTCGCCTCTGCCGGCTCCGGCACCTCCGGCGCCATCATGGGCGTACTGTCCATAGCTGCCGCTGCCGGTCTGTTCTGCGGTTTATTGGCCTGCCGGAAGGAGACGGTCAGTCCGCTGCCGCTGCTGGCCGTTCCGGTCTCACTGCTAATTCGGCTGGTCTTTGTTTACCGGCTGGACTCCGTTGACCCGGTGCTGTCACACTACTACCCGGAGCTGCTGGGGCTGATGGCGCTGATTCTCGGTTCCTACCGGCTCTCCGGCTTCACGGTAAAGGCTGGAAATCCCCGGCTGTTCACCCTGTACACCGGGCTGTCCGTCATTTGCTCCCTGACGCTGCTGGCCGACGGAATTACCCCCGCCGCCTGTCTGACGCTGGGCGGTGCCGCCGCGCTGGCCGGGTTTTGCTGGACCATGCGGGAAGCGGCATGACTTCTTCAAAAAAACATCCGCCGCCTGAAGCATCAGGCGGCGGATGTTTTTTACTCAGGCATTGATGTCCCGGGTGGCGTAGGCATTGAGCTCCATGCCCGCCGTGTGACCGGCCAGATACTCATAGTAGCCCTGTGCACCGATCATGGCACCGTTGTCGCCGCACCACCGCAGCGGCGGCAGATACAGGTGATAGCCCGCCTGCGCGCAGGCCCGCTCCAAATCGCCCCGAATGACAGAATTGGCCGCCACGCCGCCTGCCGCGGCAATCACAGTCCTTCCCGCCTGCTTTGCGGCCTCCATGGCCCGGGGCACCAGCGTGTCGCTGACTGCCTGCGCGAAATCCCGCGCCAGCGCCGGGGCGTCCAACGGCTGGCCCACCTGCTCGGCATGGTGGGCCAAATTCACCACCGCCGTTTTCAGACCCGAAAAGCTCATGTCCAGCGGAGCGCCCTCCACATGGGCCACCGGCAGGGTGTAAACGCCGCCCTTTGATTTCTGCGCCAGCTTATCCATAGGCGCGCCGCCGGGATACGGCAAGCCCAGCACCCGGGCCGCCTTGTCAAAGCACTCCCCTGCCGCGTCATCCCGGGTCGCGCCTAAAATCTTCATATCCGTGTAATCCCGGACGTCCACGATGAGCGTATTGCCGCCGGAGATAGCCAGTGCCAGAAACGGCGGCTCCAGCTCCGGGAAGGCCAGATAGTTCGCGGCGATATGTCCCCGGATATGGTGCACCGGAATCAGCGGCACCCCCAGCCCAAATGCCATGGATTTTGCGAAGCTGAGGCCCACCAGCACCGCGCCGATAAGGCCCGGCGCATAGGTGACCGCCACCGCGTCAATATCCTGCCGGGTGCAGCCTGCGTCCGCAAGGGCCTTTTCCGTCAGGGCGGCGATGGCCTCCACGTGCTTGCGGGAGGCGATTTCCGGCACAACACCGCCGTAGAGCGCATGGAGGTCCGCTTGGGACGCGATGGCGTCCGACAGCACTCGGCGTCCGTCCTCCACCACCGCCACGGCGGTCTCATCGCATGAGCTTTCAAAGGCTAAAATTTTCATGGTACCGCTTCTTTCTCTTGTTATTCAGCGTAACGGCCGCTTTTCACTGCTGCCATGGGACTCTCGGTCCCGGCGCGGCCTTGGCGTCAAAGGGGATGCGGACATATTTATGAAATTTGTCCGCCGCGAAGGTATTTTCGTAAACAAACCGGTGCTCCTGCATCAAAAGCGCCTCGTCCACCGGCCCATCGGCCAGATACAGCGTTTTATAGTGCACGCCGAACATCTCCGTATCATAGCCTGCGGTCCGCAGGCCGTTCCGGGCATAAAAGCCCAGCCGCCGCGCCGCCATGGCCGCGTCCGGGGCGTCCTCCGGGGCTTCGGATTCTCCGAAAATCACGGTACCGCTCTCCCGCTCCCGCAGCTTTTGCAGAAGCACGGCGCCAAGGCCGCCGTTACGGCGGGCGCTGGAAACACATAGATAATCCAGCAGCGCCCAGCCGGGATGGCCCAGCCAGAGAAACGCCTCGCCCACGATATTATCCCCGTCAAACAGGCAGTAGGGTCTGTACCAGCCCTCCGTCCAGCTCTTCTCAATATTCCGCAGGGGTTTTAATTCCGCTGTGGGAAATGCTTCCTTCAGATCCCGGTCATAAATCGTCCTCAGTTGTTCAACTGACGGGATTCTCAGCTCCATGATGTTCAAACTCCTTGGTCATAATGATGGCATCCTCTCTGGGATGCTCATAATAATTTTTCCGACGGCCCACGCTGCGAAAGCCCCGGCTGCCGTAAAGGGCAATGGCGTCATAGTTGGAAGCCCGCACCTCCAGCGACAAAAACGCCAAGTGGTTGCCCTTGGCAAAGTCCAGAAAGACCTGCAGGAGCTTTCCCGCGATGCCCTGCCGGCGGCAGTCCGGCCGGACCGCCACATTGGTGATGTACCCCTCGTCCAGCACCGCCTGTAAGCCGGCATAGCCTGCCACTTTATCATTGTCATCCAGAGCCACCAGAAAGGCGGAGAGGTAATTGTCCAGCTCCTCTGCCAGCATATTTCGGCTCCACGGCGTTGTAAAGCAGACCCGCTCCAGCTCCGCCACCTCGTCCAGATGGTCCGCAGTCATGGGGACAATGCGGACGTGCATTTTTTCAGCTTCCATTTTTTACTCCTTTGATCAGCCCTTGGCCTCCAGCCAGTTGCGGCCCCAGTGGGCCTCCGCCGTCAGGGGGACGGACAGATGGGCCACCTGCTCCATTTCCTCCTCCAGCAGCTTTGCCGCGGCCGCCGCCTGCGGCTCCGGGCACTCCACGATCAGCTCATCGTGGACCTGCAAGACCAGCTTGGCCTCCGGCAGTTCCCGTTTCAGCCGTTTCTCCACGGCCACCATAGCCAGCTTCATAATGTCCGCCGCCGTGCCCTGAATGGGCATATTCAGTGCCACCCGCTCCCCAAAGGAGCGCATATTGAAGTTGGAGGACTTGATCTCCGGCAGTTCCCGCCGCCGGTGGAACAGCGTTTCCACATGGCCCTGCTCCTTCGCCCGCGCCACTACGCTGTCCATGTACCGCCGCACGCCGGGGAATGTGGCGAAATACGCCTCCATATACGCCTTGGCCTCCGCTACCGTCACGCCGATGTCCTGGCTCAGGGAGAAGGCGGAAATGCCGTATACAATACCAAAGTTCACGGCCTTGGCACGGCGGCGCATCTCATGAGTCACCTCGGCGGGGGCCACATGGAACACCTGGGCCGCCGTGGCGGTGTGGATATCCGTGCCGGAGGTAAATGCCGCCTGCATGGCCTCGTCTCCGGAGATGTGGGCCAGCAGACGCAATTCAATTTGGGAGTAGTCCGCGTCCACCAGCACACAGCCCTCCGCCGGGATAAACATCCGGCGGATCTCGCTGCCTAAATCCGTCCGGGTGGGGATGTTCTGCAAATTCGGCTCTGTGGAGCTCAGCCGCCCGGTGGCGGTAACGGTCATCTGGAATCGGGTGCGGATGCGCCCGTCCGGGTCCATAGCCTTCAAAAGGCCCTCGGCGTAGGTGGACTTCAATTTCGCGTATTGCCGGTATTCCAGCACCGCCCCCACGATGGGGGCCTCGTACCGCAACTTTTCCAGCACATCGGCGTTGGTGGACCAGCCGGTTTTCGTTTTCTTGCCGTGTGGCAGGCCCAGCTTGCCGAACAAAATCTCTCCCAGCTGCTTGGGGGAGTTGATGTTGAATTCCTCCCCAGCCATATTGTAAATATTCTGTTCCAGAGCGGCGGCCTTTTCGGAGAGCATCTCCCCGAAGGACACCAGCGCCCCCTTGTCCACCCGGCACCCCGCCAGTTCCATTTCCGCCAGCACCCGGCACAGCGGCAGTTCTGCTGTGGTGTACAGTTCCCAGAGGTCCAGCTCCTTCAATTTGGGAGCCAGCACTTCATAAAGGGCGTCCACGGCGCTGGTGTAGCTGTGGAAGGCAGCCTCCGCCGCCGTCACATCCCCCAGCAAGGAGAAGGCATCCGGTTCCAGATGGACCGGCTTTACCAGCTCCGTGTGGAAATACCCAGCGAACAGCTGACCGATTTCATATTTGCCGCTGGTGGCGTCCACCAGATAGGCGGCCAGAGCGGTGTCGAACATGAAGCCCTCTGCGTTCAGGCCGTTTTCCAGCAGCGTCCGCATGAGGTCCTTGACGTTATGGCTCACTTTTTTAATGTTGGTGGCGAACAGGGCGTTCAGCAGCGCGTTCCAGTCGCCGGTGTAGCGCTCGAAGAAAAATTCCGCCGACAGGGCGGTATCCGCCCCGGTATCGCAGTCCGCAATGACCCCGGAGAGGTCCGGCAGGGCCAGCACCGTCACATGATCCGCCTTGCGGAACAGTTCCAGCACCTCCCGGGCACGGGATTCCTCCGTGATCCGCTCCGCCGTCACGGTGACGTCCGGCACGGCATCCGCCGGGGCCGTTTCCTCCGGACGCAAGCCCATTTTTTCGATCAGCTTGGAAAATTCCAGCTTCAAAAACAGGGGATATGCCGCCGGTGACGGCTCCCGCACCCGGTTTTCCGCCGGGTCGAAGGACAGCGGCGCGTCGGTGACGATGGTGGCCAGCCAGTAGGAATGGCGGGCGGCGTTCTCTCCCGCCGTCAGCTTTTTGATGGCGGCGGGCTTGGCGTCAATATCCGGCAGCTTTTCATAAACGGCGTCAATGCTGCCGTATTTTTGAATAAGGTCCATGGCGGTCTTTTCCCCAATGCCCGGCACGCCGGGAATATTGTCGGAGGCGTCTCCCATCAGGGCCTTCAAATCGATCATGTGTATGGGGTCAAAGCCATACTGCTCCCGGAAAGTCTCCGGGGTCATGTCCTTTGTGGTGGTCTGGCCCATACGGGTGGAGACCAGCTTCACCTTGGTGTGCTCCGTGATGAGCTGAAGGGAATCCTTATCGCCCGTCACCACCACGCAGTCCCAGCCCGCCGCCTCGCACCTTCTGGAAATGGTGCCGATGAGGTCATCGGCCTCCCAGCCCTCCATTTCGTAGCGGGGAATGTTCAGGGCGTCCAGCACCTCCTTGAGCACCGGCACCTGCATCCGAAGCTCCTCCGGCATGGGCTTGCGGGTGGCCTTGTAGTCCTCGTCCGCCTTGTGGCGGAACGTGGGAGCGTGGACGTCAAATGTGACGCACAGCGCGTCCGGCTGCTCCTCGTCCCGCAGACGCAACAACGTGGTAAGAAAGCCGAAGATCGCGTGGGTGAACAGCCCCTCCCGGTTGGAAAGCGGGCGAATGCCGTAATAGGCCCGGTTGATGATGGAATTACCGTCTATGACCATGCACTTCATGGGAAAACCTCCGGTGATAATCGCATAATTGGATTTATTATACCCCATTTCCCAGCCATTCGCAACGGCTTCCGTTGGAAAAGGCCGGATTTTTCCGCTCGCCTCCGCTGACGGGATAGAATGCCGAAAATCAGTCGGAAATTTTGGCGGATATCCCTATGCTTTTTTGTGGACAGGGCACGTTTTTTTCAGTATACTTCAGCCAAGAGGTGCATTATTTTTTATAATAGCTGATATAAGCGGAAGGGAGCGGTCTCATGACGGAAAGCTACGCCGGGAAAATCAACCGCAGGCTGCTGAAAAAGCAGCGAATCATTGCCGCTGCCGCCGGACGGGAGCCGGCGGAGCTGGTGCTGAAAAACGCCGCCTTTGTCAACGTCTTTTCCAACGAAATTTCCACCATGGACATTGCCGTGACAGAGGGGCTCATTGTCGGCATGGGCAGCTATCACGGCAAAACAGAGGTGGACTGCACCGGGAAAATCGTCCTCCCCGGCTTTCTGGACGCCCATATCCATCTGGAAAGCTCGCTGGTCAGCCCCACGGAATTTGTCAAGGCGGTGCTGCCCCACGGCACCACCACCGTTGTCACGGACCCCCATGAGATCACAAATGTTATGGGAACCGACGGAATCGAGTATATGCTCCAGGCCACAGAGGGCCTGCCGGTGGATGTGCGGTTCATGCTACCCTCCTGTGTCCCGGCAACGCCGCTGGACGAATCCGGTGCCATTCTGGACTACCGGGCTATTGACAGCTTTTATGACCATCCCCGGGTACAGGGCCTTGCGGAACTGATGAACTTTGTGGGCGCCATCAACGGGGACGAACAGACCGTGGAAAAAATCGTGGCGGCGCAGGCCCACCACAAAAAGATCGACGGTCACGCCCCGGACCTGAAGGGCAATGACCTCAACGCCTACATCGCCGCCGGCGTTTATTCCGACCATGAGTGCCACGATATAAATGATGCCCTTGCCAAGCTGGAGCGGGGACAATTCATCATGATTCGGGAGGGCACCGCCGCCCGGAACCTGGAGGCCCTCATGCCCCTGCTCACCGGCAAGTATGCTGACCGCTGTATGTTCTGCACGGACGATAAACACCCCAATGACCTGCTGGAAAAGGGCCACATCGACTATATTGTAAAGCGGGCCATCGCCCTTGGGGCCGACCCCATCACCGCGGTCAAGGTGGCCTGCCACAACGCTGCCCGGTATTTTCTGCTGAACAACCGGGGCGGTATCTCCCCCGGCTATCTGGCGGACTTTGTCATCATCGACAGCTTCGATTCCTTCCAGATCGAACAGGTCTACAAGCGTGGCGTGCTCATGGTGGACCACGGCCAAATGCGGGACTTCCCCGCCCCGGAGGTAGATGCCTATCTGGTGGAGCGCGCCCACAGAACGTTCCATGTGGCGACCCTCACGGCGGAGGACTTTGTGGAAAAGCGGCCCCGGGGCGTCATCGGCATGGTGAACGGTGAGATCACCACGGCGGACGCCGGGTACTCCGACCGCATCGACACGGAGTATGATGTGCTGAAGATTGCCGTGGTGGAGCGGCACAAGAATACGCACCACATCGGCATCGGCTATTTGCAGGGCTACGGCCTGAGGTCCGGCGCGGTGGCCACCTCTATTTCTCACGATTCCCACAACATCATCGTAGTCGGCACCACCGAAGCCGACATGGCCGCCGCCGTGAACCGGGTGGTGGAGCTGAACGGCGGCATCGTGGTGTGGGACGATGGCCGCCCCGCCGCTGAGGTACCGCTGGCCATTGCCGGAATCATGAGCGATGAGCCGCTGGCCGTTGTGAACGAAAAGCTGGAGCGGGCCAAGGCCGTGGCCCACAGTCTCGGCGTCGGCCCCGGCATTGATCCCTTCATGACTCTGAGCTTCATGGCCCTGCCGGTGATCCCCTCTCTGCGAATCACCACCCGGGGCGTGTTCGATGTCACCACCCAGAGCTACGTATAACGCCGGAATATGAAAAGCCTGCCTCTACGTCAGCAGAGGCAGGCTTTTTGCCGCTCAATCAGAGGTAAAACCGGTGGCAGCCGATGGTCTGTTGATAGGTGCAGTTGGCGTTGATCCACACCCCCTGCGACAGCGCCGGGGCGTAGAAATACAGAGCATCGCCGATGATGTTTTCCCCCGCCAGCGCCTGCCGCGCCGCCTCCACGGAAGTCTCGGAGGGTGATTGATAAATGCGTCCGTTTCCCACCGGCTCAAACTGGACCGCGTCCTTCCGGTCAAAAATCACGGCCTGCACGGTATCCGGGAATTGCGGACTCGCCACCCGGTTCAAAATGACATTTCCCACGGCGATCTGCCCTGTCATGGACTCCGCTCCGCTTTCAGCGTAGATAATGTGGGCCAGCCAGTAAAGCTCAGAGGCGTTGCAGGCCGCGCCGGGGGAGGTCACCGCCGCGCCGCCTGAGTACGCATCCCACTCCACGGTGCACCCCAGCGCCTCGCACACCGCTCGCAGCGGCACGTAGGTCACGCCGTTTTCCACCGTCACCCGGCCATGGAACGTGCGGCTGTTGACGGTGAGGGTGTCCGCTGCCGGGTCTGCTCGGAGCGTATCATCTTCACTTTCCGCCGCGGCCTGTCCCGCGCTGCTGTCCCACCACACGCGCCAACCGGCGTCCAGCCCATTCAGCAGCGCCCGCAGCGGCACATAGGTCACGCCGCTGTCCACATAGCCGCGCACCGGCAGCGTGTCGGCGTCCACCTGCACCGGTACGCTCCGGCGGGCGGCGTGAGCACCCACAGTCAGAAGTCCGGCAACGGCCGCTGTCATCAGCAAACGTTGGAAAATTCTCTGTTTCATGTCTCTTTTCCTTTCTGTTACCATTTTGTAACCTTATTGTACCCAACGGCAAGGGCAGGAAACAACCCTCAAAAGCTGGAAACAGCGGCAGAGGCTTCCAGTCCCCCCTCACATTGACTTTTTCCGCCGCAGGGATTACAATAACAGCATCTCATTTATGACACTGCAAAAGGAGTGTTGATTATGCTGTTTTCCGACCGTCCCCGCACACACTATGAAAAGCCGCTGGCCCATGAGGTCATCTGCCAGCTTCGCTTCCCCACGATTCTCACCATCAACAATACGGAGCCTGCCGATTTTCAGGAGGCTGTCCGGGAGGACTTTCCCCAGTACGCCCGCCGACAGGACCAACTGCCGCCCCGGGTGGTAAACGGCAAGCCCGAGCCGCAGGCTCCGGTGACCAATTACCATTTTCTCTCACAGGACGGGCGCTGGAAGCTGAACCTCACCCGGGATTTCATCGCTCTCTCCACGTTGTCCTACCCCGGCTGGGAGGAGTTTGCCCGGATGCTGGACAAGCCCCTTGCAACATTCATCCAGCTCTATAAGCCCGCCTATTTCCAGCGGGTGGGTCTGCGGTATCTCAATATCGTTTCCCGGAACGCGCTGGGGCTGGAGGATACGCCGTGGCGTGAGCTGTTCACCCCGCCGTATCTGGGTGTTCTGGCGGAGCTGGATGTGGACGAGGAGCGCGTCCCCGTGGCGGGTCTTGATGTACAGCTCAAGCTGGATTCCAGCAGCGCCGCCAAGATTCACGCCGGTACCGCCCATCTTAAAAACAACACACCCAACGCGCCGCAGGACCCGGAGGTGAAGTTTATTCTGGACATGGACCTCTCCATGAGCGGCAATACGCCCTGCGGTCTGGCCGCCCCGGCTCTGGAAACGCTGCATGGTCACTCCACCCGCATTTTCGAGGGCGCTGTGACCGACACACTGCGTCAGGCCATGGGCCGCGTTTGATTCGCACACACTTTTTGCCCCTGTTGTCCGCACTCGGACAGCAGGGGCTTTTTTTTGCTGTGAATTTTTTGAAAAATAATCGGATTTCGGTGAAAAATACTCTATACAGCCGGACCCTGATTTGATAAGATAATGCGTGAAATATTTCCCGCACTACTTTTGAAAGGAGAATTTCCCATGCTGAACAATGCGTATTGCAAGCGGGTCTATGACCAGATTCTGGCCCGTGACCCCGATCAGAAGGAGTTTCATCAGGCGGTCTACGAGGTGCTGGAGGGGCTTCAGCCCATGGTGGAGCGTCATCCCGAGCTGGAGGCCAACGGCATTCTGGAGCGCTTTGTAGAGCCGGAGCGTACCGTTATGTTCCGCGTGCCCTGGACGGACGATTCCGGCAAGGTACAGGTGAACCGGGGCTTCCGGGTGCAGTTCAACTCCGCCATCGGCCCCTACAAGGGCGGCCTGCGGTTCCACCCCACGGTGAACCTGTCCATTCTGAAGTTCCTCGGCTTTGAGCAGATTTTGAAAAACAGCCTCACCGGCCTGCCCATCGGCGGCGGCAAGGGCGGCAGCGACTTTGACCCCAAGGGCAAGTCCGATGCCGAGGTCATGCGCTTCTGCCAGAGCTTTATGACGGAGCTCTACCGCCACATCGGCCAGTTCACGGATGTGCCCGCCGGTGATATCGGCGTGGGCGGCCGCGAGATTGGCTACCTGTTCGGCCAGTACAAGCGCCTGAAGAACGCCAGCGAGGCTTCTGTCCTCACCGGCAAGGGCCTGACCTTCGGCGGCTCTCTTACCCGGACCGAGGCCACCGGCTACGGCCTGTGCTATTTCACGGAGGAGATGCTCAAGACGCTGAAGGGCGACAGCTTTGCCGGTAAGACCGTGGTGATCTCCGGCAGCGGCAATGTGGCTATCTTCGCCTGCGAAAAGGCCACGGCTCTCGGCGCTAAGGTTGTCGCCATGTGCGATTCCAACGGCTATATCCATGACCCGGACGGTATCAAGCTGGACGTTGTCAAGGACATCAAGCTCGTCAAGCGCGGCCGCATCAAGGAATATGCCGCACAGGTCCCCGGCAGCACCTATACCGAGGGCTGCCGCGGCATCTGGACCATCCCCTGCGACATTGCCCTGCCCTGCGCCACTCAGAATGAGATCGACGTGGCCGAGGCCGAAAACATCGTCAAAGGCGGCGCCATGGCCGTGGCCGAGGGCGCCAATATGCCCTCCACCCCCGCCGCCATCGACATTTTCCGCAAGGCCGGTCTGCTGTTCGCGCCCGCCAAGGCGGCCAACGCCGGCGGCGTGGCGGTCAGCGCACTGGAAATGAGCCAGAACTCCATGCGCTACTCCTGGACATTTGAGGAGGTGGACGCCAAGCTCCACGGCATCATGGTGAACATCTTCCACAACATCAATAACGCCGCCAAGGAATACGGCCTTGATGGCAACCTCGTAGCCGGTGCCAATCTGGCCGGCTTCAAGAAGGTCAGCGAGGCCATGCTGGCGCAGGGTCTTGTCTGAGCTTAACATCACACACAAAAAATACAGGACAGGGAACAATTTCCCTGTCCTGTATTTTTTATAAATGCTCAAGGGTGGATCTCCGCACATGGCTCCCACGCCAGATGGAGGGGGCGAACAGCAGCAGCATGGGGAACAGCTCCAGCCGTCCCGCCAGCATATCAAAGCTCAAAAGCAGCTTGGCCCACGGGGCAAAGAAACCGAAATTCCCGGTGGGGCCCACCATGTTCAGTCCCGGGCCGACGTTATTGATGCAGGTCACAACAGCGGTAAAGGTTGTCAGCTCATCAAAGCCCGCCAGACTCAGCAGCAGCCATGAGCCGCATAAAATCAGTATGTAGATGGAAAGATACGCCTGCACGCCCCGCACCTGTTTTTCCGGCAGGGCGCGGCCCTCCATCCGCACATTGATCACGGCATTGGGATGCAGCATCTTCCGCATATCCATTACAGCGGCCTTTGCCAAGGTGACGATGCGCGTGACCTTCAATCCGCCGGCGGTAGAACCGGCGCAGCCGCCCACAAACATCAGCAGCACCAGCACTGTTTTGGAAAAAACCGGCCACTGCCCGAAATCCACTGTGGCGTAGCCGGTTGTGGTGATAACGGAGGACACCTGAAAGAAAGTGTGGCGCAGCGCCGTTCCCACAGAGCCGTACAGCGACAGGATGTTGGCGGCAATGGCCGCTGTGGACGCCGCCACGATGCCGAGATACACCCACAGCTCCTCGGAGCGGAGCACCTCCCGAAAGCGGCGCACCAGCAGGAAAAAGTACAGATTAAAATTGACGCCGAAGGCCAGCATCCCGATACCGGTGACAATGTCGATATACGCGCTGTTGTAGGCCCCCACGCTGGCGTTCCGGCTGGAAAAGCCGCCGGTGCCCGCCGTGCCGAAGGCATGGATACAGGCATCAAACAAATCCATGCCCCCCAGCACCAGCAGCAAAATCATAACCGCTGTCATCACAAAATAAATGCCGTAGAGGATTTTTGCCGTGTCGCTCATGCGGCTCACCAGCTTGCCCGCCGTGGGGCCGGGCATCTCCGCACGGAGGATATGCATGGTATGTCCGTCGCTCATGGGTAAAATCGCCATGACGAACACCAGTACGCCCATGCCGCCAACCCAGTGCGTAAAGCTGCGCCAGAACAGGCTGCCCCGGCTCAGCGGTTCCACTGCCGGGAGGATACTGGCTCCGGTGGTAGTAAAGCCGGAGACCGTTTCAAAAAAGGCGTCCACGTAATGGAGAATGTCCCCCGAAAGCACAAAGGGCAGCGCTCCAAAGGCGGACATCAGCAGCCACACCAGCGCCACGGCAGCAAAGCCGTCCTTGGCGTAAAGGGCGGTGCGCTCCGGCTTTCGGAAGCTCAAAAGTGCGCCGCAAACTACCAGCGCCGCCATGGTGATCAGCCACGGCATGGCCGGTTCCCTGTACAGCAGCGCCACGGCCAGCGGCAGGGTCAGAAGTCCCGCCTCCACCAGCAGGATTCGCCCCAGCACAAAGCCGATCATGCGTATATTCATAGTGCCTCCTCTTACTCCTGCCGCAAAATATCGTGAATGTCCTGAAGGGCGGCGTCCTGCGTCACCACAATGACATCATCGCCGCTGCGAATCACATCGCTGCCGCCGGGTATGACAATGCTGCCGTTGCGCCGGACAATGCCCGCAATGAGCACGCCGGATTTCAGCCGCAGGTCCTTCAGGGGCGTTTCCACAAAGGCAACGTCATTGTCTACATGAAATTCCAGTGCCTCAATAGCCCCCTCCACCAGCCGGTGCAGCGTTTTGATCTTGGCGCCGGAGGCGCTCTCCATGGCCCGGACGTACTGCACAATCAACTCCGTGGTCACATCTCGGACGGAGACTATGCTGTCGATCATCCGCTCGCTGCTCACCAGCTCCATCAGGGAGCGGCGGTTGATCTTCGCCACCACCTTGCACCCGGCCTTCTGCCGGGATGCGCACATGGCCATGAGGATATTGGCCTCGTCAATGCCGGTCAGGGCCACAAAGGCATCGGTATCGTCAATGCCCTCCTCTGCCAGCAGCTCCCCGTCCGTACCGTCACCCACAATGACCAGCGCCCGGGGCAGCAGCTCGCTGATTTGGGCGCAGCGGCTCTCATTCTGGTCGATAATCTTCACGCTCATCCCCATGTGCAGAAGCTCGCTTGCAAGATAGTAGCACATTTTGCTGGCGCCCACGATCATGACGCTGGATGCCTTTTTGCGAAACACACCCAAATACTGGAAAAAAGCGGAGAGCTGATCCGGCGCGGCGGTGACATAGATTTTATCGCCGCTTTTTAGTTGGAAATCACCGGAGGGGATGGTGGTCTCCCCTTTCCGGGACACCGCACATATCAGCACCCTTGCCCGGGCGCTGCGGTAAATATCCAGCAATTGGACGCCATCCAGCGCAGAGCCCTCCTGCAAACGGTACTCCACCAGCTCCAGCCGCCCCTTGGAAAAGGACTCCAGCTTCATAGCCGCCGGGAACCGCAGTACGCGGGCAATCTCGTGAGCCGCCGCCTTTTCCGGGTTGATGGACATGGTCATGCCCAACTCCCCCCGCATGAAGCGGAGCTGCGTCTCATATTCCGGGTTGCGGATTCTGGCGATGGTGTGGGCCACGCCCAGCTTTTTCGCCACAAGGCAGGCCAGAATGTTGATCTCATCGCTGGAGGTGGTGGCGATCAGCAAGTCCGCCTTATTTACCTCCGCCTCCTTCTGCACCTCGTAGCTTGCTCCGTTGCCGCAAATTCCCATCACATCATAGACGTTGATGATATTTTCAATAAGCTTCGGCTCCTGATCGATAACCGTGACCCGGTGCTCCCGAATCAACTGAGCAGTCAGACTGCTGCCAACCTTGCCCGCGCCCACAATGATGATCTGCATTGCTTTTCCCCCTTGGCGGCTTTCCGCCGTTCATTCAAAAAGTCCCTCCGGGATGCGGATATCCGCCCTCGGAACCCGTTCCCAGTCAAAGTCCGTCAGCAGCGCCTCCGCCGTTTTCGGCGCGGCAGAGGGATTGATGCCCGCAAGATACCCCAGCCTCCCCAAAATTTCCTCCGGGGACAGCCGTTCCTGTAAGCTGTCCAGTCCCACTGCACTGTCCCGCTTGGAAAGGCGCTTTCCCTCCGCTGTCAGCAGCAGCGGGAAATGATAAAACTGCGGCGGCGTCAGGCCCAGCAGGTGATAGAGATATAACTGCCGGGGTGTGGAATCCTGCAGGTCCGACCCCCGCACCACCTCTGTGATGCCCATGGCGGCATCATCTACCACCACTGCCAGTTGATAGGCAAACATTCCGTCGGACCGGCGCAGAAGAAAATCCCCGCAGTCCCGGGCCAGATTTTCCTCATAACGGCCCATGTGTCCGTCCGTGAAGCCCCAGACCTCCTCCGACACCCGCAGCCGCAGAGCGGGCGCACGAGTCCGGCGCTTCTCCGCGATCTCCGCCGCTGATAAATACCGGCAGGTGCCGACATAAACTGTCTGCCCGTCCTCCCGGTGGGGAGCCGAGGCTGCGTGCAGCTCCGCCCGGGTGCAAAAGCAGGGGTACACCAGTCCCCTGTCCTCCAGTTTCTCCAGCGCCGCCTGATAGAGCGCCGTGCGGCGGCTTTGGTAATATGGGCCGGTACCGTTCTCCTTACCGGGGCCGATGTCCCAGTCCAGCCCCAGCCATTGCAGGTCCCGCTCCGTCTGTGCGCCGTATTTCAGCGGACAACGGGCGGTATCAAGGTCCTCCACCCGCAACAAAATTTTTCCGCCCTTCTGCCGTGCGGACAGCCACGCCAGCAGCGCGCAGAACAGGTTTCCCAGATGGAGCCGCCCGCTGGGAGACGGTGCAAAGCGCCCCAAGGTCTCCACAGTGCTCCACCTCCCATATCACAGGTAAAATCAAGGTTATTATACTCCTTCCTATGCCGCAAGGCAAGCCTTCCCACAGCTTCCCCTGTCAAAATCCGCCGCTGCCGCATAGAATAAAGCAGCTTTTTAAGGGGAGGGCCTGCCATGCTGCGTGTTTATATTCCCGGTGACGTCGCCGTTTACCGCAATTACGCCCGAGCCGTGCGCCGCGCCGGGGCAGTGCCCTGCTTTACCGATGATCCGGCGGACTGCGGCTGTCTGCTGCTTCCCGGCGGCGGCGACCTGTCCCCAATGCTCTATGGACAGACCGATATTGCCTGCCGCGGCCTTGACCCGGCGCGGGACGCGCTGGAAATGGATCTGCTGAATCTGTTCACCTCCGCCCACCGACCGGTGCTGGGCGTCTGCCGGGGAATGCAGAGTGTGAACGTATTTTTCGGTGGCACGCTTGTGCAGGACCTTCCCGGCCACAGCTCGGTCCACGGCAGTGACCGGCTACATAGCGTCACCGCTGCCCCCTCGCTGCTGCGGCGGCTGTATGGGGAGCGCTGCGTTGTCAACAGCAGCCACCACCAGTCCATTGACCGTTTCGGCGCCGGGCTGGAGGCGTTGCAATGGGCGCCGGACGGTACTGTTGAGGCTCTGCGGCACCGCACGCTCCCCATTCTATGCGTCCAGTGGCACCCGGAACGGCTGTCCCTCCCCGGTGCGGCAGATGGGCAGCTTTTATACGACACTTTCCTCTCCATGGCAAAACTGTAAACTTTTCAGGAAAAACGCCTTGACAGAACCGACTTTATATGCTAAGATATGCAAGCTGACATTTCCACGGAGGGCTCATGCAGGTGTAGCACAATGGTCAGGGCACCAGCCTTCCAAGCTGGGGATGCGGGTTCGATTCCCGTCACCTGCTCCAGAATCTGCGCCAGTAGCTCAGGTGGATAGAGCAACTGCCTTCTAAGCAGTGGGCCGGGGGTTCGAGTCCCTCCTGGCGTACCATCTCTCCGGTATATGTCGGCTCAAACGGTTTTATATGTGGTGGGTGTAGTTCAATTGGCAGAGCACTGGATTGTGGTTCCAGGTGTTGTGGGTTCGAGTCCCATCACCCACCCCAGACAAAAGGGGACCGGGATATCCCCGGTTCCCTTTTCTTTTTCCACTTAGGGGCGTAGCCAAGTGGTAAGGCAAGGGACTTTGACTCCCTCATTCGCTGGTTCGAGTCCAGCCGTCCCTGCCAGTTCATTTTCCCCATATTGCGCATGATCCGGTAGCTCAGCCGGCAGAGCAACTGCCTTTTAAGCAGTGGGTCCGGGGTTCGAATCCCCGCCGGGTCACCAAAAGAAAGAGATACGCTTGTGCGTATCTCTTTCTCTGCTATTTCAGTCTTTTGCAAAATGCGGGAGCGGCTGCAGAGCAGCTGCTCCCGTGTCTGATTCTTCCCGCTTACTTACAGGTACTTCACCAGTTTCTCCATCGGCTCCCGCTGGGCGTGGAGCTTGGCGGGATGTGCCCCCTCCGCCGGATAGCCCAGCGGCAGCAGCGCCGTGAGTTGTACGCCCGCCATCTCCGGGAAGGCCGCCAGCATCTTCTCCGGCTCAAATATTCCCACATACGTAGTGCCAAGGCCCAGATCCGCCGCCTGCAGCATCATCTGCGTGGCGGCGATGGTAGCGTCGATCTCGCCATGGTCCTTTCCGTCGGTCTCCCGATGCCACGAAACAGCCGGGTCATAGCCCACGGCAATGATCACCGGGGGATGGAAATGACAGCCCATGCAGGCATCCGCCTTTTCCAGCGCCTCTGCGCTCTGCAGCACAAAAATGCGCTGGGGCTGTTTATTGTGGGCGGTAGGGGCATTGCGGCCCGCCTCCAAAATCAAGTCCAGCTTTTCCCGCTCTACCGGACGAGTGTCAAATTTCCGCAGAGAATAGCGCTCTGCGCAGAGCTTTGCAAAATCCATTGGGATTCCTCCTCATTTGTTTGATCGTGCTGATTGTATCACAGTGCTTTTTTCTCCGCAATCCCCTTCTGTAAACTTTTACCCCCGGTTCCAAAGGCCGTTCTGCTTCAGCATGGCCTCACACTGCTCCCGGCGGCGGGTATCGTAAAATTCGATATACTTCAGGGCGTAAATATCCGTCACGATATACCGCTCCCGCCCCGGCTGGTAGATCGTGATGAAGTCATTGCCCACGTCATAGAGGATCCCCTCCCATGACACGGTGCCCTGTGTGCCCACCAAAAAGGTGGCCACCACGTAGGCGCCCTGATTCCGGGATAGCATCCCTTTAATGGAACCTTTATGAGTCTCCTCCACGCTGAGGGGATTCTGGATCGTCTCTTCCGGCAGATCTGTCCGCATCCCTGGCAGATTGCCCATGGGCACCATCTGTCCGCCGGGCATGGTGACGTATTCCGAACTCTCCGGTGACTGCCAGGAGTGCGCATCACCAACGTTCCTTGTCTCCGTTTGTCCACCGCCATTGATCTCCGCCTGCCAGTCGCTCCCGCCGGACGGGGCCGGCGCTGTCGGGTAAGTATTGAAACGCTGCATAGAAAACACCTCTCAAGTCTTGTAATAGGCATCTGTGGGGTTATAGAAGCAGTGATCCCCGATACGGGTCTGCCAGTAGCCCACCTCGGATGGGAACCTGCTCCGGCACTGAGGGCCGAAGGGATTGTAAAACCACAGGGACTCCGCCACATCGGGAATGCGGTTCCCCACAATGGCCCAGTCGGCAATGTCATAGTGAATCTGCTCCGGCCGCATATTATAAATGTTCTGGGGGTTGTAAGCGCCGTTTTCCGTTTCCGAGGCGCACACAAACTGATAGGGCTGGAAAATGATATTGCGGATGCTGCCCTGCCCCACCCGGGCGTATTCCCCGCCCCGGGCGTGGACCCGGTTCATCACCACACCCGCCACCGCCTTCATCCCGGTGTCACCCTCTCCGCCCGCCTCGCACTGAATCAGCCGCGCCAACAGCTCCCGGTCGGAATAAGCCATCGTCCATCATCCATTCCGCCGCTTCGCATCGGCACAAAATACGGCGTACCTCCGCCGCTGTCCCATTCTATGCCGCTTCTCCCGGTTCGGTGCAAAGCAGCAGCCCCGGAGCGCCAAGCGCTCCGGGGCTGTACTTCCTATTTCCTGTTTGCGAAGAATCACTTTTGGGCCAGCGCCTTTTCAAGGCCCTGTGCCAACTGATCCGGGCAGGAGGTGCCACGGCCCTTGCAGTCGATGCCCCGCAGGCGGCGGACGGCCTCCTCGGCCTTCATACCTACCACCAGCGCGGAAATGCCCTTGAGGTTTCCGTCGCAGCCGCCGACAACCTCCAGCTTTTGAATCACGCCCTGATCGTCCGTCTCCACCGTCATGGAGCGGGAGCAAACACCGTGAGGCTGAATCGTATACGTCATCCTTTTTTCCTTCCTTCCTCGCCCGCCCTTCCTCCAAGCAGGCAAATTATTTTTTACAGAATATCATATTTTTCATGCTCTGCCAAGAGGAAATCCACTTTTTCCTGAATCTGTTTCCGCTGCCACACCCTTCCAAATGAAATGGCAGTGGTTCTTCTATCACATTTTCCGCAAAAAAGGGAGACCAGCAGGCCCCACCCGCCGGTCTCCCTGATAACGTTTTTTAATACTTTGACAGTGCCGTATCAGGCGCTTCTGCCGTTTTTCTGCTCTAAGGTCAGCCGGTCGGCGATCATGGCGATGAACTCGCTGTTCGTCGGCTTGCCCTTGGCGTTGGAGACTGTATATCCGAAATACTTCTGGAGTGTTTCCAAATCGCCCCGGTCCCAAGCCACTTCAATGGCATGGCGGATGGCGCGCTCCACCCGGGAGGGCGTTGTGGCATACCGCTTCGCCACCTCCGGGTATAAAACCTTCGTCACCGCGTTGATGACATCCATATCCTTCACCGTAATCATGATGGCCTCCCGCAAATACTGGTAGCCCTTGATATGAGCGGGAACGCCAATCTCATGAATCACAGAAGTCACTCTTGTTTTCAGGCTGGACGGAGCCGCCTGCGGCGCCGCCAGAAACAGCCCCCGCAACTTATCCAGCAGGATGCTCGGTTCAAAGGGCTTCAGCAGGAAATACGCCGCGCCCAGCTCCGAGATCTCCGCCAGCATCCGCTCCGAAATAAACGCGGAAATGAAAATCGTCATCGGCGCGTCACCCTGCTTTTGCAGTTGGCGCAGGACGCTGATGCCATCCATACCGGAGAGCATCACATCCATCACCAGCAGGTCCGGCCGGTTTTCCGATGCCTTTTTCAAAGCCTCGCTCCCATCCCGTGCCAGTTCTACGGAAAATTCCCCACTCTTTTCCAGTTCCTCCCGCATCAGTGTGCGGAATTCTTCACCGGCGTCAACCAGCAAAACTTTCTTGCGCTGTTCCATAACACACTTCCTTTTTTCAGTTTTTGCGACAACTTCCCAATGTTTCAGTCGCGTTTTATAAAAATAACATATACTTCCAACTTTTTCAATAAATGGTATGTAAATTTTCCAACAATCGTTCGACAATTTTCGCGGGACATCGCAATATTAAGCACCTTTTTGCTTATTCTCTGCTTATCTATGAAAAACTGCTCAAAAATTGCGCTCCCTGTTTTCTTTTTTAGTAGCTGTATTCCATCTCCGTACAAGATGTGGTATAGTAAATATGCTGGATTTTGTGTCGAACACAGGAGGCTTTTATGAATTTAACGCAGCAGTTGACGCAATACTGCCCATGGAACGAGCAGGAGGAAGCAGACCGCAGAGAGCTTCTCCGGCGGCTGGAAAGCAGCGAGGACCTCTACACCCGGAGCAACGCCGCCGCACACCTGACCGCATCGGCATGGGTGGTCAGTCCGGACCGGCAGCAGGTCCTCATGGCCTATCACAATCTCTATGATTCCTGGGCTTGGCTGGGCGGTCACGCGGACGGAGAGCGCGATTTGCTGGCGGTGGCTCTCCGGGAAGTACGGGAGGAAAGCGGCCTGACGGACGTCCGCCCGATTACGGAGGATATCTATTCCCTGGAAATTCTCTCGGTAGACGGACACGAAAAGCATGGGCGCTACGTTTCCTCTCACCTGCACCTGAACGTCACCTATCTGTTGGAGGCCGATCCCGCCGCGCACATCCGGCCCAAGCTCGATGAAAACAGCCGGGTCGGCTGGTTCACGCCGGAGGGGGCCGTGGCTGCCTCCCGGGAACCATGGTACCGGGAGCGCATCTACAAAAAGCTCAACGAAAAGCTGGCGGCCTTCCGATAGCTTTTTTTGCCCTGAATCCATCGGGCGGCACAAATGTGCCGCCCGATTTTTTCACGCTATGCGTTCAAATATGATCCTCCAGCGGAACCCGAATCAGCGCGTCCAGCGCCACGGAGATCTCGTCCTCCACCGCCTGCGCCACCTCGGCGCGGCCCGCTGTCTGCTGATAGCCCTCCACGCCTACCAGTTCAAAGGCCGGGGCATCCACCGCCAGAATGACGCCTGCCTTCACACCATGGAGAGAGGAAACCACCAGCAAACTTGCCGCCTCGTTTTCCATGGCCACTACTCCGGCTCTGGCATATAGCTTCACTGTGGATTCCAGCAGCTCCGGGAAGAACAGCGCCTGCGTCAAAATGATCCCTTTGTGCACCGGGAGCGCCCGCTGCCGGGCCGCATTCACCAGCGCCGTTACCACCTCACCGTCGGCCACTGCCGGATAAGAAAGGGGCACCATTTTCTCCGTGACACCCTCCTCCCGGCAGGCCGCAGTGGCGACCACGATGCTGCCCGCCGTGACCTCCGGCTGCATCCCGCCGCAGGTCCCCACGCGGATAATGACCCGTGCACCGGCGCGCCACAGGCTCTCAAAGGCAATGGCCGCACCGCCGCTGCCAACGCCGTGGGACACCACCGCAACGGGTACACCCTGATACAGTCCCGTATACGTCCAGTATTCCCGGTTCTGCGCCAAACAGCGGGCTTCCGTCAGCCGCTTGGAAATACGCTCCGCCCGGGCGGGATCGCCGCACACCAAAACCCGGGGCGGGATGTCACCCTGAGCAAGATGGATACAGGGAAGCAATGCTTTTTCAGACATAATCGTTCACTCCTTTATCGGTTTGACAAACGGCCGGCCCCGAATGGGCCGACCGTTGTGTTCATGCTTTAAGAATTAGCCCTTCAGCTTTGTACCGCTTCGCTTGCTGAAAATGACCAGTGCCACGATGGTGGCAATATAAGGCAGCGTATTGGTCAACTGCGATTTCACAACGTTCTGGATGGCAAGACCGATGCCCTGGCACAGTCCGAAAAACAGGCTGGCTGCAATGACCAGCAGCGGGTGGGACATTCCCAGCGAGGCTGCCGCCATGGCAATAAAGCCGCGTCCGGAGGTCATGTTCTCCGTGAACATGGTCACCTGTCCCATGCTCAGCACCACGCCGCCCAAACCGCACAATGCACCGGAGAGAATGACCATCTCCATCTGAATGCGGGTAGCCTTGGTGCCAAGGCTCTCCGCCGCTGCCTTGTTGATACCCACGGACAGCGTGCGGAAGCCCGCCACGGTCTTATAGAGGTATACGAACAAAATCACGGCGATGATGTAAGAGAGGTAATCAATGATGGTCAGGTTTTCCAGCACACGGCCAATAAAGGGGATATCCCGGATAAGGGGCAGATTGATCTTCGTCAGGGACATGAGCCGGTTATCCACCAGCTTGCCCCGCAGGCCGAACAGCAGGTACAGCAAAAAGGTTGTAATGGCGCCCACCAGCAGGTTCAGCGCCGTACCGACCACCATGTCGGCCGCCTTGTACTTCACCTGCAAAACGGCTACCACCGCGCCCACCACCGCACCGGAGAGCACACCGGCCAGAACGGACAGCAGCACGCTGGAGGTGTAGTAATCCACGGCGATAGAGGTAAAGCAGGCAATGAGCATCTGTGCCTCCAGCGCCACGTTGAACACGCCTACCTGACTGCACATGGCGCAGCCCAGCGCCGCCAGCAGAATCGGTGTGGTGGAGCGGAGCGTGGAATTGATAACGGAAGCGATATACGCGCTGTTCATGCCGGCTCCCCTCCTTTTTTAGCGGTCTTTGGCTTTTTGAAGCGAATGACGATCTTCACGGATACAAACAGGGTAATGCAGCACTGAATAATAGTCGCAATCTCCAGCGGGATACCCAGTGAGCGCTGGATGGCGCTGCCGCCGATCTGCAAGCCGGAAAGGAAAATGGACACAAAGAACATTCCCACCGGGTCGAGGCCCGCGATCAGCGCCGCCTGAAGGCCCGTCCACGCATAGCTGGTGGAGGAGAGCATTCCGTCCGCATAGCGGTATTTCAGGCCAAAGACCTCCGCAGAGCCGGCCATAGAGGCGATGGCACCGGCCAGCGCCATGGTGATAAGCATGACCTTCACCTGCTTCGTGCCGCCGTAGAGCGCAAAGGAGGGGTTGAAGCCGCCCATCTTGGATTCATAGCCGAACACGGTGCGGCGGGTGATGAACACCATGAACACCACCACCAGCACCGCCACGATGAAGCCCGCGTTGAAGGTAGAGGTGGAGGTCAGCCGGGGCAGGCGCATCAGGGCGTCCACCTCCGGGGTCTGAAGGGCCAGTCCATCGCCGGAGGTATCCTTCAGGGGGTAGGTCACAAAATAGCTTGCGATGTAGTTTGCCACATAGTTGAGCATCAGCGTTGTGATGACCATGCTGACGTTGAATTTCCACACCAGTACGGAGGGCAGCAACGCATACAGCGCACCGGCGGCCATACCGGCGATCCACGCGATCACGGCCACCAGCAACGGCGGACCGGGCAGAAACAGCGCCACCACCGTTGCCACCAGCGTGCCCGTGACCATCTGGCCCTCAACGCCCAGATTGATGTAACCGGCCCGCCATGACATACCGGTGGCCATAGCGCAGATAATGATAGGCGTGGCACGGGTCAGGGTGGAGAACAGGTAGTAGGGCTTAATAAAGGACTTTTCAAACAGCTCCGCGTAGACCGCCATCGGATTTTGTCCGCAGGCCAGAATGACCACAGCGCCCACAACAAGGCCGAATATAATCGCCACCAGCGGCTGACACAGCGCCTCCCAGCCCCGCAGAAGCAGGGCTTTACGGGCCGCGCTCTGGTTCTCATTTGCTTTCATGGAGCGAGCCTCCCATCATCAGAATACCCAGAGCCTCTGCCGTGGCGTCCGCCTTGCGGAACTCACCGGCGGCGCGGCCCTCGTAAATCACGTAAATGCGGTCGGACAGGGACATGATCTCCGTCAGCTCAGAGGAGATCAGCAGCACAGCATCGCCCTTTTCCCGCTTTTCCAGCAGCTTATTGTGAATGAACTCAATGGCGCCGATATCCACGCCCCGGGTAGGCTCCGCCGCAATG
Source organism: Neopoerus faecalis (assembly GCF_029218125.1). NCBI lineage: Bacteria > Bacillati > Bacillota > Clostridia > Eubacteriales > Oscillospiraceae > Neopoerus > Neopoerus faecalis. The sequence goes on along the minus strand of NZ_JARFXX010000009.1, from coordinate 38,091 downwards.
AGCAGCGGGGAGTGCTGCTCCATCTCCCGGGCAACGATCAGCTTTTGGATGTTGCCGCCGGAAAGCTCGCCCGCCTTCTGGTTCTGGCCACTGTTGCGGACATCGTAGTCATCCAGAAGTCTCTGCGTAAAGGTCTTGGCCCCCTTGCTGTTCAAAAGGCCGTGGCTGGAAAGCTCCAGCTTATGCTGATGGGCCATGATGGCGGTCTCCGTCAACGTGGCCTGCTTGGCACAGCCCCAAAGATAGCGGTCCTCCGGAATGCAGGCACACCCGGCCTGCCGGATATCGCCCACACTGCGGCCCGCCATATTCTCCCCCCGGAGCACGATCTCACCGGAGGTGGGCTGCAGCAGACCCGTCAGGCATTGAATGAGCTCAGACTGACCGTTGCCGGACACACCGGCAATGCCAACGATCTCGCCGGCGTCCACATGAATATTGAAATGGTCCAGAATATTTTTCTTGTCCGGCCCCGCCAGCACCAGATCCTTTACATCCAGCACCGTACCGGTGGTCTCCTGCGGCAGCACCTTGCGCTCCACGATATGACGCCCCACCATCAGGAAGGACATTTCCTCAATGGAGGTCGCGCTCTTCGGCATTTCCTGAATGTACTTGCCAAGGCGCATGACCATGACCCGGTCCGCTACGGCCATGACCTCATGGAGCTTATGGGTGATGATGATAATGCTCTTTCCCATGGCCGCCAGCTTCCGCATGGTGGCCAGCAGCTCGTTGACCTCCTGCGGCGTCAGCACAGCGGAGGGCTCATCAAAAATGATGATGTCGGCGTCCTGATAGAGCACCTTCAGAATCTCCACCCGCTGCTGCAGGCCCACAGGGCAGTCCTTCACCAGCCGCTTCGGATCGATGTGCAGGCCGTACTTCTCGCACAGCTCCTCCGTGATATGTACGGCGGTCTCCCGGTCGAAAAACAGGCCCTTTTTCCGGGGCTCCCGGCCGTAAACGATATTCTCCGCCACGGTGCAGGGCTCCAGCAGCATAAAGTGTTGCTGGACCATGCCGATCTTCTTCGCGATGGCATCGTGGGGAGAGCGGAAATGCTGAAGTTCTCCGTTGATATAAATTTCGCCGGAGGTGGGCTGCTCCAGCCCGTAAAGAATTTTCATCAGCGTGGACTTACCGGCACCGTTCTCTCCTACCACTGCCAAAATCTCACCCTTATCCAGCGTGAGATGCACATCGTCATTGGCGTAAAGAGAACCGTATACCTTGGTAATGTGTTTCATTTCCAACAGCAAGGGAATACACCTGGCCTTTCCTCATGATATCCTGTTCCGTTTCCCCGGCGGCAGCCATCTGCCGCCCGGGAAGCGAAACAGTCGTGGGACCGCACCGCGCAGCGGTGCTTAACAAAACGTTTACAGCCGTTTTAGAAAAAAGCAGACGGGAAGAATCAGTCTTCCCGTCTGCTTCTTATCAGCCTTGGGACGCGGAGGGCCCGGACGGACCCTCCAAGCAGACTTCCTTGTATCAGGCTCAGTTTGCGAAGTACTCTTCCTCGGTGGGATAGTTGGTCAGGTCCAGAGCACCGGTGCGGATATCCTCAGCGATCTGCTTGAGCTGGGCGATATCGTCATCGGACAGGCGCTCGCTTCTGGGATTGGGAGAGTCATGGGTCACATACACGGCGCCGATGGTGCCCTCGGCAACGCCCCAGACGGAGTTCTCATCGGTGTAATTGCCGCTGAAGAACTCGTCGATCAGGTTCCAGACAGACTGATAGGTATCCTTGATCTGAGAGGAAACGATGTAGGGATTCTCGGGATCGGTCAGGTCAACGTCCTGACCGGAGGTGTAGAAGCCCTTCTCCTTGGCGGCCTCGAAAGTGCCGCTGTCACCGCCGGCAGCGGCGGAGTTGATGAACACGCAGCCCTGCTCATACTGCTGGATAGCCAGCTCCTTGGCCTTTGCGGGGTCGGAGTAGGAGCCGGTGTAGTTGAACACGAACTCGGCATCGGGATCGATGGACTTCACGCCCTCCATGTAGCCATAGCGCCACTTCCAGGAGCCGGGGCCCTCGTTGACATGGACAGCGCCGTACTTGTGGGACTCACCATCGGTGGTCAGAGCGGCCAGAGCGCCGATGAGGTAAGCGCCCTCCTGCTCACGGTAGGAAATGCACTTGACGTTCTCGGCCTCCACCTCAGAGTCGATCAGGGCATAGTGGGCAGCGTCGGGATACTCGGTGGCCACCTTGTTGACGGCGTCGCCGGACTGCCAGCCGCCGCCGATGATGAGGTCATATTCCTCAGCCACCAGAGCGCGGATGTTATCCTCGAAAGCAGCGCTGTCGGCGCACTCGGCCACGGTGGCCTCAAAGCCATACTTGTCGGCAGCTTCGTTCAGGGCCTCTACCATCTGGGTCAGGAACACCTGCGTGCCGACCTTGTCGCACACCAGCGCGATCTTCATGCCCTCGCCGGGCTTAGCCTCACCGGTGGTCTCACCGGCAGCAGCGTCGCTGTTGTCAGCGGCAGGGGCATCGTCCTTCTTGGAGCCGCAGCCCGTCAGCAGGGACAGGGACATAGCCAGCGCCAGAAGCATTGCAAGAGTCTTTTTCATGTTTTTCCTCCTACGTTCATTTTCGGTCCATACAGAAAAGCGGGCTGCTCCCCATACCGCTGTGCGGACGGATAAACATTGGTCACCCGCTTTGTATGAGAACATTATAGCCATAAGGTCATACTTTGTCAATTTTAGTTTTCGAAAACGCTCAATTTGCGTATAATTTTAGCAGAAGATATCAAAAGGTCAACCTATTATTTTTACAAAGCAACAATATCTCACCGGCGCTCAGTCCGTAGCTTGACAAAAATCCCGCCGCCCGCAATAATACAAGAAGACACGAAGCGCGGCAAAGCCGCAGAATATGGAGGGATAACACCGTGAGCAAACAGATTGAACAGGCGCGCCGGGGACTGTCCGCCTCGGAGCTGGGACATGTAGATACGGCCGCGCCGGAGCGGGCGCCGGGATACGTGCTGCTGCCGGGCGACCCGAACCGGGTGGAGAAAATGGCCGCGCAGTGGGACGAGGGCGCAAAGCTGTATGCGCTGTCCCGGCGCTCTGCGGCGGCAGTGGGTACCTACAAGGGCGTAGAGCTGGGCGCGTGGTCCACGGGCATCGGCGGCCCCAGTGCGGAATGCACGCTGACAGACCTTGCCGCCCGGGGTACTCACACCTTTATCCGCGTCGGCACCACCGGTGCCATTCAGGAGGGCATCCGCATCGGCGATATCATCATCAACGATTCCAACGTCCGGCTGGATGGCACCTCCCACCTGTATGTCCGGGACGAATATCCCGCCGCCGCGTCCTATGAGGTGGTGCTGGCACTGGTGCAGGCCTGTGAAAATCTGGGGCTGCGCTACCATGTCGGCACCGGCTGCACCTGCGCCTCCTTCTACACCGGCCAGTGCCGCACCAGCTACGGCGGCTATCGCCCCTCTCATCTGGATGCAGACTTTGCTGATCTGCGGCAGGCCGGCGTGCTGAATTTTGAGATGGAGGGCGCTACTGTCACCACCCTCAGCCGCATTTTCGGCAAGCGTGCGGGAATGTGCGCTTCCGTGGTGGCCCAGCGCATCACCGGCGAGTGGGACGAAACGGCAGAGGGCGAGTACAACGCCTGTCTTGCCGGTGCGGAGGCTGTCCGCATTCTGACAGAATGGGACCGGAAAAAAGCGGAGCAGGGGAAGCGATACTACTTCCCCGGACTGTGAGGCCGCCATGGACGAGGCTCTGAAAAAAACGCTCATCGCCAAAGCGGCGGAGGTCCGCCACAACGCCCGAGCCTTCAGCGGCTTTCATGTAGGCGCCGCCCTGGTGACAAAAAGCGGCGAGATCGTCACCGGCTGCAATGTGGAGCTGCATACCACCCTCTCCAGCATCTGTGCCGAGCGCACCGCCATGGTCAAGGCCGTGTCCATGGGACACACGGAATTCACGGCCATTGCCGTTGTCTCCGACTCGGACAAGCCCGTATCCCCCTGTGCGTTCTGCCGGCAATATCTGGTGGATTTTGACCCGGATATTCAGGTCATCATGGCCAACGCCGCCGGGACCGATGTGGTGGAAATGACCGCGTCAGAGCTGCTGCCTATGGCCTTTATGGGCAGCGGGCGGGACAAATAAATCACAGGAAAAAAAGCCCCGCCTGCCGGATTTTGGCAGGCGGGGCTTTTTATTCTTTTCCGCTGAACTGCTGCCGATATGCCTACAGGCTCATCTTCAGGATGTTCAGAATGTCCTCCTCCGTCAGAGGAACGAAGGTGTTGTCGAAGCGGGGGCCGTAGGCCTTTTTCGCCATGAGGGGCAGCTTCTCCTCGCCGATCCCCACCTCCCGCAGAGTGGAGGGCAGGCCCATGGAGGTAAAGAAGGCCCGGGTCTTTTCAATGGCGGTCTCCGCCAGCTCCCGCCGGGGCAGCTTGGGATCAAGGCCCCAAACATTCACGCCGTAGGCGGCAAAGCGGTGCTCGGTCTTTTCGTTCAGTACATAGCGCATCCAGTTGGGGGTCAAAATTGCAAGGCCCACACCGTGGGTAATATCGTAGAAGGCAGACAGCTCATGCTCAATGGCGTGTACGCTCCATGCCACCGGCTTACCCATCTCAAGGAAGCCATTGATGGCCCACGGAGCGCACCACATCAGGTTGGCCCGGGCCTCATAGTCGTCGGGCTGGGCGATGGCCTTGGGGCCGTAGTGGATGCAGGCCTTCAGGATAGCCTCTGCCAGACTGTCGGCAAGGAAAGAATCCTCAATGCGGCTAAAATAGTTCTCAAAGGTGTGGGACATGATGTCCGCCGTACCGGCCGCTGTCTGGGAGGCAGGCAGAGAGCAGGTATAGGAGGGGTCCAGAATGGACACGGCGGGCAGGCAAACATGGGCGTCAAAGGCCAGCTTCTGGTTGGTCTCCATATCGGAGATCACAGCGGTTCCGTCCATTTCAGAGCCGGTGGCCGCCATGGTCAGCACGGTGAAGATCGGCAGCGCCTTTTCCGGCACGGCCTTGCCGGAGGGGAAATCCCACACATCGCCATCGTAGCAGGCACCGGCGGCAATGGACTTGGAGCAGTCGATCACGCTGCCGCCGCCCAGCGCCAGCACACCGTCCAGTTTGTTGGCACGGCACAGCTCCACGCCCTTGCGGACCGTGATAATGCGGGGGTTGGGCTCCACGCCGCTAAGCTCCACCCACTCGATGCCGTGGGCTTTCATCTGCTCCACCGCACCGTCATACACGCCGTTGCGCTTAACGCTGCCGCCGCCGTACACCACCAGCACGCGGCTGGCACGGCTGGCGATCTCCTCGCCCAGCTTGCTGATCTGACCCTTGCCGAAATGAACCACCGTGGGGATATTGAACGTAAAATTCTGCATAATTGTGATCCTTTCCGCCGCACAGCGGCGCTTTTTTCACAGCCGCCTCCGGCGGCATGGTTTTTCAACAGTATGCTTCAAAGCGCTTGGAATACTCATTTGCAAAAGGCACGTAAACCGCATTCAGGCCAATGCCGCGGCTCCGTCTCTCAGCGGTACAGCCGCGCCACACACGCCCGGGCATCGTGAAGAATGCGGTCGGCGTCCAACGTCAAAAATTCGCCGTTTTCATAGAGAATGCGGCCATCCACCATGGTCATGACCACATCGCTGCCCTGGGCGGAATAGGTCATCAGCGCCAGCGGGTCTACATTAGGGCAGAGATGGGGGCGATTCAGGTCAATGGCAATGATATCCGCCTTTTTTCCCACCTCCAGCACACCGGTATCGTTCCGGCCCTGAAGCCTTGCACCGTTGCGGGTAGCCATATTCAATACCTGCGCGGGCTTCATCAGCGTGGGGTCATGGGTAAAGCCGTTGTGGAGCACGGCGGCAAGGTGCATTTCCTCCATCATGTTCAGGTTGTTGTTGCTGGCGGCACCGTCCGTACCCAGCGCCACGTTCAGCCCCAGCTCCAGCATCCGGGGAATGGGGGCAAAGCCGCTGCCGAGCTTCATGTTGCTGGTGGGATTATGGACCGGGCTGACGCCCTTTTCCAGCATCAGCGCCATATCCTCCTCCGTGACCCAGACACAATGGGCGGCAAAGGTAGGGGAGTCAAACGTCCCCAAATCGTTGAACCACTGCGCAGGGGTCTTGCCGTATTTGGCAATGCACTCCTCGTGCTCCTTCTTCGTCTCGGAGAGATGAATGTGCATCCGCCCGCCGAGGGCCTTGCAGTCGGCGCTGTACGCCTCTACAATATGGGGGAAATTCGTGTACTCCGCATGGATGGCAAAGTCAATAAGAATGCGCCCCTCCGCCATGCCGTTGCAGCGCTTAAAAAGGTCGATGGACTCCTTGGCACGAGTATTCTGCTCGTAGGTCTCATTTTTATCAAAGCACTGGCTGGGGCGGCAAAGGTTTGCTTTGATACCCGCCTCTACCGCGTTTTCCACGGCGGTATCCGTATGGAAATACATATCGGAATAGCTGGTGGTGCCGGTGGAGATCATCTCCAGCAGCGCCAGCCGGTTGCCGATGCGGATGTCCTCCTTTGTAAATTGATCCTCAATGGGCATCATCTTTTCAAACAGCCACTCCTGTAGGGGCAGGTCACTGCCAACGCCCCGCAGCAGCGTCATGGCGGTATGGCCATGGCAGTTGATAAGACCGGGGACCAGCATTTTGCCGGTCATGTCCTTTTCCCGGTCATAGGCGGCCTTTGGCGGCTCCGTGCCGATATAGTCGATCACGCTTCCGTCAATACTGAGGTAGGCATCCGCCAAATAGCGATAGCCTTCTCCGTCACCTGCCAGAATATCACAATGCTTCAGTAACAGCTTCACGCGTTTCCCTCCCGTCCGTATCAAATGGCCGCCACGATTTTCTTCATGTACGCGCTGAAACGGCTGGCGATGGTCTTGGACGTTTCGTCCACCTCCTCCGTGGTCAGGGGACGGTCCAGCACACCGGCGGCCATGTTGGTCATAACGGACAGCGCCAGCAGCGGCATTCCGCAGTGAGCGGCGGTAAGCGCCTCCGTCACCGTGGACATGCCCACGGCGTCCGCGCCCAGAATCCGGGCGGCGCGGATTTCGGCAGGCGTTTCAAACTGCGGGCCGGTGAAGAACATATACACGCCCTCGTGGACCCGGATACCCGTGCCCTCGGCGCAGGCCACGGCAATTTTCCGCAGCTCCGGCGTATACATCCGGGTCACATCGAAGAAACGGGGGCCAAACTCCTCCACATTGGGGCCGCGGAGGGGGCTGTGGCCCGCCAGCTTGATGTGGTCGGAAATGATCATCACATCACCGGGACGGTAGCCGGTATTCACGGCACCGGCGGCGTTGGTAATGATCGTCTTCTGAACACCCAGCAGCTTGAATACCCGGATGGGAATAACCAACTGCTCAAAATCATAGCCCTCATAGGAGTGGAAGCGGCCGGACATACAAACGACCTTGCGGCCGCAGACAGTGCCGAAGATCAGCTTGCCCGCGTGGGAAGCTACTGTGGACACAAGGAAATTGGGAATGTCCTTATAATCCACCACGATGGGGTTTTCGATCTCCTCCGCGAACGGCCCGAGACAGGAGCCGAGAATAATGGCGATCTCCGGTGTGAAATCCACCTTTTCCTTGAGATAATCTACGCTTTTTTGAAAATAGTCATATGTATAGGGCATACTTCGGATACCTCCTGCTTTTTTAGCGGCGCGGCTTCAAAAAAGCGCCGTGTTTATTTTATATTAACACGATTTGGAATTTGCGTCAATCATGCAAAAGCTCTGGACAAGCCATGGAATCTGTGATACAGTGAAACAGATTTTTTCACGTAGGGAGCGAATGCGATGACAACGGAACAGATCGTTGCGGACTGGGTATCCCGGGACGCCTTTGGATATGGGTATCTTTTAGATTTCTGCCGGCGGGGTGCACGGCTCTGCTGGGCGGAGGACCGGGGCATCGCCCTGCGGAATGACCGCTTTTCCATCACCTATACCGGCGGCGAGGTCCCTCTTGACCTCCCGGAGCTCAACGGCACCGGTCTGGTGCTGTCAGATTGCAAGGCTGTCCGGGATCACCTTGTATCGGCCCATCCGGACTGGTTCACCATGGAGGCAGCACAGGCCATCTATCCGGGCAAGGAGCCGCCGCGCCTTCAGGCCCGTCCCGGCCTTTCCGTCCGTCCGCTGACGGAGGCCGATTTAAATTTTGTGCTGGAGAACTATCACAATCCCGGCGCATATGAAAGCCACATCCGCCAGCGAATCGAAGAAGGAATGCTGGGCGGCATGGTGGACGGTGCGCTGGCAGGCTTTGCCGGTATCCATCAGGAGGGCACCATGGGACTGCTGGAGGTCCTGCCGCAGTTTCGGCGGCGCGGGCTTGCGGAGGTACTGGAGGTCGGGCTCATCGCGCAGCAGCTCCGCCGGGGCCTTCTGCCCTACTGCCATGTCCGCCTCGGCAACACAGCTTCAGAAGCGCTTCAGACCAAGCTGGGGCTGGTGTTTGACTCCAGACGGACGCTGTACTGGATTGGCTGAGCGCCGCTTTTTTCTGTTCTTCAAGGAGGGCGTCGGTTTTTAAACCGACGTCCTCCTTTTTTAATATGCCTTCTGCCGCTGCGGCAAATACATGGGGATTTTTTGCTTTTTCATGCAATAAAACAGCGGTTTTTGCAGATAATTCTGAAAGGAGCTTTTCAAATTTTCAAATAAATCTGCGGACAATCCTTTTTACGTTTTCTCCCCGGCCTCCAGCATCGTGCCAATAGAAATGCCATAGCCCTTGGTGGCATCCGACAGCAAAACGTGGGTCACGGCGCCCACTAACTTCCCGTCCTGCAAAATTGGGCTGCCGCTCATGCCCTGCACAATTCCGCCGGTGGCAGCGATAAGCGCCGGGTCCGTAACGGAGAGCACCATCTCCCGGCCATCAGCGGCACCGGGCAGCACCTTTAAGATTTCAACGGTGTATTCCTCCACCGCATCCCCTGCCACATTGGCGCGAATCACAGCTGGTCCCGCTTTGGGCTCTACCGCCGGGACGCATTCACCGCAGGTCAGCGGGCAGTCCGCCGTGACCGTTCCGAAAATACCGCAGCTTGTGTTGGCGTACAGCGTTCCCACATCACCGGAGAGGTCGAAATCTCCCCGCAGCTCCCCGGCGCTGCCGGTGCCGCCCTTTTTCACCGCCTTGACGGTGGAGGCCAGAATAGCCCCGCTGCCAAAGGGCATCAGGGCGGCAGTATCCCCATCGGTGATGCCGTGTCCCAGCGCGCCGAAGGTCCGGGTCTCCGGGTCATAATACGTCACGGTGCCGATTCCGGCCATGCTGTCGCGAATCCACGCGCCAATACAGCACACGCCCGCGTCATTTCGCTCCGGCTCCACAGAGAGCGTCATAGCGCTTCCGTCCCGCTTGATGGCAAGCTCTGTAGCCTCCGTTCCGTTTTCCTGCAAGAGCGACTGGAACTGTTCCGTGGAGGTCACACTCTCGCCGCCGCACTCCAAGATCACATCGCCGGTTTTCAAGCCGCAGGCCCGGGCCGGCGTTGTGCCCTCCGGCAGCTTTACCACCACAACGCCCCGGGAAAACAGCTTGACACCTACGGTGTGCCCCACGGGAATCAAGCTCCGCTCCCCGTTTTCCACCGCCAGTGCCGCTGTGGTGCACAGCACCAGCGCCATGACCGCCGCTGCGAAATATCGGAGCGGCCCTTTCGGTTGTTCCTCATGCAATCATCATCCCTCCCTCCGAAGTCCGCAGCCCTTCTTTTTTCATAAAATTTTGTTTTACAGCCGCAGGACGCTCGTAATGTTCCCGCCTGTTCTCAAAGCGGGCATTCGTAGCTTGTGCTGCTGAGAAAAACCGAACCCCGACAAAAAGCGGCAGCGGCGCCAGAGAGATTTTCCCTTTCGCGCCACTATGGGCGAAAAAAAGCGTCCGCAGGAATTTTCCTGCGGACGCTGGCAATATGTAGTGTGGCGTTTAATCCCTGCGATTGAAAATTTTGAAAATATCATCAAAGGGATCGGGCTCCGGCTCTGCGGCCTTCTCCGCCTCCGGCGCAATGGGCTCAATGGGGGCAAAGGGCACGGCGGGCTTGGCCTGCTCCTTTTCCTGTCCCTCCAACTGCACCGTGGGCTTCTGGAAACTGCCGATCTTGGGCAGCTCCGTCTCGGGTGCCTTATCAAAGCCGGTGGCGATAACGGTCACGCGAATCTCGTCATCCATGGTCTCGTCGAACGTAGCGCCGAAGATAGTGAGGGCATCGGGATGAACAGCCTGCTGCACCAGAGAGGCCGCCTGCTCCACTTCTTCGAGGCCGATATCCATGGAGCCGGTAACGTTGATGAGCACACCCTTGGCGCCCTCGATGCTGGTCTCCAGCAGCGGGCTGGAAATGGCCATCTTCGCGGCCTCCTCGGCCTTGCCCTTGCCGGCCGCGCGACCGACGCCCATGTGGGCCATGCCGGCGTTTTTCATAATGGCGGTAACATCAGCAAAATCCAGATTGATAAAGCCGGTATCCCGAATCAAATCGGAAATGGACTGCACCGCCTGCCGCAGCACATCATCAGCGATCTCAAAGGCGTTGGCAAACGTGATCTTCTGGTCTGTGGCGTGCTTGAGCCGCTCATTAGGGATGATGACCAGAGAATCCACCTTGTCCTTCAACTCGGAAATGCCGCTTTCCGCCTGCTGCATCCGGCGGCGGCCCTCAAAGCCGAAGGGCTTTGTGACCACAGCCACCGTGAGAATATCCATCTCCTTGGCGATCTCCGCCACAATGGGCGCGCCGCCGGTGCCGGTGCCGCCGCCCATACCGGCGGTGATGAACACCATATCGGTGTCCTCCAGTGCCTTTGCGATCTGGTTGCGGCTCTCCTCAGCGGACTTGCGGCCCACCTCCGGGTCGGAGCCCGCGCCCTGCCCGTGGGTCAGCTTTTCGCCGATTTGAATTTTGTAGGTAGCGCTGGAAACATTCAGCGCCTGCTTATCTGTATTCACGGCCACGAACTCCACACCCTTGGTGCCGGTCCGGACCATGCGGTTGACCACGTTATTGCCGCCGCCGCCAACGCCGATGACCTTGATGTTCACAACGGACTCGGGGCCGGTCTCCAATCCAAATGCCATAGCGGTGCCTCCTGCTGTCTTTTGTACAAAAGGGCGAGGATACGCCCCTTTATATACTGTATTTTGTGTTTACACTATTATATGTTATTGTATGCTATTTTTCCTGTCAGGTCAAGGGGCGCGGCGGATTTGTTTCGTATTTTTTTCTCGGTCCCCGTGCCCGCTCCGCCCTTATTTTACGGAATTCTGGATAAAGTTGGTTTTTCCGTCCTCGCCCCGCATATTAAAGGTGCCGGTCATATTTTCCTGAATCTTGCCGCTGGCCAGAATGGCGTCCAGCGTCCGCAGCTTATAGGCAAAATCGGCGTCATAGTTCAGCTCCACAGAAAAGCGCCCCATGTAGTCCATGGTGAGGTACGCGGCATTCCCGATATGGATGGCGTCCACCTCCCCCAGCTTATCCGCCGCCTCCAGCGCCGCCAGCAGCTCTAAAAGGCTCTGCCACCGGGTATCATTCTCCGTATCCAGCGCGATGAGCGTCCCCACGGAGGGGGCCAGCAGGCGGCAGCCATCAATGGTGGGATAGTCCCCCACCGTGTTCCGCTGCTCCACGATCTTGCCGCCGGGGCTGACCAGCCAGACCGTCCCGTCCTGTGCCCACGCCAAGGGATCGCCGCACTCCTTGATTTCAATCAGCAGCGTATCCGGCAGCTTGCGCTGCACCCGGGTCTCCTCCAGCTCCACATAGGGCAGCGCCTCCGCGATGTTTCGGATAACCTGATACTTATTCAGGAGGAACAGGTTGTCACCGTCCTTTACGCCGCTGACCTCCCGAATCTCCGCCTCCGTATAGCGCTTCTCGCCGGTGATAACCACCGTATCCACCCGGAAAAACAGCGTGATGGCGGCCACAAGGCAGCCGCAGATCAGCAAAACAGACAGCAGCTTATAGAGGAAGCCGCTGCCTCCCCGTCTGCGCCGCCGCGCCGAGCCTCTCCGTCTTGCCATACCGTTTCTCCTTTGTTCTTTGTTTCTAAGCGTCTGTCTCCCGCCGCCGGATATCGGCCCCCAGCGCCCGCAGGTCGCCCTCAATGCTCGCATAGCCCCGGTCGATATGGCCGATATCCGAGATCACGGTCTCGCCCTCCGCCGCCAGCGCCGCCACACACAGCGCAGCGCCGCCCCGGAGGTCCGTGCACCGCACCGCCGCGCCGTGGAGCCGCTCCGTTCCCAGCACCACCGCCACCCGGCCGTAGGTGCGGACGTCCGCGCCCATCCGGGCCAGCTCATCCACATGGCGGTAGCGGCTGCTGAACAGATTTTCTTCAAACACCGCCGCGCCCCGGCACCGCAGCAGCGCCGCCATAACGATAGCCTGCACGTCCGTGGGAAAGCCGGGATAGGGGGCCGTGCGGATAGGCGGCGGAGCGGTCAGACGTCCTTCGCAGCGGCAGCGGAGGCCGCTTTCATCTCCATTCACCGTGCAGCCCGCCGCCCGGAGAACTGCCGTGACCGTGGAGAGATGATTTTCCCGGGCATCCCGCAGATAAACCTCTCCACTGGCGGAGGCACAGGCGCACAGGTAGGTCGCCGCCGCAATGCGGTCGGGCATCACGGTGTATGTACCGCCGTGGAGGGGCCGCCTGCCCCGAATTCGGATGGTAGAGGTCCCGGCGCCGGTAATGTCCGCCCCGCAGGCGGTCAGGAAATTCTGAAGGTCCTCAATTTCCGGCTCCCGGGCCGCATTGGTCAAAATCGTGACACCCTCCGCGCCGCAGGCTGCCAGCATCAGGTTTTCCGTAGCGCCCACCGATGGAAAGCCCAGCACAAGCTCCCGCCCTGTCAGTGTTTCCGCCTGACAGCGCAGCGTACCGCCCTCGTCAATGATTTCCGCGCCCAGCGCCCGCAGGCCGGTGAGGTGCAGGTCAATGGGCCGTGGCCCCAGCTCACAGCCGCCAGGGCTGCTGAGGGCCGCCTGCCCGCACCGGGCCAGAATGGCCCCTAAAAAAATCACCGAGGAGCGCATTTCCCGCATCAGCGCGTCCGGGATGGCGCAGCCATTCATACCGGCAGTGTCCACCACCAGTGCATCGTTCTGCCACCGGGCTGTACAGCCCAGTGCCTCCAGAATGCGGATGGACGCCTCCACATCCTTTAACCGGGGGCAGCGCCGCAGCACTACCGTGTCCGCTGTCAGCAGCGTCGCCGCTAAAATAGGCAGCACGCTGTTTTTTGCCCCCTGTATTGTGACCTCCCCGGATAGGCGTCTGCCGCCCGCTGCCAAAAGTTGGCTCATGTCCGTCCCTCCAAGTCAGAATGATGTTCCGCATCATCCTATGGAGTCCGGGGGGATTCGGTTCCTTTTCCGGCAGTATAGCACGAAAATGCCGGGAAGGAAACCGTATAAATGTAAACGTTTTAAGCGCTGATCAGGTCTTTAAAATCGACTGCACCGTATCGTAGATGCGCGCCGCCGCATCCCGGACGCCCAGCGCCGCCATAGCCGCGCCCATGGCCGTGCGCCTCTCGTCCTCCCGCAGCAGCCTTGCCGCGCTTTGAAAGAGCGCCTGCCCGGAGGCGTCCTTTTCCAGCAGCACCTCCGCGCCGCCGCCCGCCTCCAGCGCCCGGGCATTTTTCTCCTGATGGTTGTTGGTCACATAGGGCGAGGGCACTAAAATCGCCGGGATTCCCAGCGCGGTCAGCTCGCTGACCGTGGATGCCCCCGCACGGCAGATCACAAGGTCCGCCGCCCGCATCACCGGCGCCATGTCATAGATGTACTCCCGCACCTGAAGCGCCGGGTGGGCCGCGGGGTCAACGCCCTTTTCCCGCAGCGCGGACAATACCTTGGGATATCCAGCCTTTCCCGCGCCGTGGATATGGTGGAACGGCTCCTTTGCCGCCTCCAGCGCCAGCATATCTGCCATATTGGCGTTCATGCCCGCCGCGCCCAGCGACCCCCAGAAGGAAACAATAAGGGGCCGCCCATCGTTGACGCCCAGCCGCTTCTTAGCCTCCTCCCGTGTCAGCGTGAAAAAATCCTCCCGCACCGGTGTGCCGGTGACCACTATCTTATCCGGGTGCTTGTAGTGCTTTCGACAGCTTTCAAAGCCCACCATAATGCGGTCGGCAAAGGGCTCCAGCAGCTCCGTGGTCAGCCCCGGCACGGCGTTGGATTCATGCACCGCCGTAGGAATCCCCGCCTTGGCGGCGGCCTTTACCATGGGATAGCTGGCATAGCCGCCGGTGCCGATGACCACATCGGGCCGGAAGTCCCGGAGAATGGCCCGGGCCTCCGCCGGAGAGCGGACCATGTTGTATAGAGACACCAGATTATGCTTTATTTCGGCAGGCTTGAAGGAGCGGTGAAAACTGGAGATATGCACCGTGCGGAAATCATAGCCCGCCGCAGGCACCAGCTCCTTTTCCAGTCCCCGCTCCGCGCCCACAAACAAAATCTCTACGCCCGGATTTTTCTCCGCCACAAGCTGCGCCACGGCGATGGCCGGGTTCACATGGCCCGCCGTGCCGCCGCAGGTAAAAATCACCCGTCGAATCTGTTTTTCCATAAAGCTCCCCTTCTCGGTTATGTCCCTTTTTCAGCGGAAAAAGGCGGGATACGCTACCCCGCCTTCGTCGGCTTCATCTGTCGGGAAACGCTGAGTACGATTCCCATTTCCGCCAGTTGGATACACAGTGCCGTGCCGCCGTAGCTGAAAAACGGCAGCGGAATACCGGTGGTCGGCAGCATACCCGTCACCACGGCGATATTCAAAAACACCTGCATGGCGATGAGGGTGATGATACCCACCACCAACAGCGCACCGAAGCGGTCCCGGGTGTGCAGGGCGATCCAGTAGCCCCGCAGCACCAGCGCCGCGAAGAGCAGCATGATGACGCAGGCGCCGATGAGGCCCAGCTCCTCGCAGACAATGGCGAAAATAAAATCGTTGTGCTCCTCCGGCAAAAACAGGAATTTCTGCCGGCTCTTGCCAAGGCCCAGTCCCCAGAGTCCCCCGGAGCCGATGGTAATAAGGCTCTGAGAGAGCTGATAGCCCTTATCGCCCGCGTCCGCCCACGGGTCCAGCCAGTAGGTAACGCGGGAGGTATTATAGCCAACAATGAACAGCACCACATACGCCATGGCCCCCACCGCGCCGATAGCGGCAAAGACCCAGCGCCAGTTGATGCCGCCCACCAGCATCATAGCCGCGCCGGCGCCCAAAATCAGCAGTGCGCCGGAGAGGTGCGGCTCCTTACCCACAAGCCCCGCCGTTAAAACGAGAATAAAGGCGTAAGGTACGATGCCGTAGCGAAACGTCTGCATCTGCTCCTTTTTTCGGGAAATGCTGCCGGCAAAGTAGACCACGATGGCCACCTTTGCGATCTCCGAGGGCTGGAACGTCAGCACGCCCAAACCGATCCAGCGGCGGGCGCCGTTGCGGAGCTGGCCGATGCCCGGAATAAGCACGATGACCAGCAGGAAAAGGGAAATATACAGCAAGATCTTCCCCGCGCCCCGCAGGCGCTGATAGTTGAAGCGGCTGACAATAAACATCACCGTTGTTCCCAGCACGGCGAACACCGCCTGCCGCTCAAAGTAATACATAGGATTGTGCTTGGAGGGATTTGCCTCGTAATAGGCGGAGGGAAAGCTGGCCGAAAGCAGAATCACAAGGCCGATGGCGGTCAGCAGCAGCACCAGCAGGCAGAAGGGCAGGTCAATGGGTCCCTTTGCCAGCTCCCGGCTCTGCTCCATTTTCTCCCGGCGGAGCTGCTTGCGCTCCTGCAGGACCAACTGTTCCTGACGGGTCAGGGGGCGGCGGCGCGTCCGCTGCTCCATTGCCATTGCGTTTCCCTCCTTTCAGCCGTTTTTGAAAAATCGTCCGCTCAATAGCGGCCCTGAATGCCCCAATAGGCCAGCGCGCAGAAAATCGCGGTCACGGTGCAGAACACCGTCACGATCTTCACCTCGCTCCAGCCGCACCGCTCAAGATGGTGGTGCAGCGGCGCCATTTTGAAAAAGCGCTTGCCGTGGGTGAGCTTGAAGTATCCAATCTGTATAATATCGGACAGAGTTTCCAGAATGTAGATGATTCCCACTAAAATCAGCACCAGCGGCATATCCATGGCAAAGGCCAGAGCCGCTACAGCGCCGCCTAAAAACAGGCTGCCGGTATCGCCCATAAAGCACTTGGCGGGGTGGTGGTTATACAGGGCAAAGAAGCCCACAAGGCTGCCGCACAGCGCACCGGAGAAAATTCCGAGGGAGGTCATTTTCCAGAGCATAGCCGCCAGCAGGAAAAAGAACATCACCACAGCGGTCACGCCGGAGGCAAGACCGTCGATCCCGTCCGTGAGGTTCACGGCGTTGACGCAGCCCACAATGACGAAGGCGGCGAAAATGAGGTAAAGAATCCAGTTCACCGTCACCGTCACATTGACAAAGGGGATATAAAGGTCATTGGTCAAAAGGCCCTCATAGCGCATCAGGCAAAGGAACACGATTGCCGCCAAAAGCTGCAGAACAAACTTCTGCTTGGCGGTCAGGCCCTCGTTCTGGTGCTGGCGGACCTTGCGGTAATCATCCACAAAGCCGATGAGGCCGAAGCACAGGGCAAAGAGATAGACATACAGATGGGCAAACTCCCCGTTTACCATCTGCTGCCAGCCGCAGGCAAAGGCGGCAATGCCGCTGCCCAAAATAAACGCGATGCCGCCCATGGTGGGCGTTCCCGCTTTGGAATTGTGCCATGTGGGACCGTCCTGCCGGATTTCCTGTCCGGCCTTCAGCTTCCGCAGTTCCGCTAATACAAATTTCCCCAAAATCATGGTCAGCACACAGCCAACCAACGACGCAATGACATTGATATTCATGCTTTCTCCTCTTACCGTCCCGCAGACGGTCTGTTTTCTTTCTTTTCTTGCGGCGGCTCAATGTCCGCTTTTCAGATAATCGGCCACGATCTCCCGCTCATCCATGTGGTACTTCTTATGGTTGATCTCCTGATAGGTCTCATGACCCTTGCCGCACAGAACGATGACGTCCTCCTTCTGTGCATGGTCCATGGCCCAGTGGATGGCCTCCACCCGGTCCACCACCACCTGATAGGGCGTTGCACTGCCGGCAAAGCCCGGCAGAATCTCCTCGATAATAGCCTCCGGCTGCTCCGTCCGTGGATTGTCGGTGGTAACCACAGCAAAATCCGACCAGTCCGCCGCAGCCTTTCCCATCAGAGGCCGCTTCGTCCGGTCCCGGTCGCCGCCGCAGCCGAACACCGCTACGGTACGGCCCTTGGCAAACTCCTTCACTGTCCGCAGGACGTTGACCATGCTGTCCGGCGTGTGGGCGTAGTCAATGAGGATCGTATAATCCTTTCCCGGCGTGGGAATGACCTCCACCCGCCCCTGCACATGGGGGACGCCTGCCAGCACGGCGGCGCTGTCCTTCAGTGGGATTCCCAGCGCCAGCGCCGCACCCAGCACATCCAGCGTATTATACACCATAAAGCCGCCGGGGATGTGCACCCGAACAGGCACCCGCTCCGTTTCAGTCACGGCGTCAAAGGCGATTCCGTCAGCGGAAAGAGCGATATGCTCCGCCCGAAGGTCCGCTTCCGCCCGTTCTGCGTAGGTCATCACCCTACAGGCCGCATCCTTCAGCAGCCGGGGCGTCCACGGGTCGTCGGCGTTCACCACGCCGACACTGCAGTTCCGGAACAAAATTGCCTTGGCATCGCAGTAGCTTTCCATGGTCTTATGGAAATCCAGATGATCCTGCGTCAGATTGGTGAACACGCCCACATCGTAGTGCACGCCGTAGACCCGGTCCAGATACAGCGCGTGAGAAGACGTCTCCATCACCACATGGGTGCACCCGGCGTCCGCCATTTCCCGGAACAGCTTCTGGACCTCAAAGGATTCCGGCGTGGTACGGTCCGTTGGAAGCGCCGCGTCGCCGATCATATTCTGGTTGGTGCCGATAAGACCCACCTTGGCCCCTGCCGCCTGCTCTAAAATTGCCTTCAGCAAATACGTGGTAGTGGTCTTGCCGCAGGTGCCGGTCACGGCCACCATGGTCATTTCCTTAGCGGGATGGCCGAACCAGTTGGCCCCGACGATTGCCAGTGCGCGGCGAGAATCCTCTGTCCGCACATACGGCAGCGTCCCCCCCGGCTCCTTTTGGCACAGCGCCGCCGCCGCGCCCTTTTCCTGTGCCGCGGCAATGAATTTGTGTCCGTCCACCGCAAAGCCGGTCATGGCCACAAACAGATCGCCAGGGCGCACGCTTCTTGAATCGTAGCTGACGCCGCTGATCTCCATTTCCATATCTGCCGTGCACGCAAGCACAGAGACACCGGAGAGCAGTTCCCGCAGTTTCATATTGATATCCTCCAGTTTCAAGGTGATTTCATCGTAAGTATTCTATCAGCTTTTTAGCGGAAGCATACCGTGAATCGTGCCGTAAATCTGGCAAAAGGTGCGCTCAAAGCGCGTATTAGTCCGTTGTGCGGACACCGAAGCGGACCGTGACCACACTGCCCGCCGGAAGCTGGCTCCCCGCCTCCGCGTTCTGAGAAATGGCAGTCACGCTGCCCCCGCTGGCAGAGGTAGCGCCGGCTACCTTCATAATGAGCCCCGCGTTGGTCAGGGCCTTGTTGGCCTCTGTGGGCGTCTTGCCGGTCACATCCGGCACTGTGCTGGGCGTATCCGACTTTTCCGCCCCCAAGTAGAGCACCACCGAGGCGTTGTTAGGTACGATAGCGCCGCCGGCAGGGGTCTGGTCCGTCACGGTCTCGCCGCTGCCTACCGTCCGATAGGTGAAGCCCGCGGATTTCAGCGCCGCCTTGGCCTCCTCCGCTGTCTTCCCCACCACGTAGGGCACGGCGGCATCAGCGCCGGACAATTCTTCTGCGGAATAATCCGGTTCAATACCGAGGGCGGGCAGAATCTCACCCATGATCTGGCTTGCCGTAGGGGCCACCATGGTACCGCCGTACACAGCCGTACCGGTGTTCCGGCTGGGGGTATCCATAGTCAAAAGCATGATGTACTGGGGATCGTCCGCCGGGGCAAAGCACATGAAGGACACCACCACCTCGCGGGTGGTCTTTCTGGTGCCGGTCTTATCGGCGGTACCGGTCTTGCCGCCGATGCGGTAGCCCGCCACCTGTCCGTTCTTGCCGCTGCCGGAGGACACCACGTATTCCAGCGCCTCCCGGACAATGGCGGAGGTCTCCTCGCTGATGACCTGCCGCACTGGCGTGGTATCGTGCTGGGAAAGCACATTGCCATCCTCATCCAACACCTGATCGACGATGTAGGGCTCGTAGAGATAGCCGCCGTTGATGCAGGCCGCCTGCGCCCGGATCAGCTCGATGGGCGTCACGTTGAAGGTCTGGCCGAAGGAGTAGGAGGCCAGCGACACCACCTGAGAGTTGAAGTAATCCTCGTCAACGAACAGGCCCTTCACCTCGCCAATCATGTCGATGCCGGTCTTATCCATCAGTCCGAAGGACTTCAGGTATTTATAATAGGTCTCTGTGCCGATGGAAAGGCCCATTTTGATAAATGCCGGGTTGCAGGAATGGCCCACGGCCTCAATCAGCGTCTGCTGGCCGTGACCGCTGTGGTTGGAGCACCAGATACGGTCGCTCCAGCCCGGAACTGTAGTGTAGCCGCCGCAGTAGAACGTGGAGCTTTTGGAAACCTTGCCCTCCTCCAGCGCCGCCGCCAGCGTAATGGGCTTGAAGGTGGAGCCAGGCTCATAGGTGGAGTCGATGCACTTATTGCGCCACTGGCTCTGCATGGCGCTGTTGATGGCCTTGGCCCGGGCATCAGCATACGCCTTCTCAGATTCATAGGTAGAGCGGTTGGCGTCAATCTTCTCCAAATCCGCGTCCAGCTTTTTTTGCAGCGCCGCGTCAAAGATCGTGCCGTAATCGTTCAGGTCATAGTTGGGATAGGACGCCATGGCGATGATGGCGCCGGTATTGACCTCCATGACGATGCCGGTGCCGCCGTTTTTGGCGTCATACTTTTTCAGCATATTCTCCAGCCCGTTTTCAAGGCTGAGCTGCACGTTGGCATCCAGCGTCAGCACAAGGCTGTGGCCGTTCTCAGCATCGTAATATTGCTCGTAGTTGTAAAGGAGCTCAGACCCCGATGCGTTTCGGGCGCTGACGGTATAGCCCGCCGTGCCGGTGAGGGTATCATCATATTTTGCCTCAAGGCCCACGCTGCCGATACCGTCGCCGTTGACAAAGCCTATCACGCCGGAGGCCAGTGAGCTGTAGAGATAGTACCGCTTGGAATCCGGCTGGAGCCAGACGCCCCGGAGCTTCACCCGCTGCTTTTCGGGGACCTCGTTCCCCTCAGGGTCGATCTCACCGTTAATGAAGCGGCGCACCTCATCGGAAATGGTCTGGTCTGTTTTTTTCTTCAAAATCTCGTACTGGGAGTTCGTCTTTTCCATTCTTTCCTCAATGGCGCCCTGCTCCAGCCCCAGAATCCGACTCAGGCCCCGGGCAATATAGCTCTGGTCCCGCAGAACAGGCGGGGTATAGTCCTGCCCCTTGTCCGCGGCCTTCTGCGCCGCCTTCGCCTGCTCCTCCTTCTGGCTCTCCACGGACTTTTCGATGTCCAGCGGGGAGACGAGCACCGTTTCCGCCGTGGCGGAAATGGCCAGTGTATTGAGGTTGCGGTCATAGATGGTTCCCCGGGACGCGCTGACCACAGCGCTGCGGGTCTGCTGGCTGATGGCCTTTTCCTGCAGCTCCGCGTGCTGGCGAATCTGCAGATCATACAGCCGCCAAAATAGCGCCGCAAAGGTCATGATCCCTAAAAGCAGCATGACCAGAACCGTCCGGCTGCGGACGATCTGGTTGGCCCGCCGGGCCGCATCGCTTTTTCTCCGGGGATGAATTGCCATTGAGTATCTCCTTTCAGGTGCCCTTCAGGAAAACAGGAAACAAGGGAGCGAGAAGGCGCGCTTCTCACTCCCCGCTGTGTTTTACCCTATTGTCCGATCAGTCAAAATATTCCACCGCCGCATAGATGCCATGGTGCAGGGAGGTCAGAAGGCGGCTAAGAACGCTGGGCTCCTCCGTCTGGTAGACCGTTGCGCTGTCCTCACTGGCAAGGTCCAGATAGGTGATCTGGGATCGGCTGGGCTTGGACATTCCCGCCGCAGAGGCCACTTCTTTTACAGTGGCCATGTCGAACATCTGCTCATGCTGTGCTGTCAGGCTGACATTTTCCGCCTGAAGCGTGGTCAGCTGGCTTTTCAGCGTCACGGTGTCCGCCGCCAGCGTGGTCAGCTGCACATAGCTTAAAAGCAAGAGCACCGCCGCGGCGATCACGGCCATGACTTCCACCACCGTTAATACAGGAACGGGCTGCCGCTCCCGGACCAACGCCTGCTCCCGACGGATTTTAGGGGCTGCCTGCGCCTCGTGACGGGGGGCTTCACCGGCATGGTTCAGCTCCCGCTCCCGCACCGCCCAGTCCAGATCCCGGGCCAAATTACCCTGCGTGCTAAACTCCCGGTGCGCGTAGCGGTACTCCTTTGCCGCGGACGCCATGCAGAGCCCTCCCTTCCGTCAAAATCAAAATTCTTCCTTTGGCTTGTCCCTCACAGGTCAAACCCGTCGCATTTTTCCGCCACCCGGAGCTTTGCGCTGCGGGCGCGGCTGTTTCCCTCTAATTCCTCGCTGCCGGAAACGATGGGCTTCCGGGTCACGAGCTTTATTTTCGGTTTCTTGCCGCACACGCACACCGGGAACTCCGGCGGGCAGGTGCAGCCTCTTGCGGCCTCCTGAAACGTGCGCTTCACGATTCGGTCCTCTAAGGAATGGAACGTGATGACCGCCAAACGGCCGCCGGGGTTCAGGTGGTCAATGGCCCCGTGGAGCATGGGCGGCAGCGCGTCCAGCTCACCGTTCACCGCAATGCGGATAGCCTGAAAGCTCCGCTTGGCCGGGTGCTGCTTTTCCCGCAGCGCGGCGGCGGGCATGGCGGAGCGAATCAGCTCCGCCAGCTCCAGCGTGGTTTCAATCGGCGCGGTCTCCCGGGCCTGTACGATTTTTTTCGCAATGGCGGGGGCATAGCGCTCCTCGCCGTATTCAAACAATATTCTGCGCAGCTCCTCATAGCTCCAGCCGTTTACTACCTCGTAGGCGGTCAGAGGCGCCGAAATGTCCATCCGCATATCCAGCGGCGCGTCATGCATATAGGAAAAGCCGCGGGAAGCATCATCCAACTG
Organism: Neopoerus faecalis; assembly: GCF_029218125.1. Lineage (NCBI taxonomy): Bacteria > Bacillati > Bacillota > Clostridia > Eubacteriales > Oscillospiraceae > Neopoerus > Neopoerus faecalis. The sequence continues at coordinate 15,734 of NZ_JARFXX010000009.1, read as the reverse complement.
CGGAGAGGAAACGCCTAAGTCGAACAGCATTCCGTCCGCGCCGGGTATCCCCAGCTCGTCCAAAATATCACCCACCCGGTCGAAGTTGCTGTGGACCAGCGTCACCCGCTCCAGCCATGGGGCGAGTCGCTCCCGCGCTGCGTCGATGGCGGCCTGATCCCGGTCGATGCAGATGAGCCGTCCGGTGGTGAGGCGCTTTGCGATCTCCCTCGAATGACCGGCACGGCCCAGCGTACCGTCCACATAAACGCCCTCCGACTTGATTCGCAATGCTTCGATACATTCCTGAAGCAGTACCGGCTTATGGGTAAATTCCATGCCTTACCCCCGGTTCCGCCGCGCCCGGGCCAGAGCGTCCATGGCGGCGGCCATATCGTCCTCCTCCAGCATCTGGCGCTCCCGCTCCGTCCATGTGGCGGTGTCCCAGATCTCGGCAAAGGCGTTCATACCTACAATGGTGGCGGATTTTTTCAAATTCGCATAGCTCCGCAGGGCGGCGGGAATCAGCACACGGCCCTGACTGTCCGGCTCGCACTGCACCGCATTGGCATACAGCAGCGTCAGCGCCCGGGCCTCGGTATAGGGCAGCTCGTCCATATCCTCGGACATCTGGTTCCACTTGGCCTCGGGATAGATGGTCAGGCAATGCTGAGCGCCGATGGTGATGTAGAAGACATCGCCCAGCGCCTCCCGCATATTGGAGGGAATCACCAGCCGCCCCTTGGAGTCGATGGTATTGTTCGACTTACCCATGAGTCTCGTCACGGCCAATGCCCTCCTTCCCTACTTTTTGGGTCATCGTGGCTTTTTGTGGCACAGGTGTGCACATCATCCCCACTTTTCCCCACCATGTACCCTGAGTATAAGCGATTCCAAAATGGATTGCAAGCATTTTTTTCCGACGCAAACCCTTGCAATTAAGCCATTTCTTTCCAAAAATCTGAGAAACCGCGCATTTTAGAACAGACGTTCTATCTCGTTTCGGTGGTTTACGTAAAATAAGGAAAGCCCATCGGCACAATATCTTGTGTCGATGGGCCTTCCTTTGCATTTATCGCGCTATATATTGGTTGTCTCAAAAATGTTGCACGACATTTTTCGTGATTTTTAACAAAATTTCAACAAATTCCGTTCCCTTTCTTGTCTGCCGGCCTCGGTTACGGTCAACCGAACACTGTCCGCCTTTAGAATACGGCGTCAGCTCTCCGGCTGCTCCGCATTTTTCTTCTCTGCGTCCAGCTTTTCCCGCTGCTCCTGGAGCTTGGCGGCGGAGGCGGCCCGGAACGCGGACCGGGACTGCTTCACCTCGGTCAGAGCGGCCTGCACGGCCTCCTCCGTCCGGGCCAGTGCATCCTCGGCGTACTCATTGGCCACCTGACAGAGCTGGCGGGAGCGGTCCTCGGCATCCGCGATGATCTTCCGGGCCTTTTCCTTGGCGGCATAGAGCACCTCGCTGTCGGAAATCTTGCTCTTGGCCTCCAGGTCCGCCTGACGCATCATGCGCTCCACATCCCGCTTGGCCTCGTCCACAAATTTTTCCCGGGCGGCCAGCAGCTCCTGCGCCCGCTTCAGCTCCACGGGAAGCTGGCTGCGCAGCTCGTCCAGCAGATCCAGAATCTCGTCCCGGTCCACCATGCTCAAATTAGGCTTCAGGGCCGGGGACTTGGCGTCCTCCACCCGTTCATACAGCATATCGATCAAGCGGTTGACATCATTTTCAGCCATAACGCACTCTCCTTATCTTTCCTCTGTCCAGTCCCGAATCAGGGGCAGGACCGCCTTCGGCAAATATTTTTCCAACGGCTGGCGGTAGTGAATCATTTCCCGCGCCACCGTAGAGCTCAAATATACATAAGCCGGGTCCGCCGGCAGCAGCAGTGTCTCAAGTCCCGGGTGCAGTCCCCGGTTCACCATGGCCTGCTGGTACTCCGTGTCAAAGTCCCCGGCGCTGCGAATGCCCCGGACAATGGCCGTGGCCCTATGCTCCGCCGCGTAGTCCGACAGCAAACCGCCGTACAACTCCGCTGTGACGTTGGGCAGCTCCGCCACCGCCGCCTCCACTAATTTCAGCTTTTGCTTCGGCGTGAACATCTGGCCCCGCTTTTCAGTGTTAGGGCTGACACATACATACACCTGATCGAAGCAGGCCGCCGTGCGGCGGATAATGTCCATATGTCCCAGCGTGATGGGGTCAAAGCTGCCGGAGCAGACTGCGATTCTCATGCCTCTGCCTCCCCGTCCCGGTGATAGATGGTCACGGCGATCTTGCCGTAGCGGTACGTCCGGCCCATGCGATAGGGTGCGGACAGCGCCGGCAGAGTTTTATCCGCCGGGTGCTCCGCCGCCATCATACCGTGGGGCGTCAGCAGATCGTGCCGCGCAATATGAGCGATGGCCGCCTCCAAAAGCTCCGCCTGATAAGGCGGGTCCAGCAGCACCAGATCAAATTTTTCCCGGACGGACTTCAAAAACTCCATGGAGTCCCCGGCCACAACGCGGGCCCGGTCCGTCAGGTCGCAGAGCTTCAAATTTTCCCGAATCAGCTTCACGGCGTCAGGTCGCTTGTCCACAAATACAGCGGAGGCCGCTCCGCGGCTGAGACACTCGATTCCAAGCTGCCCCGTCCCCGCGAACAGGTCCAGCACCCGCCGCCCCTCAATATCGAATTGCAGGACGTTGAACAGTCCCTCCTTCACTCGATCCGTTGTCGGGCGGGTCTCCATTCCCTCCAGCTCTTTTAAGCGGCGGCCCCGAGCGGAGCCGGTGATCACACGCATGGCGCGTCCTCCTCTGAATTCAACAGGATTCCAGTTTTATTTTACGGCAACATTGCCCATATTTCAATAGGCTTTCCCATTTTTCATCCGAATTATATAGCTGCCGCGTCCGGGTCTTAATAGCTGCTGATGTCCAGACTCTCATCGTCGGTTCCCTTTTCGATGCTCCGAATCTCCACGGTGTACTTCAGCTCCGGACTGACCGCCACCTGTACCCGGTCGCCGACCCTATGGCCCATGAGCGCCTGTCCCACCGGGGACTCCTTGCTGATGAGGCCCTTCAGCGCGTCCTGCCGCAGCGTGGTGACAATGCGGACGGTCATTTCCTTTTCCAGCATTTCGTTGTAGATCGTCACCGTGTCGAAAAGGCCCACGGCATCCGCCTGCTCCTGTACCTTGATGACCTTCGCCGTGCGAATCATCCGCTCCAGATAGCGGATGCGGCTATCGTTGCGGTTTTTGGCCTGCTTGGCGCATTTATATTCATAGTTCTCGCTGAGGTCTCCGAATGCCCGGGCGGTCTGGACCTCCTCGATGAACTGCGGCCGCAGCTCCCGGATTCGGTAGTCCATTTCCTCCTGCATCTTGCGGATGTCCACTTCCGTCAATTCATCGTACATGGTCTGTGCCTCCATTGCTTTTCATATTGCAATGCAGTATAGCACAAAAATACCCGCAGGACAATGCCCCGTCACTGTCCCGCAGGCTTTCGCGGTTTATATTTTCAGCACTTCCGCTGCCCGAGGCACCGCTCCAGCAAGCCCCGAATCCGCTCCGCATGGCGGTATTCTGCGGCGCTGAGACCGTTCAGCAGCTCCGCAAGGCAGTGGTCCGGGGTGGAATCCGCCGTGCGGGCATAATTCATGCCGCCGCAGACCTCGCTGTGATACCGCTGCCGCAGCAGCGCGCACCAATCCCCGGCGGACACCAGTTCCAGCGGCAGCGCCTCCGGCTGCCGGCATTGGCCGGTAATGAGGTACCGGGCGGTCATAAGCTGCCGGGCATGATCGCCCTCATCCTCCGCCAGCTCCCGCATAGTCTGCCGCGCCCAGACCGGCGCTCGCTGGGCCAGTGCCAGATACAGCCGCCGCTCCGCCAGTTCATCGGCGATATAGCCCTCCAAAACCGTCAGCAGCTCCGCCGCCTCCGTCCCCATGCAGCAGGGGTTTTGCTCCGCTCCGGGCAGGCGGCTCTCCTGCGCCAATGTCATACCCGCGTCGGATGTCTGCGCTTGATTTCCTCCGGATGTATCCGCCTCCGGATAAGGCTCCAGCCCCGGCTGCACCCGTCGCCAGAGCCGGTCATGCTGCCTGAAATCATAAACCTCCGGGAGTACCTGTGCCATATGCTCCCCTCCTTTTCCCTCCAGCCTATGCCGACAGGCCGAAAAGGTACCGGATTTTCCAAAAAAAGCCGCGGCAGCCTTTGACAATCCTTTCCAAATATGGTATGGTGAGTACTCAGGCGATTTTCATGGAATTTCGCCTTTTTCTGTTGCTTCTGCAACCCATAATCCCGCCATTTTTTGGTATACTAAAGGAAAATAAACGATCAGTTTCCTTTTCAAAAGGAGGATATTCCATGCTGGAACTCAAGCACATCAGCTACTCCGTTCAGGAGCCGGAGGGAACGCTGGACATTCTGAAGGACATCTCCCTGTGCATCGACGAGCACCGTCTGGTGGTCTTTACCGGCCCCAACGGCGGTGGAAAGACCACGCTGGCAAAAATCATCATGGGTCTCGTCACCCCCACGGCCGGCCAGATCATCTGGAACGGTCAGGACGTTACCCACATGACTATTACGGAACGGGCCAAGCTTGGCATCAGCTACGGCTTTCAGCAGCCTCCCCGCTTCAAGGGGCTGACGGTCCGGGACCTTCTGACCATCGCCTCCGGCGATGAAAAGCTCTCCAAGGACAAATGCTGCCAGTACCTCACCAAGGTGGGGCTCTGCGCCAATGACTATCTGGACCGTGAAGTGGATGTGTCCCTCTCCGGCGGCGAGGTCAAGCGCATTGAGATCGCCTCCATTCTGGCCCGGAACGCCGACCTGATGATCTTCGACGAGCCGGAGGCAGGCATCGACCTGTGGTCCTTCGCCCGGCTGACGGAGACCTTCGAGCAGATCCACAGTCAGGGCAGCGCCACCATGATCATCATTTCCCATCAGGAGCGTATTATTTCACTGGCGGATGAGGTCATCGTTGTGGGCGACGGTGCCATCCGGCACCGGGGTCTGCCGCAGGACATTCTGCCGCAAATTCTGTCTGATACGCTGGGCTCCTGCCCGGTACTGAACAAGGAGGTACACGCCTTATGATGGAATCTCAGGTAGATCGGGAGCTGCTGGAAAAAATCGCGGACCTGATTGGCAAGCCGGTAGGCGCCTTCAACATCCGCAAGGACTCCGGCTGCGATGGCCGCCAGTCCACGGAGCACATTGAGATCACTGGAAAGACCGATGGCAAAAGCGGCATTGACATCCGCATCAAGGACGGGACCAAGGGCGAGCAGTGCCACATTCCCGTCATCATCACAAAGCCCGGCATTCAGGAAATGGTCTATAATGACTTCTACATCGGTGAGGACTGCGATGTGGACATTGTAGCGGGCTGCGGTATCCACAACTGCGGCGCCGAGGCCAGCCGCCATGACGGTCTGCACACCTTCTATGTCGGCAAAAATTCCCATGTAAAGTACACGGAGAAGCACTACGGCGAGGGCGACGGCACCGGCGGCCGCATTATGAATCCCCAAACGGTAGTCTATCTGGAGGAGGGCGCCTCCATTCAAATGGAGACCGTGCAGATTCGCGGCATCGACTCCACAAAGCGGGAAACAAAGATCGTCTGCGGCAAAAATGCCGAGGCGGTGGTCACGGAGCGGCTCATGACCCATGGCGATCAGGTGGCCGAAAGCGATATGGAAATCGTTCTTGACGGTGAAAATTCCAGGGGCCGGGTCATTTCCCGTTCCGTTGCCAAAAACACCTCCCGCCAGACCTTCTATCCAAAAATGGTGGGCAACAGCGCCTGCTTCGGCCATGTTCAGTGCGACTCCATTATCATGGACGAGGCCCATATCCAGTCCATTCCCGCCATCGTAGCCAACAGCACAGAGGCACAACTGGTCCACGAGGCCGCCATCGGCAAAATCGCCGGAGACCAGCTTTTGAAGCTGGAAACGCTGGGACTAACCCCGGAGGAGGCCGAGGAGTGCATCCTCAAGGGCTTCCTTGCATAAATCAAAAAAGAGACCGCATCGGTACCACCGCTGCGGTCTCTCTTTTGACAGCAAAGCAGCGCCCCGCCTTTCGGCAGGGCGCTATTTTACTTAAAGCTCCGGGGGCTGGTGTGGAACGTGCTCTGGAACGCCCGCAGAAACGAGGAATATTCCGGGAAGCCCGCCTGCTCCGCCGCCTTCATCACCGGCACGCCCTCGCGAATCAGCTCTCCCGCCCGAAGCAGGCGCTTTTGTACCGTGTACTGGTGGACGGTGGAGCCCGTCACCTCCTTGAAGCGGTGCATCAGGTAGTACCGGCTCATAAAGAACCGTCCCGCCAGCGCGTCCACCGATAGATCCTCCTCCAGATGGGAGGCGATATAGCGCAGAACCTCCTCCATTTTGGGGTCCACCCGGTAGCTGTCCGTTTCCGATTGGGCCGTATTGGCCCGCAGCAGGTCCCGGTTCACATGGATGAGAATCTGCTGGCACAGAGTATCCGCCATACGGCGGGCGCCGAATTCCTCGGAGCGCAGGGAATCCTCCAGATGGCCGATGGCCCGGGCATAGCCCAGCCGGCGCTCCTCTGCTGTCCGCAACAGATGGAAGCCCGCTTCCCGGCTGTGGTCAAGGCAGGCGTCCAACGGCTCGCCGGGGTCGCTGCGGCGCGCCAGCCAGTCCCGTCCCAGCCACAGCACCACCCGCTCATAGGGCTCTGAGGCATCGATGATGGGCCGGTGGATGAGGTTATGCTGAATTAGCAGGATGTCCCACGGCCGGAGGAAATACGTCACGCCCTCCACCACATAGGTCACCCTGCCGCCGAGGAAAAATACCAGCTTGTCAAACTCATGGTAGTGATAGTCGATGCGCGGCGCTAAAGAATCCTTCAGGTGCACCAGCCGGAAATCCCGGTCCAAGTAGCCCCGCTTGCCTACCTCGCTGCGGTCCAGCACAAAACCACCTCCCTTTTTCTCTATGCTACCGCACTTTTTGCGCGTTTTCAAGGTGAATTTTCTGTTTTCAGCCGAAAATTGCTATAAAATATGCTGAAATTCACAGTGAAATTTTGGATTGCCGAAGCGCTCCGCTTCTGCTATGATAAAGAAAAACTGTCGAAGGAGCTGTCACATGAGCTACGCGGATACCGTATTCATTCAAAACATCCGGGAGATTCTGGACCACGGCGTCTGGGACACCGACCAGAACGTCCGCCCGCACTGGGAGGACGGCACGCCCGCCCACACCATCAAAAAATTCGGCATCGTCAACCGCTACGATCTGCAAAAGGAATTTCCCATTCTGACCCTCCGCCGGACCTACTGGAAAACAGCTGTGGACGAGCTGCTGTGGATCTGGCAGAAGAAGTCCAACAACGTCCATGACCTCAACGCCCGGATCTGGGACCAGTGGGCGGATGAAACCGGCTCCATCGGCAAGGCTTACGGCTATCAGCTGGCCGTCAAGCACCACTATCCCGAGGGAGACATGGATCAGGTGGACCGGGTGCTCTACGATTTAAAGCATAACCCCGCCAGCCGCCGGATCTTGACCAACATCTACAACTTTGCCGACCTCCACGAGATGAACCTCTACCCCTGCGCCTACTCCATGACCTTCAACGTCTCCGGCAATGTCCTCAACGCCATTTTGAACCAGCGGAGCCAGGATATGCTGGCCGCCAACAACTGGAACGTGGTGCAGTACGCCGTGCTGGTGTACATGATGGCTCAGGTCAGCGGCCTTGTGCCCGGCGAGCTGGTCCACGTCATCGCCGACGCCCATATTTACGACCGCCATGTGCCCATCGTGGAGAAAATGCTGACCCAGACCCCCGCCCCCGCGCCGAAGTTCGCCATAGACCCCTCCGTGACGGATTTCTATGCCTTCACCCGGAACAGCTTTACGATGGAGGGCTACACCCCCGCCCCCTTCGAGGATAAAATTCCCATTGCCATTTAAGGAGCCGTACCATGAACGCCATCGTTGTCACAGATAAACAGTGGGCCATTGGCCGGAGCGGTGATCTGCTGTTCTCCTTACCGGGGGACATGAAGCATTTTCGCGCGCTGACCACCGGCGGCACCGTCATCATGGGCCGCAAGACCCTGGATTCCTTCCCCGGCGGCAGACCCTTACCCAAGCGGCGGAACATCGTCATCACCCGTGACCCGGACTTTTCCCGGGAGGGCTGTGAGATCGTCCACACACCGGAGGACGCGCTGCGGCTGGCTGGGGACGGAGAGGACGTCTGGCTCATCGGCGGCGGCAGCATTTACACCGCTCTGCTGGGCCGGTGCCGCCGCGCCTGCGTCACCCGCGTGGACGCCGCCGCTGAAAACGCCGATACGTTTTTTCCAAATTTAGATGCTCTGCCGGAGTGGACAGTGGAGCGCACTGAAGCGCCGGTCACGGAAAATGGCCTGACCTACCGCTTTGTGGACTATGTGAACACCGCGCTGTAACAATCAAAACGCAGATGCCGTTTCCCAAATTCCCCGGCCCCGCCGATTTTGGCAGGGCCGGATTTTTCGTTCCTTTCCATTTTTCGGCAGGATTCCCTTTTCAAATCTCCCACAGCCGTTTATAATAGCCTTGTTCTATTTTGCCTGAAAGGGGGCGGCAGCATGGCGGACCTGAATACCGATGTGCGCTATATCAAGGGCATCGGCGAGGCCAAGGCCAAGGCGCTGGGAAAGCTGGGCATTTTCACGCTGGGTGACCTTATCGGCTGGTTCCCCCGCCGCTATGAAGACCGCCGGGAGACAAGGCCCATCAGCAGTCTCATTCCCGGCGAGACCGCCTGCGTTGCCGCCATGATCGCCTCGGAGCCAAAGGTATCCCACATTCGAAAGGGCATGGACTTAGTCAAGGTCCGGGCTGTGGACGATACCGGCGCGCTGGACGTCACCTTTTTCAATCAGTCATGGCTGAAAAACCAGCTCCGGGTGGGCGAAACCTACATTTTCTACGGCCGGGCCGAGGGTTCCCTCCTGCGGAAGACCATGGCCGGCCCCGTGGTGGAGCCGGAGGGCCGCCAGGAGTTCACCGGCCGCATCGTGCCGGTCTACCCCCTCACTGCCGGAGTGAGCCAGCTTTTGCTGTCCCGGGCCATCCGGCAGGGCTTGGACGAATGCGCCGACATTCTGCCGGACTGCCTGCCGGACTCCGTGCGGCAGACCCACGGCCTCTGTCGGGTAAACTATGCCTATGAGAATATCCACTTCCCGGAATCTCCCGAGGCGCTGGACATCGCCCGACGGCGGCTGGCCTTTGAGGAGCTATTCTTCTTCGCCATTGGGCTGAAGCTGCTGCGATTCCGGCGGGAAACCGTGTCCGTGGAGCCGTTCCGCCCTGTGGATATGGCGCCGTTTTATGATGCCCTCCCCTTTATCCTGACAGGTGCCCAGCGCCGCTGCGTGGACGAGGCCATTGCCGACATGACCGCCGGGAAGCCCATGAACCGGCTCTGTCAGGGGGATGTCGGCTCCGGCAAGACCATGGTGGCCGCCGCCTGCGTCTATTTCTGTGTGAAAAACGGACGTCAGGCAGCGCTGATGGCCCCTACAGAGCTTTTGGCGGAGCAGCACTATCGGGGCCTTGCCCCACTGCTGGAACAGTTAGGGCTTCGCTGCGCCCTGCTTACCGGCTCCACTCCCGCCAAAACAAAGCGTTCCGTTACGGCACAGCTTGCCTCCGGCGAGCTGGACTTTGCCATCGGCACCCATGCCCTCATCTCCGGCAGCGTGGCCTATGCCAACCTCGGCCTTGTGGTAACGGACGAGCAGCACCGCTTCGGCGTGGCCCAACGGACAGCGCTGGCAGAAAAGGGCGAGCACCCCCACACCTTAGTCATGTCCGCCACGCCCATCCCCCGGACGCTAGCGCTGATTCTCTACGGTGATCTGGATGTTTCCGTTATTGACCAGCTCCCCCCGGGCCGCAAGCCCATTGAGACCTACGCCGTTACCTCCGCCTATTATCCCAGACTGTACGCCTTTATCCGCAAGCAGGTGGAGGCCGGGCGGCAGGTGTATATCGTCTGCCCCATGGTATCCGAAAATGATGATCTCCCCGATGAGCGCAAGGCTGTGACGGAATACGCCCAAAAGCTGCAATCCGAAATTTTCCCGGATTTAAGGGTTGCCTATGTCCACGGCAAAATGAAGTCCAGGGAAAAAGACACTGTAATGTCCGCCTTTGCCGCAGGAGAAACGAATATTTTGGTGTCCACCACCGTCATTGAAGTGGGCGTGGACGTTCCCAACGCCAGTCTGATGGTGGTGGAAAACGCGGAGCGCTTCGGCCTCAGCCAGCTCCACCAGCTTCGGGGCCGGGTGGGCCGGGGGCAGCACCAGTCCTACTGCGTGCTGGTGTCCGACAACAAAAATGACGAGACCCGTCAGCGGCTCCGCGCCATGACGAAAACCGCCGACGGCTTCAAAATTGCCGAGGAGGACCTGCGGCTCCGCGGCCCCGGCGACTTCTTCGGCCTTCGGCAGCACGGCCTGCCGGGGCTGCGGGTGGCAGACATCGGCTGTGATACCCGCCTTTTGACCGAGGCCCAAACCGCCGCTGAGGAGCTGCTGGCCCATGACCCCTCCCTTGCCCGTCACCCGGACACGGCGGAGCGGGTGCAAAAGCTGTTCCGACAAAGTGAAAACAGCTTGAACTGATTCCCGGCGGGACGCGCAGAAAAAGCGCGTCCCGCCGCCATTCTCGCCCTCTTTGCATCAAATGGTCAAAACTTTGCAAAATCCGCCGCCATGGGTTGACATTGCCGTTTTTTTGGCATACTATAATCAAGTAGGAAATGACAACCGCATAATTCCGGTAGGTAAGGCTACCACAGGGATATGGATCGCTGCCGCAGAGTGATGGAGACATCATGAGAGGGTTTGAACAGGCGATATCGAACTTCAAGGTATCATCTAACGCGATTTCACCGCCCTGTGAAGCTAAAGCTTGAACGGTGGGATGCCCGCTCCGCAGAGCGAGGGGCATCCAAGGGCAGGACTTCACCGTACCGGGACCGGGCGGCGGAGTCTTTTATTTTCCCATCCGCCATTGAGCGGAAATACCGGGCGGCGCCCGGAAAGGAGGTCACGCTATGTTTGAGTTGGAAAATCGCGGGGAACTGGTGGAAAAGATTGAGGATCTGGTGAACCGAAAACGATATACGGAGCTGCGGGACCTCCTGCTCCCCATGGAGCCTGCGGACATTGCCATTCTGGCGGACGATCTGGATGACGAGAAGACGCTGCCTCTGCTGTTCCGCCTGCTGCCGAAGGAGCAGGCCGCCGAGGTGTTCGTGGAGCTGGAGAGCGACCAGCAGGAGCTTTTGATTCGCGGCTTTTCCAACACGGAGCTGAAGGAGGTTCTGGACGAGCTGTATCTGGACGATACCGTGGACATCGTGGAGGAAATGCCCGCCAACGTAGTCAAGCGTATCCTGAAGCACTCCGACCCGGATATAAGAAAGAGCATCAACGAAATTCTCAAGTACCCCGAGGATTCCACCGGCTCCATCATGACCACGGAGTATGTGGATTTGAAGGCCACCATGACGGTGGAGGACGCCCTGAAGCGCATCCGCCGCACTGGCCCGGACAAGGAGACCATCAACGTCTGCTATGTCATTGACGATGGGCGCCATCTCATCGGCGTTCTCTCCATCCGCACGTTGCTGCTGGCGGAGGAGGACGATGTCATTGGGGACATCATGGAGCGGAACTTCGTCTGCGTTCAGACGCTGGACGATCAGGAGGAGACCGCCCGCGCCCTGAGTAAATATGACTTTCTGGCCCTCCCCGTGGTGGATACTGAAAACCGCCTCGTGGGTATTGTCACCGTGGATGACGCCATTGACGTTTTGCAGGAAGAGACCACGGAGGACATGGAGAAGATGGCGGCTATGCTGCCTACGGACAAGCCCTATCTTCGCACCAGTGCCTTTGAGACCTTTAAATCCCGCATCCCGTGGCTTCTGCTTTTGATGATCTCCGCCACGTTCACCGGCCAGATCATCTCCAGCTTTGAGGACGCCCTCAGCGCCTTTACCATTCTCACCGCCTATATCCCCATGCTGATGGACACCGGCGGCAACTGCGGCTCGCAGGCCAGCGTCACTGTCATCCGCGGCATTTCGCTGGGCGATATTGAGTTTTCCGATCTTCTTCAGGTGGTCTGGAAGGAGTGCCGGGTGGCGCTGCTGTGCGGCACAGCGCTGGCCGCCGCCAACTTTGTCAAGCTCATGCTGCTGGACCGGCTGGTGTTCCACAATCCCATCACCGTCGCCGTGGCCGCTGTCATCTGCCTGACGCTGATCTGCACGGTATTCGCCGCCAAGATCGTGGGCTGTATGCTGCCGCTACTGGCGAAAAAGCTGGGCTTTGACCCCGCCGTGATGGCCTCCCCCTTCATCACCACCATTGTGGATGCCCTCTCCCTGCTCATCTATTTCCGCTTTGCCACTGCCCTGCTGGGCCTGTGAGAAAGGGACTTGACAGTACCGCCGCTTTCTGCTATCCTACAAGGTGCAATAGCGTGTTGAACGGAAAGAGTACCGTGCATCCAAGGGTCAGAGAGGGCGCGTCACCGGCTGAAAGCGTGCCTGCGGCGGAGCATGGGAACGTGCGTCCGGGAGCGCGGGGGATTTTAGATGCCCTCCGGCCAGCCCACGTTACGGGCCTTTGAGTGAAAAATGAGAGTGGAACCGCGGTTTTTGATCGCCTCTCGTGCCGAAGCGGCACGGGAGGCGTTTTCGCGTCCTGTGTCCGAAATTGCTGAAAGGATGGATATTTATGTATCTCTACAACTCCGCTACCCACAAAAAGGCTGAATTTACCACCCACACCCCCGGCCACGTGGAAATGTACACCTGCGGCCCCACGGTATATCACTTCGCCCATATCGGCAATCTCCGCAGCTACATCATGGAGGATGTGCTGGAAAAATTCCTGCGCTACACCGGCTACAGCGTCAACCGCGTCATGAACATCACGGATGTAGGCCATCTGACCTCCGACGCTGACGAGGGCGAGGATAAAATGCTCAAGGGCGCCCACCGGGAGCACAAGACCGTCATGGAGGTAGCCAAATACTACACCGACGCCTTCTTTGACGACTGCCGCAAGCTGAACATCAAGCGGCCGGACACCGTGCAGCCCGCTACCGGCCTTATTGATGACTATATCAAGATCATCACCAAGCTGCTGGACACCGGCTACGCCTACCTTGCCGGCGGCAACGTGTACTTCGACACCAGCAAGCTCAAGCGCTACTATGTGTTCAATGACCACAACGAGGAGGACTTGGCTGTCGGCGTCCGTGAGGGCGTGGAGGAGGACACCAACAAAAAGAACAAAAACGATTTCGTCCTCTGGTTCACCAAGTCCAAGTTCGAGGACCAGGCCCTGAAGTGGGACTCCCCGTGGGGCGTGGGCTATCCCGGTTGGCACATTGAGTGCTCCGGCATCTCCATGAAGTATAACGGCGAATACCTTGACCTCCACTGCGGCGGCATTGACAACGCCTTCCCCCACCACACCAACGAGATTGCCCAGTCCGAAAGCTATCTGGGCCATCCCTGGTGCCCCCAGTGGTTCCACGTGGCCCACCTGAACACCAGCCACGGCAAAATGAGCAAGTCCAAGGGTGAGTTCCTCACGGTCTCTTTGCTGGAGGAAAAGGGTTATGACCCGCTGGCCTACCGTTTCTTCTGCCTCCAGAGCCACTACCGCAAGGCGCTGGTGTTCTCTTGGGAAAATCTGGATAACGCCGCTGCGGCGTACAGCAAGCTCATCGCGAAGATCGCCGCTCTGGACCCGGCGGACGGCAGCGTGGACAGCGCCGTGCTTCAGGAGTACAAGGACAAATTCATTCAGCAGGTGGGCAACGATCTGAACACCTCCATGGGCGTTACCGCGCTGTATGACGCCCTGAAGGCCAAGGCCAATGACGCCACGAAGCTGGCCATTCTCGATAGCTTCGATACCGTCCTGAGCCTGTCCCTGCTAAAAAAGGCGGCGTCTGTCCGGGAGGCCAACGCCAAGGCCCAGAGCGCCAAGGCTGAGGGCGGCTACACCGTCACCGGCGAGGGCGACCCCGCCATTGACGCGCTGGTGCTGCAGCGCTATGAGGCCAAAAAGGCCAAAAACTTTGCCGAAGCCGACCGTATCCGGGACGAGCTGAAGGCACAGGGCATTGAGATCACCGACACTAAGGATGGTACCTCCTGGAAGCGGGTCTGAGGTCTGTCACTCTTAATCAAATAAAAATCGGAGGGCTGCTTTTGCAGTTCTCCGATTTTTACATTACCCTTGATTGCCTCTCCATTCTAAAGCCACGAGCAAAACGGAAGCACCGGCAACGCCGATGCTTCCGTTTTTCAGCACTCTGTATGCTCACACAGCTCCCGAACCTTGGTCTGAATGCTCTTTAAATCCAAAAACGTGTCCGGCCGCTTGCTCTCATCCCGCAGCAGCGCCGCCGGATGGTAAATGGCGGTCATCTGAACGCCGCCCCGCTGGAACCACTGTCCGTGCTCCTGCGTGATCTTAAAGTCCTCCTTGATGATGACCTTTGCCGCAATGCGCCCGAGGCACACGATGATCTTCGGCTGCACCAGCGCCGCCTGCCGCCGCAGATAGCCGATGCAGGCGTCCTGCTCCACGTTCAGCGGGTCCCGGTTCTGAGGCGGGCGGCACTTGACCACGTTGGCAATGTAGACCTTTGTCCGGTCCAGATGGATGATCTCCAGCATATCGTCCAAAAGCTGTCCCGCCCTGCCTACAAAGGGCACGCCCTGCTCATCCTCGTGCTGGCCGGGTCCCTCGCCGATGAGCATGATCTCCGCCGTTTCGCTTCCATCGCCGAAGACTACGTTCGTCCGGGTGTCCGCCAGCGCGCAGCCCCGGCAGGCGGCACATTCCGCCCTCAGCGCTTCCCAAGTATCCGCCACTGCTCTGCCCCCTCTCGTTTTTTCGAGTGTATCACAAATCAGCGCCCCATGCAAGGCGCATAGACTCCCGCCGCGTTGCTCATACTGAAAAAATCACAGCACAGGAGGGCGATAGATGGCAGATTTTTTTTGGAGCTTTTGGTTTTTCAGCCTTTTGGGCTGGCTGCTGGAGCGAATCTTTGCCGCGCTGACCCGCTCGCCCTTTCAGCGGCGGCGCTGCCTTTTGCTGGAGCCCCTCTGCCCGGTATACGGCCTCGGCCTCACGGCGGTGCTAACGTTGCCGCTGCCCCTTCTATCCGGCTGGCGGCTGTACCTCTCCGGTACGGTGGTGACAACGGCGGTGGAATACGCCTATCACTGGTGGGGCGAAACTTTCTTAGGCGTCCGCTTCTGGGATTATACCGGCCTCCCCGGCAATCTCCGGGGCCGGGTCTGCCTTCCCTTCTCTTTAAGTTGGGGACTGCTGACTGTCCCGGCGGTGACCCGTGTCGCTCCGCTGCTTGAACTGCTGGAGCGCCGGATTCCGGCGGGCATCACATGGCTGTGCCTCATGGCCTTTACCGCCGATGCGGTGTGCTCGCTGTATTTTCTCTTCCGCACCCATGACCTCACGGCGCTGCGGCAGGCCGTGTGGCCCACCTGAAAGTCAAAACCTCCGGCTAAGCCGGAGGCTTGAGTAAGCCCTATAAGGGCTTTATGCGGACAAAGCCCCTTAAGGGGCCCGAAAAGATTTGCCGATTGCATTGCTTTCTCGGGCTACCCCTTAAGGGG
>NZ_JARFXX010000008.1:0-94871 GCF_029218125.1 Neopoerus faecalis | reverse complement strand
GGACGGATCATGGGGTGATCCACCCAGTTGTCGATCTTCTCGCCGAACATATAAACGCGGGTGTTCAGCTTCCGCAGGGAGTCAATATACTCCTGAGGTGTCATCAGTGCCATATTTTCTTATCCTCCTGAAAATTTTGGGGTTGAATGAAATGGTAGCTCCGGAGCTGTTTCGGATGGGGCAAGTCGGCCCGGAAACCGGAAAAATGTGCCTGTGGGACAGGCCATGCCCGCTCTGCGGGCAGAATCAGAGCGTCCCGCCGTACCGAGGCGCGGTGGGACGCCCGGAAATGCTTGAAAAAATATGCTTACGTATCCGCAAGGCCCATGCATTCCTCGCGGAAGATGCGCTCGTCCATGAGCTTGAGGTCATCGCTGATTTTGGGCATGAACTCCATCTGATCAAGAATTTGCGTCTGGAGATCAATGCCGGGAGCAACCTCAATGAGCGTTACGCCCGCGGGCCGCAGCTCGAACACGGCGCGCTCGGTGATGTACAGAACGGGCTGGTGGACCCGGTTGGCGTAGTCACCGGAGAAGGTGACCTGCTCCACCTGCCGGACGAACTTTTTTCTTGTGCCTTCTTGCTCAATGACCAGCCGCCCATCCCGGCACTGGGTTTCAAGCCCCATAACGGTGAACGTGCCGCAGTAAACAACCTTTTTGGCGTTTTGGGTGATGTCGATAAAGCCGCCGGCTCCGGCAAGGCGGGTGCCGAATTTGGAAACGTTCACATCGCCGTTGGGCGCGGTCTCGGCAAGACCGAGGAACGCCGCGTCCAGACCGCCGCCCTGATAGAAGTCAAACTGGACATTCTGATCCAGAATGGCCATGGAATTGGCCGCACCGCCGAACTGAGCGTCGCCGCAGGGAATACCGGCGATGTGGCCGGATTCAACGGTCAGGGTCATTCGGTCGGTGATGCCCTCCTCGGCGCAGACACCCGCGATTTTTTCGGGTGCGCCGGTGCCGAGGTTCACGATGGCGTCCCGGGGCAGCTCCATGGCGGCCCGGCGGGCAATGACCTTTTTGACGTCCATGGGGAGCGGGGGGATATAGTCCGTTGGAATACGGAACTCCCCGGCCAAAGCTCCGTCATAGGGCATACCGAGGCATTGGCTGTTGTCCTCGGGAGCGCCCACCACAACGGCGTCCACGTAGATGCCGGGAATCTTCACCAGCCGGGGGTCCAGTGTGCCGCCCTGCACAACCTTTTCCACCTGCACGATGACGATGCCGCCGGAGTTCTTGGCGGCCTGACACTGGGCGGTAATGTCCAGAGAACCGATCTCGCGGTGGACGGTGCAGTTGCCGTATTCATCAGCATAGGAGGCACGGACGAGGCATACATTGATGGGAATGGGCTTATAGAGCAGGCGCTCCTGCCCGTCAATGTTCACCAGCTTGACAAGGTCCTCATGGGTGCGGGCGTTCAGCTTGCCGCCTCCGAGCCGGGGGTCCACAAACGTGTTCAGGCCCACATGGGTGATGGTGCCGATGCTGTGGGCGGCGATGTCCCGGTACATGTGGGTGATGACACCCTGAGGCAGATTATAAGCCTCCAGCTTGTTAGCCAGCGCCAGCTCACCCAGCTTGGCGGTGCGGCCCCAGTGGCCGCCCACCACGCGCCGGCACATCCCCTCGTGGCCGAAGCGGTCGCCGCCGGTGCCGTTCCGAAGCCCCTGACCGGCTGCAAAAAACAGCGTCAGGTCCCGGGGATGGCCCGTTTCAAGAAAGCGCTTTTCCAGCGCCTTTGTCAGCGCCTCGGGGCAGGCGCAGCTCACGAAGCCGCCGGTGGAAACGGTATCTCCGTCCTTGACCATCAGGGCTGCTTCCCCGGCGGTGATAATACGTACCTTTTTAATAGCCCGAAGCCTCTTTTCCGGATATTTGAAAAGCTGCCGCTGCGCACAGGCGCTTACTTATTCTGGAAGTGCTTTTCCTTGCGCTTTTCCAGAAATGCGCTCATGCCTTCCTTTTGGTCGGCAGTGGCGAAGCACATGGCGAACAGCTCGTTTTCCAGAGCGATGCCATCATCAATGTCCATCTGCATACCGCGGTCAATGCAGGCCTTGGCATACTTCACGGCGATGGGAGCGTTGGCGGTGAAGGACTTTGCCATGGCAACAGCGCCGTTCAGCAGCTCCTCGGGGGCGTACACGGCGTTGACCAGACCGATTTCCTTAGCCTGCTGTGCGTCGATCATCTTGCCGGAGAAAATGAGCTCCTTGGCCTTGGCGATGCCCACGCGGCGGGGGAGACGCTGGGTGCCGGAGAAGCCGGGGGTGATGCCGAGGCCAACCTCGGGCTGGCCGAACTTGGCGCCGCCCTTGCCCTCGGCATTAGGACCGGCGGCAAGAATGATGTCACAGCTCATAGCCAGCTCACAGCCGCCGCCCAGAGCGAAGCCGTTGACAGCGGCGATGGTGGGAATTTCCAGCTTCTCGATGCGGCGGAACAGAGCGCTGCCGCGCTGGCCCCACTTGCGGCCTGCGGCCACATCCATAACATACTGCTCACCGATGTCGGCGCCGGCCACGAAGGAACGGCCCTCGCCGGTGATGATGAGCGCGCCCAGCTCGGCGTCCTTCTCCACCTCGGAGATGGCCTGCTCCAAATCGCTGACAACAGCGGAGTTCAGCGCATTCAGCGCCTCGGGGCGGTTGATGGTCAGAATCCCAATGTTGTCCTGCTTTTCGTAACGAATCGTCTGATACATGGAAAATTCCTCCTTATAATATCCGGAGATGCCGGACTGGGGCAGCCCGACGCTCCCGCATGGTCATACGCTGAAATATATAGCAAATTATATGCCAACTTTAACAAGCTGTTTTGAACAAAATGGAGCGAAAAATTCCATGTAATTTGTGAGAGCTGACGGGAGGGACCTTCGGGATTTCGCTCGCATTTCCTTTACTTGCCACAAAAATCGACGCGGTATTCATTTTTGAATAGACAAGTGAACCCATGGAAATCCTATCCTTTTGGCAGAACTACAAAAAGACAGCCGTAATTTTTTGACAAAATTCACCTTTGAATTTTTGAAAAGGGCCTTTTTATTCAAAAATGAATATGCTATAATCACAAATGAATAGATATCGACTTCAGGAGGTAGGCTTCATGACCAATTCCCCGGAATTGCCCCAACTGTTTGAGGATGACATCAATCTCAACGGCCTGTTTGATATTTTAAACCCGGAAAACAATCTGGTCCTTGCGGATGACATGATGCTCTCCGACGCGGAGGGCGTCATTCTCTGGGTCAGCGAGAATTATGAAAAGAACTTCGGCTTCGCCCATGGCTCCATTGTGGGAAAATCCGCCTTTGACCTGGAGCAGGACGGCACGTTTAATCCCTGTATTACAGCGGAGGTGCTGCGGCAGAAAAAGAAGATCACCACAACCCAGACCATCAACCGTGTTCACAAAAACGTGATGACTGTGGGCATCCCGCTGTTTGACAAGGCGGGGGCGCTGAAATACGCCGTGTGCTTCAACACGGTGTCCATGGAGCAGATCAACGTTATCCAGCAGAATTACCGCAATCTGCAAAATTCCTTGCAGCAGTACACGCAGGAGATCGCGGAGCTGCGTATTCGGGCTACCTCCACCTCCATCGTGGTGAAAAGCGCCGCCATGCAGCGGCTGTGGACACTAATTCAAAACACGGCCAACACAAAGGCCAACATTCTCATCACCGGCGAGACCGGCGTGGGTAAGAGCGCCATCGCCAAGGCCATCCACAATATGAGCAGCCGGGCCAACGGCCCCTTTATCGAGGTCAACTGCGCCGTGCTCCATGAAAACCTCATCGAATCCGAGCTGTTCGGCTACGAAAAGGGCGCGTTCACCGGCGCGGCCTCCGGCGGCAAGATCGGCAAGATCGAGCTGGCTAACCACGGCACGCTGTTTTTGGACGAGATCGGCGAGCTGCCGCACCATATCCAGTCCAAGCTCCTGCAGCTCATTCAGGAAAAGACCATTGAGCGGCTGTCCGGCACCCGGCGCATTGAGCTGGATTTCCGGCTGCTGGTAGCCACGAACCGCAATTTGGAGGAGGAGGTGCAGCGGGGCCTGTTCCGCTCCGACCTCTTTTACCGGCTGAATGTCATCCGCATTCACATCCCGCCCCTGCGGCAGCGGCCGGAGGACATTCTGCCGCTGGCTCATCAGTTTTTGGAGCGTTTTTGCGGGGAGTACGGCAAGCAGTTGGCCCTCAGTCCCCGGTTCGTGGCGTTTTTGGAGCAATACCCGTGGCCGGGCAATGTCCGTCAGTTGGAAAACCTGATGGAGCGGCTGGTCATCACCGCACAGGACCCCATTCTGGATGTTACGGCCCTTCCGGTGGAGTTCACCGGCGGTGATACGCCCCTCCCGGCTCCCACCGGCACGCTGGCGGAGCGGATGGACGCCTTTGAGGGGCAGATCATTCGGGACTCCTACCGCCGCTGCGGCACCACCGTGGCTGTGGCTAAGGAGCTGGGAATCTCACAGGCCACCGCGGCCCGCAAAATCGCAAAATACGTGAAAATGCCGTAAAATCGGAAAACCAACGGCTGAAAGGAGTGCATCATGAGCCTGCTGTCCTTAAAAACAGAATTACGGCAGGAGCTGAAGCTGACGCCCCAGCTTTTGCAGTCCATGGAGGTCCTGCAGATGAACTCGCAGGAGCTTCTGGACTATCTGGGGCGGCTGTCGGAGGAAAATCCAACGCTGGAGCTGTCCGATTCCGCCGACCTCCGCTCCGCCTATGAGAGCCTGCGGCAGCGGGCAAGCTGGCTGGACGCCGGGACGTTCGGCAGCTCCTTTGCCCATGAGGAGGATGGGCCGCCGGAGCCGGGAGCCGTGGACCGGGCGCTGGAGAGCCTCAGCGCGTTCCTCTGCGACCAGTTGGAGCGTAAGCGGCTGCCAAAGCCCATGCTGGCCCTGTGCAAATATATGGCGGAGCTGGTGGATGAGGACGGTTATCTGGCGCAGGAGGATCTGGACGGTCTGACGGAGCTGAAGATACCGGCAGATATGGTGGAGCAGGCGCTGGATACGCTGCAATCGCTGGAGCCTGCCGGTGTAGGCGCCCGGGACCTATCGGAGTGCCTGGTGCTTCAGCTCAGCCGCCAGAAGCAGCCCGTTCCCTATGCCATGGACATCGCTGCCCGGTTCCTGACAGAGCTGGGTCGGGGCCACTACGGCCCTATCGCAAAGGCACTGGGGGCTGATATGGCGGAAATTCAGGCGGCGGAGAAGGCCATTGCCGCGCTGGCCCCCCATCCCGGCCGGGCCTTTGAGCCGACGGAGCCGACAGTCTACGTGCGGCCGGACGTATTCGTGGTGGAACTGGACGGAGAATTGCGGGTGGTGCTGAACGAATACTATCTGCCGAAAATCTCCGTGAACCCCTATTATGAAAATATGGCCCGCAACGGCGATGACGCGGAGGCCCGGACCTATTTAAGGGAAAAGCTGCGGCAGACAAAATGGCTGCTGGAGAGCATGGAGCGCCGGGGCAGCACGCTGCGCCGCTGCGCGGAGGCAATTTTGGAGACCCAGCGGGCTTTTTTCGAGGGAAAGACTACGGAGCTGATCCCCATGAAGCTCACCACGCTGGCAGAGGCTCTGTCACTGCACCCCTCTACCGTCTCCCGGGCCGTGCGGGATAAGTACCTGCAATGCCGGCAGGGGACGTATCCTCTGCGCTATTTCTTTAACCGCGCCGTTGGGCAGCGGGGTATGTCCCGGCAGGCGGTGAAGCAGCGCCTGCTGCTGCGGCTGAAGGACGAGGACCCGGCCCATCCCCTCAGCGATCAGGCCCTTTGCGCTCTGCTGACCGGGGAGGGCATTTCCGTGGCCCGCCGCACGGTGGCAAAGTACCGCATGGAGCTGGGCATCGGCACCGCCTCCGCCCGCCGAAAGCGGCGGGGAACAAAATAAAATCCCGCGCAGCGGGAAAAAGCAGAAAGGCGAACGGCTGATGCCGTTCGCCTTTCCGTGTAAGATAGAGAAAAGAGAGGGAAAATAGATATTGGTTAAACTTGCTTCGTGAGTTCATCATACGAGTGGAATATCCAAAAGTCAACAGGTGAAAGAAAACCTTCATAAATTGTTCACAAGTCAGGGATGAACCGCAGCTTTCGTTCATAAAACGTTCAAAAATATCATGAGATTTGGTGATTGACATTCGCTGGAAATCATGTTAATATTTAGCACGCTAATAATTAGCGGACTAACGAATGGAGGGACTGACATGGAAAAGGACTGCCAATACCTCTCGTGGGAAAACGCGCCCATCGGGCCGCTGCTGGGCCATGCGGCCCATCTGGCCCGGGAGCGGATGGATGTCCGTCTGGCCCGGTACGATGTGACCCCGGCGCAGACCCATGTGCTGCTGTATCTGGGAGAGCAGTCGGGACCGACGCCCCAGCGGGACGTTGTAGAGCATCTGCGGGTCAAGCCGCCGACGGCCAACGGTATTCTTGACCGTCTGGAGGAAAAGAAGCTGATCTGCCGCAGGGCGGACCCGGAGGACCTGCGGCAAAAGCGGGTGTGCCTGACGGAAAAGGGCCGGGAACTGCGCGTGCGCCTACAGAACGCCTTTCAAGAAGGAGCGGCGCTGACGCTCCACGGTCTCAGCGAGGAGGAGACCGCAGTGCTGCGGGGGCTTTTGAACCGCATTATCCAAAACTTAGAGGAGGATCGTATCTCATGCTGAAAAAACTTGGACCATACGCAAGGCCCTATTCCAAGTGGATCGTACTGGGCGTTGCGTGCAGCGCCGCCGAGGCGATTTTTGAGCTGCTGATTCCGCTGGTAATGGCGGACATCGTGAACATCGGCATCGAAACAGCCGACCAGAATTATATTCTGCGAAAGGGTGCGCTGATGGCGGGGATGGCGCTGGTCTCGCTGTGCTTCGGCCTCGGCAGCGCCGCATTTTCCTCCATCGCAGGACAGGGTTTCGGCGCGGAGCTGCGGCGGGCGGAGTATGAGCACATTCAGGACTTCGCCTTTTCTAACATCGAAAAATTCTCCACCGCATCCCTTGTGACCCGGCTCACCAACGATGTGAACAATATGCAGATGACCCTCATGATGGGAATGCGCCTGTTGGTGCGGGCCCCGGTGATGCTGGTGGCAGCGCTGGTGCTGTCCATCCGGCTGAGCCGCCAGCTGAGCAACGTGTTTTTAGCAGCCATTCCGCTGCTGCTGGTGTTCATCGCCCTGATCTTGACCAAGGCGGGACCGCTGTTCCGGGCGCTTCAGGAGCGAACGGATGCATTGAACTTAGTGGTGCAGGAAAATCTCACCGGCATCCGGGTGGTGAAGTCCTTCGTCCGGGAGGCCCATGAGGAGGAAAAGTTTGCCGAGAAGAACAACGGCCTGAAAAATAGCTCCATGCGGGCCTTCGGCATGGTGGTCATCAATATGCCGGTGATGATGCTCATTGTTTACAGCACCATCATCGCCGTCATGTGGTTCGGCGGCAAAATGGTCTACGCCGGGACACTGCCGGTGGGTGACCTCACCGCCTTCTTTACCTATATTACCCAGATTTTGATGTCCTTGATGATGGTTTCCATGATGTTCATGATGATGACCCGCTCCATTGCCTGCGCCAAGCGTATCGCGGAGGTGCTGGATGAAAAGCCCGCCATCACCAATGACACCGCCAAGGCGGACGCCGTTGTGGAAAACGGCAGTATCGACTTTGACCACGTTTCCTTCAAGTACAATGCGGAAAGCCCGGAGTGGGTGCTGCGGGACGTCAGTCTGCACATTCCCAGCGGGGCAACCGTAGGCATCTTAGGCGGCACCGGCAGCGGCAAGACCAGCCTTGTGAGCCTGATTCCGCGGCTGTATGAGGCGCAGGAGGGCACCGTCTCCGTAGGCGGACGTCCGGTAGCGGACTACACCATGGAGCATTTGCGGGAGTCCGTCAGCGTGGTACTGCAAAAGAATACCTTGTTTTCCGGTACCATCCGGGAAAATCTGCTTTGGGGCGCTCCCAACGCCACGGAGGAGGAGCTGTGGGCAGCGTGCCGCGCCGCCTGCGCCGATGAGTTTCTGGAGCGAATGCCCGACGGTCTGGACACCGATCTGGGACAGGGGGGTGTCAACGTCTCCGGCGGACAGAAGCAGCGGCTGTGCATTGCCCGTGCTATTTTGAAAAGACCGAAGGTGCTGATCTTAGATGATTCCACCAGTGCCGTGGATACTGCCACGGATGCGAAGATCCGGCAGGCGTTCCGGCAGGACCTACCGGGTACCACGAAGCTCATCATTGCCCAGCGGGTGACCTCTGTCATGGACGCAGATCTGATTTTAGTGATGAACGACGGCGCCGTGGTGGCACAGGGTACCCATGAGGAATTGATGAAGGCCTGCGATATTTACCGCGAGGTCTATGAATCCCAACAGGAAGGAGTGAGCATCGGTGGCTGAAAGACAGACAAGACGGGGACCCGGCGGTCCCGGCAGCGGCCCTCGGGGCGGCTTCCGCAAGCCCAAGGACCTGCGGGGTACGCTGAAAAAGCTCATGGGCTATCTGGGGCGGTATAAGCCGCTGCTGATGATCGTGGTGGTGCTGCTGTTCATCAGCTCCGCCTGCTCCGTGGCGGGCTCGTACCTCATTAAGCCCCTCATCAACGATTATATTCTCCCCGGCGATTTTTCGGGGCTTGCGAAAATGCTGGCAGTCATGGGCGGCGTGTACGCTGTGGGCGCCCTGTGCTCCTATGGCTACGCCCGCATCATGGTCCATGTGGCGCAGAATACCGTGGCAAAGCTCCGGGCGGACCTGTTTGACAAAATGCAGCGCCTCCCCCTGAAGTTTTTCGATACCCACACCCACGGCGAGCTGATGAGTCGGTATACCAACGATATTGAAACAGTGTCCGAGGCGCTGAATAACAGCTTTGCAAGCCTCATTTCCTGCTCGCTGACGTTCCTTGGCACCGTGGCAATGATGATCGTCCTCAGCCCCATCCTCACTGCTGTAACGTTTTTGATGCTGGCGGTGATGCTGCTGGTGGTCAAAACCATCGGCAGCCGCAGCCGCCGGTACTTCGCCGCCCAGCAGAAGGCTATCGGCGATGTCAACGGCTATATCGAGGAGATGATCGAGGGCCAGAAGGTCATTAAGGTTTTCAACCATGAGGACGCCGCTAAGGCGGGCTTCAATGGGCTGAATGAAACGTACCGGGATGCGGCTACCCGGGCGCAGGCATACGCCGGTGCCATGATGCCCGCCATGGGGAACCTCGGTCACATTAACTATGCGCTCACCTGCTGCATTGGCGGCCTGCTGGCCATCCGCAGCGGTGATTTAGGCGGTCTTGCGGCGTTTTTGAATTACACAAAGCAGGTGAGCCAGCCTATCACGCAGATCTCCCAGCAGGTGAATACCATCCTCTCCGCTGTGGCCGGCGCGGAGCGCGTCTTTGAGATTTTGGAGGAGACCCCGGAAATCGACAACGGCACCGTAACGCTGGTACGGGTGACGGAGAGCCGGGACGGAACGCTGACCGAGGCCTCCTTCGATACTGGCGCGTGGGCTTGGAAAAAGCCGGACGGTACGCTGGTCCCCCTCCGGGGCGATGTGCGGTTTGACCATGTGGTGTTCGGCTACGATGACCGCAAGATCATCCTTCACGATATTTCCCTGTTCGCAAAGCCGGGCCAGAAAATCGCCTTCGTAGGCTCCACCGGCGCGGGCAAGACCACCATTACCAGCCTCATCAACCGCTTCTATGAAATTCAGTCCGGCACCATCACCTATGACGGTATCGATGCCCGGGACATTCAAAAGGATTCCTTGCGGCGGTCCCTGGGCGCGGTGCTGCAGGACACCCACCTCTTTACCGGCACGGTGGCGGACAATATCCGCTATGGCCGCTTGGAGGCTACGGATGAGGAGGTGGAGGCCGCGGCCCGTCTGGCGGGGGCGGATACCTTCATTCGCCATCTGCCCCACGGCTACGAGACCGAGCTCACCGGCGAGGGCGAGAGCCTCAGTCAAGGCGAACGGCAGCTTTTGAATATCGCCCGTGCCGCCTGTGCCAATCCCCCGGTGCTGATTTTGGATGAGGCCACCAGCTCCATCGACACCCGGACGGAAAAGCTCATTGAAAAGGGCATGGACCGCCTGATGGCGGGGCGCACGGTGTTCGTCATCGCCCACCGGCTCTCCACCGTCCGCAATTCTCAGGCTATCATGGTGCTGGAGCAGGGACGTATCATGGAGCGGGGCAGCCATGACGAGCTGATTGCCCAGCATGGCCGCTATTACCAGCTCTATACCGGTCAGGCGGAGCTGTCTTGACAGCGGGCCGCAGTTTTTTGGCAAAGTGGGCTTCGGCAAATTGAAAAATAAAAGCAGCGCCGCGCTTCCGAGGAAGTGCGGCGCTGCTTTTTCGCCTTGCTAAAATAGACCGCCGCAGGTATAAGCCTGCGGCGCAAAAATCAAATCTATGTGAGCAGAGCAAGATGTGAGCATTGAGGAACAAAGCTTTTCAGGATGCAATCAAAGCAGATTTCCTGACCGCGGCCCGAAAAAATGCTGCTTTAGGGTAAATGTGTGTGGCGGATTTTGGAGTGCGTTGAACGAATGTTGAATGCTTCGGAGCAGGGCTGAAGTTAAAAACGTTTAAAGGTTAAGAAATTAAGAAAAGTACCGCATTCCAAAAGGAATGCGGTACTTGAGACTGTCGATAAAGTGGTAAATCCTCCACAACGGTAAGGAAGGGTGTGCGCGGGAAACCCAAGAAGGGTGTCCTGCGCCATTGAAATCCTTAGTTTTCAGAACTTTTATGAAGTTCTGAAAACTTGTTCAGCGGGGAGAAAAGACTTTTTCGACACGCTGAAGTACCGCATTCCAAAAGAAATGCGGTACTTTTATGGTTGCGGAGACAGGACTCGAACCTGCGACCTCCGGGTTATGAGGCAGTCTCAAGCACAAATCGGAGTCATTTCGGCTCTGATTTGTGCTTTTTACCGCCGTTCGCTCGGCAGATTTTCCATTGTTTCCGTCCGGCCCTGCCAGTTCCAACCTGCTAAAGAGTCAAGACCCAATTAAAAGAAAAGTTATCGGCGGAAAAAGAGCATAGCAAAGCAGAGGCGGCAAAACGGATTGCTTGGCCGCCTCAAATAAAGTATTGGAGATCTCAGCTTATTCTTGCCGGCAAGCTGCGGTAGAACTCTGTGACCTTGCCATAATAGACTCGGAGGAACTTATTCAGACCTGCCACCATAGCAAGTCTACCGATTTTCCCTTCACCGCGTTTTTCTCAATGAATGTAAAGATCGGATCGTTTGCTGGTTTGTGCATCACATAGCTCTGCATGACTTCATACCCGGTCTTACGCAGATAGCGATTTCCCCGCTTGGAGATATGCCGGTTATTCGCGCGGAATTTGCCGGACTGGTACGGCGGCGCATCAATGCCGGCGTATGCGATGAGTGCCCGCTTGCTGTGGAAGCGTCGGACATCTCCGATCTCCGCGATCAGGCGCGGAGCCAGCGTGTCCCCGATGCAGGGCATTTCACGCACAAGAGAATATTCCGGCAGGGTCTTGGCGAGCGCTTGCATCTGTGTTAAAATAGCGTCATGGGACGCCTCCACTGTGTGGAGGACTCGTATCGCTTCCGTAATGACGATCTGTGTGGATGGTGCATTGGGAAGCACAGGGATACCGTTTTGAGCTGTGGCAAAGATGAGCACTGCCATACGTTCGCGATTGCGGTATCCCTTTTTTTCCGCCCATTTGCAATCATCCTTCCGAAAGCGCGTTTCTCCCATTTTGAGGATGTGAGCGGTGTGATGATACCGCAGGACAAAGTCCGAAAGCTTGTGCCGTCCGGCATGGTCGTTCATGAGCTCCTGCATACCGGGCAAAACCTGGTCACAGAGGGCGTTAAAATCGACCTTTGCCTTGATAAGGCTGAAGCTCCCGATATGTATCCTCCGGCAGTCTGGTCGGTTGAAGCTCCTGCCAATAGGCCAGGCCGTACAAAGCAATCTGCATAGCGTCGCTTCGATCGGTCTTCACCTTGCGGATACTTTGCGAGCAAAATCTTTTCATCCGCAGCGAGTTGACGACGGAGATGAATATTCCGTTCTCCAACCATGCGGCCACCACCGGGCAATGGTAGCTGCCGGTGCTTTCCAAAACGACACGAACCTCTTCACCGCTGCCGCGCAGCAGTGATACCAGCTCCGACATCCCTTCCCTCGTGTGCTGAACTTCAAACGGAGTGTACACGATTTCTCCTCCCGGCTTCATTCCGCACACGGTACTTTTTCCTTTGGACACATCGATCCCGATACTGAGCATGGGCATTCCTTCTTTCCTGATAAAATATTGCAATGCTTCCGCACCGGCTTATTACGATTCAAATTGGTTCGTGACGCGCACGCGGCATAGCCGGAGCAACCTGCTCAATCGAATCTTTATAATAAGAGGGCGGAGGACTGTTTACAGCCCGAGCGCTTGGCTCACCAAAGAAGCCGTCCATCCATTGCCCTCCCATTATAACAAAAATAAGCATAGCATCCGAGGCTTCATATACGCTTCGGGTGCTATGCTTATTTTGTACCAAACAAAGAAAAGAGCGATGCAAAGCAGATGATAACTTTCTGATAACGATTCCTCTTTTCAGTAGCTTTCCTCTGCTGGTTACGGTATTGTTCGTTGGCAAAGGAGGCTGATTTTATGCCGAAAAGACGAGCAAACGGGGAAGGGAACATCCGTAAGAGGAAGGACGGCCGATGGGAGGGGCGGTACACGGTCGGTCACGATCCAGAAACAGGAAAATCCATCATCAAAAATGTCCTCGGCAAGACGCAAGCGGAAGTCAAGGAAAAACTGAAGAAAGCCATCGAGGAAAATGTGGGTATCGACTACGGGCGGGCCAAGAACTACACCGTGGGTAGCTGGCTGGAGGTATGGATGGAGAACTACGCCAGAGTAAAACTCAGACCGTCCACCTTCAAAACCTCGCAAGGCTTTCTGAAAAACCACATCAAGCCGCAGATCGGCGGCATCCCGCTGGCAGACCTGACCTCTCTGGACTTGCAGCGGTTCTACAAGCACCTGCTGGACGGCGGCAGAGTTGACCGCATCGAAGCGAAAAAGAAGCCGAAAGGTCTGGCACCAAAAACGGTGCGGAACATCCATCAGATGATCGGCTCGGCGTACAATCTTGCCATGGAGCAGCGCCTCGTCACGAAAAATCCGGCACAGGGCTGTGCGTTACCAAAGGGGGAGCACAAGGAGATGAAAACCCTGACCGCCGACCAGCTCAGCGCCTTCTTCCAAGAGGCCAGGGACAGCGGCGTGTACGAACTCTACTACCTCGACCTTGCCACCGGACTTCGGCGGGGCGAACTGCTGGGTCTAAAGTGGACAGACGTTGACCTCGACCGTGGTGTGCTGAAAATCCAGCGGGCAATTTCACGGCAGAACGGCAAAGTAGTCGAGGCCCCGCTGAAAACGAAAAACGCCTACCGCACACTGCCATTGTCGGCAGACGCGATCAGCGTTCTGAAAATGCAAAAGTGCAAAGTCGGAAACAGCGAGTGGGTATTTCCGCCACCAACAGGAGGGCCCATGTCCCCGGACAGCGTACTGCATATGCTGCAAAGAGTTCTGAAACGCGCGGGGCTGCCCCGCATCCGTTTCCACGACTTCCGCCACACCTTCGCAACCATGGCGCTCCAAAACGGCGTGGACGTGAAAACGGTCAGCAGTATGCTGGGTCACTACTCGGCGGGCTTCACGCTGAACACCTACACCCACGCCACGGCCCAGATGAAGCAGGACGCCGCGGATGCCATCGGCGGGGTCATCAGCCAGCAGATGCGGTAAATACGGCAAAAGAATACAGGGCCGGACAGGAAAAATCCTGTCTGGCCCTGTCCGGTGCTTTCCAGCCCTCTCCCGTTTGGGACCTTGGGTCAGCGGTTGGGTCAGAAAAAACAGCGAGCAAGTTATCAGGCGCAAAAATGCAGGAAAAGTCCTGATTTCTCACGAAATCAGGACTTTCTGCCATGTGTGACCAATTTAGATATATGCTGAAAATAGGAAAAATCGAGAGCTGAAGCGGCTTTTGGCTGTTTCAGCCATATTTTTTCGCTATCGATTGCCCATGGTGATGGACAATCGGAACATTGTATGCAGACTACCTTGCCGATATGCATTCGCCCTTAATCCAGGTTCTTCTGCAAGATGCCAACCAGTTCCTCAATAACGATTGGCTTGGATAAGAATCCATCCATACCGCATTCCAGAGCTTTCTTTCTATCCTCATCAAAAGCATTGGCAGTCATGGCAAGAATGGTGATTCCAGCCAGGCCCGGATCCGCCAGAGCACGGATCTGTTTAGTGGCCTCATATCCATTCATTACAGGCATCTGCACATCCATCAGCACCAGATCATAATTTCCCGGCTTTGAATTCTTAACTTTCTCCACTGCCTCTGCTCCGTTTTTGGCAGTGTCAACCAGGAAACCATATTCATTGAGGATCTCCACTGCAATTTCACTGTTCAGTTCATTGTCTTCCACAAGCAGGATACATCTGCCCTTGAAATCCAAACCTGCTGCCGGAAGGATTGCAGCCTCTGCCTCTGCCTGTTTCTGGCCGATAGCAGTCATCAAGGTATCTCTGATATCTGACATGAACATTGGTTTTGCACAGAACGCAGTCACTCCGGCCGCTCTGGCTTCCACTTCGATATCTGACCAGTCATATGCCGTCAGGATAATGATCGGCGTATCATCACCGAGGCTGCGGATCTGCCGGGTAACCTCGATACCATTCATGTCCGGCAGACGCCAGTCGATGATATAAGCATGGAACGCGTCTCCCAGTTCCACCGACTGACGTGCGCGGAGAACAGCCTCCTTGCCGGAAAGGGTCCATTCCGAGCGCATCCCAACTCTCACAAGCATTTTTGTCACACTGTCACAGGTATTGAAGTCATCATCTACAACCAACGCCTTCAGACCCTCCAGCTCTGTGATCTTCTCTATGCGGTGGTGTCCAGGCTGAATCCGAAATGGCAGACGAACAATAAATTCAGTCCCTTTGCCCTGTTCTGTCTGGACCTCAATGCTTCCGCCCATCAAATCCACAATATTCTTGGTAATGGCCATGCCAAGCCCTGTTCCCTGGGTTCTGCTGACTGTGGAAGTCCGCTCCCTCTCAAAAGGAGAAAAGATCTTCTGTACAAATTCCTGACTCATGCCGATTCCGTTGTCCTTTACCCGGATCTCGTACAGTCCACTGCCTTTTGTTGTCCCCGGGAACTGTTTCAGCCGAACAGAAACGGTACCTCCTGCAGGTGTAAACTTGACTGCATTGGACAAAAGATTCAACAACACCTGATTCAGACGCGTCTTGTCACAATAGACGTCCTCATTCGTCACATCCATAGCATCTATATAGAGTTCCAGCTGCTTTGCATGGATCTGCCCGCTGATAATCGTCTTCAGGTCATGAAGTACACCCGACAGACTGACCTCTGTTTCTTCCAGATGGATCTTTCCGCTCTCAATCCGGCTCATATCCAGGATATCGTTGATCAGTGAGAGCAGATGGTTGCTGGAGAAAAGGATCTTGCTCAGATAATCCCGCACTCTTTTCTTATCATCAATATTATTGACAGCCAGTGTAGTAAAGCCGATGATCGCATTCATTGGTGTGCGGATATCGTGAGACATATTGGAAAGGAACGTACTCTTTGCCCTGTTTGCTGTCTCCGCTGCACGCACTGCCTCAGAAAGGGCCTGATTCATTTTCCTGTCAGAGGTACGGTCCGACATAACCAGAATATATTTCTTTTTCCGGTCCACCTCGCTGCCCATTGCCACAATATGAAACCAGCGCCGTTCTCCTGTTTGCTGATGAACACATTCAAAATCCCATTCCCGCTGTTCCGAGGTCTGGATCCCATCCAGATAATTTTTCTCCGGCTCTTCCTGTTCCTCCGGATGCAGTTTTTCCAGAATATAAATGTCTTTACGAATCTGTTCTACCGTAATACCCAGCAGCTTTTCCACATTTGGGCTGATGTAATTTGCCTGATATGTTTTTTCATCCAGCATCAGGAAGACGTCATCCACGTTCATTGAAAGCTTTTGAAACAGCTCATCCCGATACAGGATCTCCGTATCCTTTCTTCTAAGACTTGCCCTGCTTTTTTGAATAATAAGGCCAATAAAAAAGGCAGCAATACAGAACACGACCGCACCAACAAGAAGCATCGTACTGCGCAGCAGACCGTTCATACTGGCATTGACAATATCCTCCTGTACAAGTCCCAGAAATACCCAATCCTGAATGTCCGCTTTTTCATAGACCAGATAATAGTTTCTTCCGTCCAGGTTGACCATCATCGCATCGGTATATCCTGCTTTAAACTTCTCTGAAAGCTCGTTGAGCTCTTTTTCAGACAGATCGGAATTCTCTCGCAGAACACTGAAGAAATTATACACCTTCCCCCATGTCTCAGAAGAATGATCGACCACAACACGGCCATCCGGATAAATAATAAAACTCTGGGTATTTCCATTGAACGCAGAAATATCCAGCAGGGCTACGACATCAGAGTTTTCATACGCAATGGCAATGGCATCATATTCAAATCCCTGATAAATTCCATGGGCCCTGGGCGTAGCAAAAACAAGCAGCTGAGATTTCCCCGGAACTGCCGCATTCGCTATCACATCATTCCCCTGCCGGATCTCCTCTTCAATATTTCCCTGCAATCCAAGGTACCCCGTTTCCCCTGTCACCATCTTGTAGTCCCCGTCGGCTGACAGAAAAAAGAACTCTAAAAAGCCTGCATCTTCCTGTGCTTTCTTTATATAGTCACAAATTTCGTCTTCGTTGGAAATATTCTGCAGACTCTCTCCCCACAGATGAAGATATGTCAGGTTCTTATCTGCCAGCTCTCTCATCAGGTTACCGGACTGATGAAAAACTTCCGTCAGATGGGAAACGCTTTCCTCATAAATAGTTTTCGACACAAATCTAAAATATTGGAAAACCATCAAAACGATTCCAACCAAAACAGCTATAAGGATAGCTGCCTTTACTTGCTTTCTTCTGACAGGCTTCTTTCCATCTGTATCATGATTCTTAATGTCCATTCTTCTCACCTCAGAGCCATGTAAGCTTCAGGCTCTGCAAGAATGGCATCCCCGTCTGAAATATACCCTGTCCAGGTGTTTTTCACAGTGGTGTCTCCTCCATCAAACACAATATTCCCATCCGCCGGATAAGCCTCCATGTGTTTTGGCAGCGCAAGACAGGTTACCGTGAACGTATCCTCGTCCCGAATTTGTTTTCCGTCCTTTGTAACGCTGCTCAATGAGTAACCGTCCTCTGTCTCCTTAATTTCCACAGAAATACCGCTGACCACCGGCAGAGAGCCGCGGTTAAAGGGAACAAAGCCTCCCTCATAGCCTTCTACAAAGTTTTTAACTGTCTCTTTCAGTTCAGCACCGCTCATCTTACTGCTGTAAGCCGAAAGACCATTTGGCATGATCATGTCCCCTGCCATTTTTTCTGTATAACCGGCTTTCAGCACGTTTCCTGTAAAGCTGTTTCCGGTTGCGAGCAGTACATCCGTCCCATAGAGGCCGCGCAGAGTGTTTGCCATAACAGAATATGCCGCATTTCCTCCGCTGCTGTGGAAACGGTTGGAATAAGACTTCTGTGAATCCAATACTACGTTCTCAGCAGTGGATCCCTCCGCAAGAAGCTGAGCATTAAACGACCGATAGGCCTGCGCTGCATTGTATTCTCCCGCGATCATCTTAGAAACCACATCTTTGGAGACAGAGAAAAAGTCATTGGACGCAATGCGGATATACATATGATTTCCTTCGACCACAGGCTTCACATCTTCCATATATTCCGTAAAATGGAACTCCACATCCTGACTGTAGCTCAACAGATCCTGGCCATCGCTAATGATCCGCTTCTGCGCATCCTCTGAAAGCATTGTGTTCAGCACCTTCATCGCTTTCTTGCGGCGTGTCTCATCCTGTGTCAGATCGCGGTTTAAAGCCACCTGGAAATATGGCGTAGTCATGATCCACTTTTCACCGTTCTCCTGAAAGAAGGGAAGAAACGTTGTGTTGATACCCTGAGCCTGAAACATTGTTACACCGGCAGAGGTGCCAAAGTACATGGCAAGCCTGCCGCTTTGAAACATCTCAACGATATCATCATAATTCATATCCAGATCATCCTGACTAAGCCCCGTATCCTGAATGAACTGCTCCATACGTTCAAACGCCTGCGGCCAGACTTCACTGTCCAGGCCTTCTTGCTCTGTATTACCCGGGTCACTGTAGGTGGTACGCCACTTGCGTCCCTCTACGGAAGACAGCTCTGCGGCAGACAGACCCTGCAGGGTTTCCATGCAGGTATAATCATAATAATAGTCTGCCGTAAACCCACGGATCCCCTCTTTGTCAAATGTCTGGCAGGCAGAGACAAAGCTCTCGTAATCTGTGGGCAGCGGGATAGCATATTGCTCAAAAAGGTCTTTATTCACCACAAAACCATGGGCATCCGCACACACCGGAAGCCAGTTTACGCTTCCGTCCTCATTCATAAAGCTGCTGAGGTATGTATCATAGACGGCGCCTGCCGCATTGGTTGTGGAAAGGTCCATCAGACTGTCTTTCAGGGGCCTTGCATCATGCAGGGAAAAACGGCAGCAGGTTATAATATCCGGCAATCCGCCATTTTCCTGAAGGAACCTGTAGAAATCCAGATCATTATTGCCCACAACAAATTCAATATTGATATCCGGAAGCTGTTCCTGGATGTATGGCGCATATTTTTCATACAGGCTTGTGGTCCATAAATACACCGTGATCGTTTCTGCGTCTTCTTTTTCCGCGCTCTTCTCGCCGCAGCCTGACAAAAGTGATATAACTGTCACCATCGCCAGAACCATCGACAAAGCTCTGTTCCATTTTCTCTTTTTCATCAGGACTCCCCCTCTGAGTTCCCTCTGTATTTTTCTGCTTTACAACATCAAAATATCCAATGATTCCGACGTATCCATTCTTCTTTGGCCTTTTTTCATTATTTCCAAGACTTCAAAGCCATTCATCTGTGGCATATTGATGTCCAAAAGCATCAGATCGATCCCTGAATTATCTCTATCATCTGGATCGCCTGATTTCCATTTTCAGCTTCCAGATAATGGTAAGTTTCTCCGAGAATCTCCTTCAACATATTCCTGTTGAATTCTGCATCATCTACCATCAGGATTTTTTGTTTTTCTCCATATCTTTTTATTCCCCTTCATCCGTGTAGGTTTTCTGATGCTCCAAACACCTGGTCAAAGACAGCAAGTCATGCCGCATTGCTTAATGTGACATCTTCTTTATTTCTTCCATCGTCATCTCATATACTTCTGTTACTTTTTCCATTGCTTCCGGTATCCCCGGCTGCTCTCCGGTTCTATCCCTCAAAAGTTCTGTCAATTCATGACTAACCTCACACAGACGGTCAAAGGAAAGATTCTGACACACCCCTTTCAGTGTGTGTGCACTGCGGAAAGCATCTTCATAATTCTTATCGTTCAAGGCCTGTTTTAACTGTGGATAACTCTGATCTTCCAGAAACTTTAATGTAAATTTCCGGATCAGAGCTTCGCTGCGAAGGCGTCCTAAGACATCTTCATAGTTTCCTCCGATCGCTTCATAGCATTCCCGCATTGTCATATTTCCGCCCTCCTGTCTATATTTCACCGCTTATAGGACATGCCCTTTCAATTATCTTCCACTGATTTACGAATTACTTTTATCAGTAAGTTCACATCAACAGGCTTAGCAACATGATCATCCATTCCTGCTTCTTTCGCTCTCAGTCTGTCCTCCGTGAACGCATTTGCTGTCATTGCAATGATCGGTATTGTCTTTGCATCCTCTCTGTCCAGAGAACGGATCATCTTCGTGGCTTCATAACCATTCGTGACTGGCATCATAATGTCCATAAGAATGACGTCAAATTCACCAGGTTCACTATTTCTGAATAGCTCAACAGTTTCCTGACCATTCCATGCTTTTGTCACCTCAGCCCCTGCACTCTGAAGCATAAATTCTGCGATTTCCATATTCAGTTCATTATCTTCTGCCAGAAGAATATGAAGTCCCTTTATGGATTTTTCTGATACATCCTTCTGTTCTTCCCGTTTATCCGCATCCAGATCTATTTTGAACGGAACCCGGATCACAAATGTCGTCCCTACGCCTTTTTCGCTTTCAAAGGTAATGGTCCCACCCATTTTCTCGACCAGTTTCCTTGAAATAGCCATTCCCAGTCCTGTTCCGGCAAATTTTGTACGGCTTCCTTCATGTTCCTGTGCAAATGGTTCAAAAATATGTTTCTGGAACTCCTCAGTCATTCCGATTCCTGTATCCCGGCAAATAAATTCCATCGTCGTCATTCCCGGCTGTTCGGATGGAATCTCCGTGCAGCTGATGTAAATAGATCCGTTTGCTCTGTTATATTTCACCGCATTCGACAGGATATTCATCATCACGCGTTTCACATACTCTGAGCTTCCAATCAGATCCCGGTGTATGATTTCTTTCTTCTCCCACACGATCCGGATATTCTGTTCTGCCGCAATCTGTTCGATCACAACAAGCGCTTCTTTAGCGATTTTACTCAGATTAAACGGGCTCTCTTCCAGAACGATTTCATCAGACTCCAGCTTGCTCATATCCAGGACATCATTTACCAATTCCAGCAACAGATTGGAGGCCTCTTTAACCTTTATCCTGCATTCCGTCTGTTTCTCCATATCGTCTGCATAATGGTCTGCCACATTGAGCATACCGCAGATTCCATTGATCGGAGTCCGGATATCATGGCTCATGCGCTGGAGAAATTCCGTCTTCGCCCGATTGGCTGCTTCTGCTTTTTTTGCAGCTATCAGAAGTTCTGTTTTATATTTTTCATCTTTTTCCAGTTCCTGTTTCCGGTGTGCCAGATTGGTTCTGTATGTCCAGAACCAAAATATACTGAACATCAGGAAATAAAGAAAAATAACGCTTATCACATTGAGTGGAAGGTTATGGAACACTTCCGTATCCGGAAGATACGCATAAATATAATAATCCCTCTGCCTCAGCATGATTCCGTAGCATCCGGTTCCTTCATTCTTCAAATGATAAATGTGCTGACTGTCTGTATGCCTCTTCATTGCCTGAACAACTTCGTTGTCAGCCGTATTCTGCCCCAGCAGGCTCTCATCATTGCTGGCAACAACGATTCCCTCGTCTGCAACAATAATCGTTCCATCCTTCTGAGTACTATAGCCATTTAAAAGGCCTTGTATCGTCAGCGTATAATTTCTGGCAAATTCAGGAGATGCATAATAATAGATTGCAACGATACCCGGTGCATCTTTTCTGGCACAGGCTGCAATGTCGATATGTGACCCGTCTTCCCTGGTAAACCGTTCTGAATAAGATCTTTCTTCATATCCGGCAAAATCCATAATAATGTCTTTTTGCAGATACTCCGTAATCTCATTGGCCAGAGACTCGTCCGTGCTGTATTCACAGTCGGTCTTTCCTTCTGCATCCAGTACAATGATACCATCCACCCAGAGAGTCTGCAGGTTTTCTTTCAGAAACTCACGACTCAGATGACCGCCGTTTTCTGTTTCCATGTGAATATTTGTACTCATCTGTCTGGCACTTTCAATGGCACGGAGGAGGCTTTTTGATTCCGAAGATTCATTATAATAGGTGCAGGTGGAACACTGCACTTTAACATAATTTACAATCTCCACCATTCTTTCCTCTGCTTCTGCTTTTTCTGCGTGGAAAAAATAAAACAGAGCGATTACTGCCACACAGATTCCAATCAGACCGCCGAGCAGCTGGACTCGTTTTTCTTTTTTCTTTCTCTTAATATCCAAGATCATCCACCTCCAGATACTTTTCCGGATCATCCAGATATTTCCCAATAATTTTCAGGGATGTGCCATCCTGACGCATTTCTTCCAGTGTCTGATTCATCTGCTCGCAGATTCCTCTGTCATCATCTTTTGCGAAAGCAACACCGATTCCGGTGATCATCAGCGGCTCTTCCAGAATACGGAAGCTTGCATCATAATCCTTCATATACTGGACAACAGATTCCTCGTGTGCTGCAACTGCATCTACATAGCCTTTTCCCAGAAATGTATAGATCAGCTCCCTGTGTCCCAGGCTGATCAGATTCCCCAGCTTTGGGATTCTCTCATCCGTCCTGTTC
This sequence comes from Neopoerus faecalis, assembly GCF_029218125.1. Taxonomy (NCBI): domain Bacteria; kingdom Bacillati; phylum Bacillota; class Clostridia; order Eubacteriales; family Oscillospiraceae; genus Neopoerus; species Neopoerus faecalis. The sequence goes on along the minus strand of NZ_JARFXX010000008.1, from coordinate 72,580 downwards.
AGAAAGATGCCTTCCGGTTTGGTTGTGGACTGGACAGCCAGGTTTTGTTCCTCCAGGTCACTCAGTTTATAGATATCACTGTTCTCATTTACAGCGACCACCTGACGGCTTGCTATATATGGTCCCGCCCAGCGGTAATCATCAAGGCGCCCTTCCATGGAAAAACATCCCATGATGCAGTCAATCTCTCCGCTCTCTACCAGTTCTTCTTTCTTCTCCCAGTTGATCTGGACAACCTCCAACTGATATCCCATTCTTTTGAATGCTTCCGTAGCCAGTTCTACATCGATTCCCGTCGGTACACCATCCTCATTCAGATAATTGTATGGTGGATAGTTATCGCTGCCAAGGGTGATAACAGGCTTTTCTGGTTCTTCTTTCGTGTTATCTGTGTTTTTGCACCCTGCCAGGGTGACTGCTAAAATTCCAGCAAGCAGAATGCCTGCAATCACTCTTTTTCCTTTCATTTTCCTTCTATCCCTAACTATCCTTTTCGTTTCTTTCATATCTGATTTCCCGCCTTTTGTTAGGTTCGGTACCTTTCCCGCCGGATCTTATACCTATGATCGTCTTTTCCTGTACCTTCATCTCAACCGGTTTTGAAATATAAACCGATGCAAATTTACCGTTTTATCCGTTTCGGTTTCCAGGTATGCCTGCATCTCCGGAACAAAAGTTGCAGGTAAGCACAGTTTATCATATCCGGCTGTAACCTTCAATGCTTTAATTCACTGGCTTCACATTCCTGCGCTGTCTTTTCTCAAAATAATCCGCTGCACTTTTTTGGCGATATTCTTCTCTTCGGCTGGTTGATTATTTAGCTCCTAACGGATTTGCGCAAACTAATCCGTTGCTTGTTCGACCGATACCGCACCACTTCCGAATAAATAGGACCCGGAGTACAGACTGCCGTTTTTGGCCTGTACTCCGGGTTCTCTTCAGTTGTAAATCAGTTCGGAATGCACAACGTCTTCAACATCCCGGTCGTTTTGCATACGATTATATGCAACTTAGTGATTATGACCTACCGACAAAAAGATCCCCCTTGCTCGAAGGGAGATCCGATGGTGAATCAGGCTGTGCTATTCAAGCGCCAGCGAGAAGGCCGGTCGCATATATTCCTGTGCGCTCCGGCTTAATCCGCATTCCGCTGCCAGACGATTCCAGTTTTCTCGGACAGTGTTCAGGATATCCGCTGCCATAGCTGCTGCGTCCTTGGTGCTGACCCCACAATACGGTGCGATCTCCAGCGCAAGGTCAAGGGAGATCGTCGCATCGTCCTCATTTACGCAGAGAGACAGCTCGTCACCCTCCGGGACAGGGTTTACATCATACAAGGGTGAGAGGTGCCAGCCATCCGACTTGAGGATAAAGCCGTGGTTTCTCATGTGGTCATCTGTATTGGAAACTGCCATATTAAATACGATCCGCTTCCATAGCTCTGTCAAATCCCTCTTGGGAGCAGCGCCGTTGGCCTTGATAAAGGATACCAGTTCAAGATAACTGGACCCGTCCGCCGCCGAAGCCCCATCTGTTTTTCCAAGCATTGTCATGGCGGACGCAAAATGAATCCGCGCAGCGCCATTCCGGTCAAACCTGCGTACAAGGAAGGTGCTTCCGTACTTGGAGAAGTCGATCAGCATGGACTTGGGAACATCCAAGCCGCAAAGTCTCGCAAGGTCATGGGTGACCTTTTCCCATGCACCCACATTAACATCGTCGTGCTTGGACGGGAACTTGGCGATCCATAGATTTCCCTTTGTATCCAGAACGGTGGCCTTCGGACGAGCGCCGCCCAGAGAGGAACCGGGCTTGATGAGTTGATTGATCCATTTCTGCTCGAGACCGGACTCATCGTTTTCGAATTGGCGGGAGGCTTCCTCCAGCGTTCGCAGGCTGGTCCAGGGAGGCGTCGGGGTTTCTGAATCATCCGAAAGGAACGGACCGTCTTTGTCCAGCTTGAAGCGGATCGCTCCCATCCGCGTCTCGTCGTAGACGCCCAACAGGAAGTCGCTGTCTAAGAGCTTTCGAGGCTTTCGGCCTTCCTGTTCCGCCAGTATTCTTTCTCTGCGCGTCATCAGTAGGCGGCCCCAGCGGTCGGGGGAGGAGTCAGCGAAAAGGCCGAACACATTTTTTGCGCCGGAGGGATACTGCCGCCCGGCATACAGTTGAAGATCCGGGTCGAGATACATGTAGTTTGCGCTGCTTTTTAACCAGTCAGCATCATACTCAAAGGAATAGCTTTCACGGCCGCGGACATTCTCCACGAAGAGAGTCCCCAGGAAGTTTGGCGTTGTAGACTTGAAGCTCTCATAGACATAAATTATTTTTTGGTTTGACGCCACGGTCAATCACCTCCGTTTCGCGGTGCTCTCTTGCGAGTGGTAAGTTCAAGGTCTTGGAGCTTACGCCCCAGCTCGTCATCCTTTGCAACGAGCAGGAGGTCTTGATCCATATTGTTCAGTGCGTGCAGGACTGCGGCATAGATCCCAATCGCGACAGAGGGGTTTCCCTTTTCAACATTCCACACTGTGGCTCGGCTTACACCGGCTCTTTCCGCAACCAATTCGGCGGACAGATGCCGCCGTAATCTGGCAAGTTTGATCTGTTCTCCCAGCTGTTCTAAAATCGCCTGCGTCTGCGGCAGCACAGCAACACTCTTTCGTCCCATTCTGCACACCACCTTACATCGTCTTTGTGCTTTTTATTATAGACGATACATCTATTATTGTCAATAAATAAAGACATTAAAAGCAGCGTGTCTGCGATTATCCCTTACTTCATTGTGTGCTGACCATCTTGCCGATATGCATCCGGTCTTATTCCTGATTGGGGGGAATTCTATGGAAGTAATCATTCATTTGCCGCGCTCAAAGGAAGGTCAGGAGGAACTTGCCAAGCGCGTTGCAACTGTCCATGCACAGTTGATTTATAATTACATCTCAAGGTTGGAGTGTTCAACAGAGCAAAAGGTCGCCCTTCTCGATGCGATTCAGGAGAACATCCACGATGAAATAAAGAAAGAGAAAGAGGGATGATCCCTCAATCTCCTACACTTAGACGGATTCTTCGACAAGGTATCCGCCACCGAAGATAATCTCCAGCTTGCCGCCAGGATAGACCTTAATGCATTCTACCATCTGACGGACGATGGAGTCATCGTACTCCATTTTGCACCGCTGAAAGAAGCGTCCCCTCCGGCAGCGCAGAAATTGCGCCGCAATAGACAAAGATAGGGCAGCGTGGTCTAAGCGCAAATGATAACTTTTTGATAACAGTTCGGTTTTCCGATAGCTTTCCTCTGCTGTTTACGGTATGGTTTGCTGTTACAAAGGAGGTCGATACCATGCCAAAGAGACGAGCGAACGGGGAAGGGAACATCCGAAAACGCAAAGACGGACGCTGGGAGGGGCGGTACACGGTCGGTCACGATCCGGAAACTGGCAAGGCCATCATCAAGAACGTTCTTGGTAAGACACAGGCAGAAGTAAAAGAAAAGCTGAAGAAAGCCATCGGGGAAAACGTGGGCATCGACTATGGGCGGGCCAAGACCTACACCGTGGGTAACTGGTTAGAAGTGTGGTATGAGAACTATGCCAAAATCAAGATGCGCCCATCCACCTACCTGACCTATCATGGCTACATCGAAAACCACATCAAGCCGCAGCTCGGCAAGATCCCGTTGAATGATCTGACGACGCTGCATCTGCAACAGTTCTACAAGAAATTGTTGGCAGAAGGGCGGGTAGAGCGAATCGAAGCACAGAAGCAGCCCAAGGGACTGAGCGCCAAAACAGTGCGCAACATCCATCAGATCATTTCCTCTGCGCTGAAGCTGGCAAACGAGCAGCGGCTGATCGCCCGTAATCCGGCAGACGGCTGCGCGTTGCCGAAGGCGGAGCGCAAGGAAATGCAGACGCTTCCTGTTGAGCAGCTGACGTCCTTCCTCCGAGAGGCCAAGGACAGCGGCGTGTTCGCCCTGTACTACATCGACCTGACCACCGGCCTGCGGCGGGGCGAGTTACTTGGCTTAAAATGGTCGGACATTGATTTGGAAAAAGGAGACCTTCGGGTTCGGCGGCAGATCGGGCGCATCGACGGCAAGATCATTGAAATGCCGCTGAAAACGAAAAACGCCTACCGCACCCTGCCTCTGTCGGCAGACGCGATAGACGTTCTGATGCAACAAAGAAGAAAAACGGGTAACAGCGAATGGGTATTCCCATCGCCCACTGGAGGTCCCATGTCCCCGGACAGCGTCCTGCACATGCTCCAGCGGGTGCTGAAGCGAGCGGGGCTGCCCCGCATCCGATTCCACGATCTCCGTCACACCTTCGCGACGATGGCGCTCCAGAACGGCGTGGATGTGAAAACGCTGTCCAGCGCGCTGGGCCACTACTCGGCTGGCTTCACGCTGAACACCTACACCCACGTCACCACCGACGCGCAGCTCAAGGCAGCGCAAACAATGGGAAATATCCTATCCTGTGCCGTCTGATGCTTTCCGCTACCCGCTCCCGTTGGGGTCAGCGTTTGGGTCAGGAAAAAGCAACATCCGAAAATAGCAACTTATGAAAAACAAAAGTCCTCGAAATCAGACGATTTCGAGGACTTTTGGTACGCCGTGAGGGATTCGAACCCCCGGCCTTCTGGTCCGTAGGTTGTCTCACGCACAAATCGGAGTCATTTCGGCTCCGATTTGTGCTTTTTGCCGCCGTTCGCTCGGCGGATTTTTCATTGTTTCCGTCCAGACTTGCCCGCTTTTTTCGGATTCCGGGTCAAAAGTGGGTCAAACACGGTGCGCCCGCACCCACGCTGTCCACGGCTTGTATGGACTGCTCAGTTGCCTGCAAAGAGCTCGTTGGTGGCGTTGAGGGTTACTCGAAGGTAGGGACCGATGTCGGCGATGCCGGTATAGCCGGTCTCAGCGGTAAAGCGGTAATAACCGTCACCGAAGTTCCTGCCGTGGATGGGACCGTCAGCCAGAGTGACGGTCAGCACGGCGTTGTTCCCATCCTGACGCAGATCCGCATTCTCAATGAGGGTGCAGCTTCCCGCCAACTCCCCGGCGGGGAAGCTCTCTGGGTAGAGGGAGCCATACTCCTTCAAAAAGTCCAGGTCTACATCCTTGGAGAGGGTGCCGCTGCTGAGGAAGGTGTCGTGCATGGTGACGGTGAGGGTCATACCGTCCTCCGAGAGAGCCACCTCGGTATAGGGGATCTCGCAGTAGGCGGCCACGAAGTCGCTACCGTCCGCCAGGGGCGCGAAGGCCACGGTGAGGCCGCCTGCATCGACCTGAGCGGAGCGGATGGCCTCCCGGCGGCCCTGCATCCCCATGGAATAGCGCTCCCCAGCCCCGGCCCAGTAGATTTCAGAGCTACCAATGCCGGGAGAAACATAGGGATCATAGCCTCGGTCGCGGCCCTGCTCATCGTAGAGAAGGCTTAGTGTGGCCAACTCCACGCGTGGAAAACTGGGGACGCCGTTATAGATGTTAGGCCCACCAGTGACCACCCGGACGGATGCCTGGGACTCGATCTCGCACCGAAGCAGGGGCGTATCCAGCCACAGCATCCGGCGGCGGATGCCGCTCTCACCGTAGACCCAGTCCAAGCTGGGGCCGGAATCCTCCATTCCCAGCTGCACCAGGAAGTCGCCCTGGTACGCCTCGATGGAGGCGATGAGGTCCGCGTCGTCCCCATAGAGAGCCCGAACTTCCGCCTCCGTGGTGACGGGGGAGAAGGCATCTGGCTGGGCGGGGTCGGCTGAAGATGAAGAATCGTCGGAGGAACCTGATGGATTGGAAACGGAGCTTTCCCCGCAGGCGGCAAGGTTCAGCAGCAGGAGAGCCGCCAGAGCCAAGGAGATGAGTTTCTTCATGGGATAGCACTTCCTTTCTGTTGTTTGGGGCGTGGCCCCGGTGAGGAACTTGCAATTGCAAACGGGAATTAAACGGCATAATTGTTCTGAAATTCTTCCAATTCCTTGGATTTATTGTACCATAGCGCAAAAGTGTTTGCAACTGGAACTGCCGACAGAAAATTCTGTATATTCGAAAAAAATAGGCACTGCGCAAGGAACGCTGCTCACCCGACCTCAGAAAACATCAAATGAGCCATTTTAACAAGCGGCCGTCCAGCGTTTCGAGAACATGCAAAGCGCACCGAGGGTAGTGACAGCGCCCCTATCCGAAATACCACCTGTTTCGGCGTGTGAGCCCCTGTGTGCGATCCTTCTCCGAAAGCCGAGTGTGTACCCACTTTCGCTCGTGAAAGCGAACGTGGGCCGTTTGTGCCGGAGGTGTTGAAGTCCGTGTGACCAACGTGTTGGAAACGTTGGTATGACTGCGTTTTCTGCGCTTTTCGCAGGTTTTTCGGGGACGAAAAAGAAAGCAGGATAAACGGCTGGCGTCGGAACCGACGCTCTGCCCAATCACTTCTGCCCGCAGTGCGGGCAGTTGACGGGGGTTTTAACGCAGTCGGTTGTGACGCCTTTTGAAGGAAATTTCAGAACGGCTGGCGTCTTAGTTCCCCCAAACGCAGGTGTCCCAAGGAATTTAGTGGTGCCTTATGGCCGTTTCGGAAGGAAATCGAGGTAATCAACACCGCGTGATCAATGGTGCAAGGCAAGCATATTTTGTACCAGTCAATGGAAAGGGCTTCTTGACCGTCCAAAAATCGCACCGCTGAAACCAAAGAGGACGCTCCCGGCAGCGCAAGAATTGCGCCGCAATAGGCAAAGATAAGGCTCCCCGCTTGAGGGAGCGAAAATGATAACTTTTTGATAACGATTCCGTTTTTCGGTAGCTTTTCCCTCTTGGTTACGGTATTGTTCGTTGTCGAAAAGGAGGCTGATTTTATGCCAAAGCGACGAGCAAACGGCGAGGGGAACATCCGAAAACGCAAGGATGGACGGTGGGAGGGCCGGTACACAGTCGGTCACGATCCCGAAACCGGAAAGTCCATCATCAAAAACGTGCTTGGCAAGACGCAGGCGGAAGTCAAGGAGAAGCTAAAAAAGGCCATCGAGGAAAACGTCGGCATCGACTACGGGCGGGCCAAGACCTACACCGTGGGAACATGGCTGGAAGTCTGGATGGAAAACTACGCCAGAGTGAAACTCAGACCGTCCACCTTCAAAACCTCACAAGGCTTTCTGAAAAACCACATCAAGCCGCAGATCGGCAACATCCCGCTGGCAGAGTTGACCTCTCTGGACTTGCAGCGGTTCTACAAGCACCTGCTGGACGGCGGTCGGGTAGACCGCGTCGAAGCGAAAAAGAAACCGAAGGGACTGGCTCCGAAAACCGTGCGGAACATCCACCAGATGATCGGCTCGGCGTACAATCTCGCCATGGAGCAGAAACTGGTGAGCAAGAATCCAACGCAGGGCTGCGCCTTGCCGAAAGTCGAACACAAGGAAATGAAGACCCTGACCGCCGACCAACTCAGCGCCTTCTTCCAGGAGGCCAAGGACAGCGGCGTGTACGAGCTCTACTACCTCGACCTCGCCACAGGACTACGCCGTGGGGAACTGCTGGGATTAAAGTGGACGGATGTGGACTTCCAGCACGGAGCACTGAAAATTCAGAGAGCCATCTCTCGGCAGAATGGCAAAGTAGTCGAAGCCCCGCTGAAAACGAAAAACGCCTACCGCACACTGCCCCTGTCGGCGGATGCGATAGACGTTCTGATGCAACAAAGAAGAAAAACGGGTAACAGCGAATGGGTGTTCCCGTCACCAACAGGAGGCCCCATGTCCCCGGACAGCGTATTGCACATGCTCCAGCGGGTGCTGAAACGGGCGGGGCTGCCCCGCATCCGATTCCATGACCTGCGCCACACCTTCGCGACCATGGCGCTCCAAAACGGCGTGGACGTGAAAACGGTGTCCTCGATGCTGGGCCACTACTCTGCGGGCTTCACGCTGGACACCTACGCCCACGTCACCACCGACGCGCAGATGAAAGCCGCCCAGACGATGGGGAACATCCTCTCCCGTGCCGTCTGATGCTTTCCGCTATCCGCTCCCGTTGGGGTCAGTGTTTGGGTCAGAAAAAAGCGACACACACAAATAGCAACTTATGAAAAGCAAAAGTCATCGAAATCAGACGATTTCGAGGACTTTTGGTACGCCGTGAGGGATTCGAACCCCCGAAATAATCGCTGTGACCCTTGAAAATGCTATATTCCTATTTGCTGTTAGCATTTTCGTTAGCATTTTCGGCTGCTTCTTCTGTTTTCTCCGAGTAAAATGTAGCCATTTCAGTTTGGTACCTGGTGATATCGCTCTTGGCGATATGCGTATATATTCGGTTCATTGTTCCGGGGTCCGACCATCCGCCAATCTCCATGGCTATCTTTTCCGGCATCCGCAGATGGTAGGCCAGTGATGCAAAACTGTGCCGCAATCCATGGATGCTCACATCAGTCAGGCCGTTGCGGATGCAAACCCTGTGGACGTTTTCCCGAAGCCTGTCCTGTGTGATGTCCATAACCGGGCCGGACGGCTTACGCTCTCGCTCCAGTGCCTCTTTCAGCGACGGTATGAGGATGGGGACGTTACGCGATGAGGTGACATTCTTCCCTTGTTTCTTTTTTGTGAGCTTATTCTGGCTGTCCAGAACTACGGCCCCGGTGGTTCGGATGAAATCCGGGTTCTTCGAGACGTTCTCCCACCGGAGCGCCTGTATCTCGGAAATACGCATAGAGGATAGCGCCAGCAGCGCAGGAACCTCGAAGAAGGTTCCCCTGACAGCTTCTACGAATGGAATGATCTCATCAGGCATCAGGAAGGCCCGCTCAGATGGTATAGGAGCGCTCAGCTTGACCTCTGGTATCATTTGCCCCGTTGAATACCGAATAACGCTCTTGACGAAGCCATAAGCGTTTTTCAGGTACTTTGGCGCGCAGAGTGCGGCTTCATCATTGACGATGACCTGCCATTCCTTTTCGGGCTTTGCGGCAAGGGCATCCACATCTTCCTGCATGATGCTCTGGAAGCGGAATTTTTGAATCTTCCGATATCCCCGAATTGTGGCGGGAGAAAGCGTGTTGCTCTTGCTGTCTATGTAGTCATCCATCGCCATTGTCAGTGTGGCGCTTTCTTTTTCCTCCTCATGCTCTTGAGACACCCGTTTCCCTGCCAGATACTCCGCTTTGATCGACTGGGCTTCCAATATGCATTTCTTTTCGTTGCGTGCTGTTACCGGGATGCTTTCGCCGCCTAACCGCAGTTGGATAAACCATGTACCCGACGGCAATTTCCGCGCTTTTGGAACTACCACTTGATTTTCCTCCCATATTTATGTAATATGAAAGGGTGATATGCGGTGTCAATGCTATCACCCTTATGGCCGCTCTCGGTGTTCCAGCACCGGGGGCGGTTTTTATTTTATCTGGCCATATATCAGCCCCCAGACATCAAGATACGAGGATCGAACTGTCGAGGTACGAATTGTACTCATCGGTATCTACAAAACACTCCATGCAGGCTTCTAACATTTCAGAAAACAAGCCCCAATTTTGGAGACTTATATTATCTCGATCGTCCTCTTGCCTTTCAAAAGCTACCGTTGCCATTTTAGGTGTTACATTAAATAGACTGACATAGCTTTGCACTGAGTTTGCGCATAGGTTACATGCGACAGGGAGGGGACAAAGGAGATTCCGCGCAAAGCAGTTCGCTTCTTTTTCTACGGCCGAATCGTGTTCGTCTCGGTGCTTCAGAATGAAATGTCCAATTTCATGCGCAATAGTAAAGCGAATAGAACCAAGCGGCATTGCTTCGTTGTACAAGATAATGCGCTTATCTCCGTTTACAATGGAAAAACCAAATTCACTAACCTCTAAAAGATTTCCCACTGTATAGCCATATAGGAAACTTGCTTGACCGTATGTAAGCAATTTGCAGTTGCCTAAAAAGTTTTCAGCGATAGCAAATACATTTGTTGCCAGTGAAAACGATGCGTAGTGTATCAGAAGTTCATATGCCGCATTAGTGGCTCTCCTGTAGTTCGGGTAACGGATCAATCTTTAAATTCCTCCTCAAACATGACCTTGGCCATATCTAACAGCTGTTTCCGCTTCTCCGGAGACAGCTTTTTTGCATTACGGCTCAGAATGATAAAGTTTTCATCAGGGACGTTGCTGTCGTTTCCTCCGTTAATATCTCTTCCGAGGAGATAATCGACAGATACATGAAAAAAATCTGCTACCTTTGCGAGCTTGTCACCGGACGGTGTTGCATTATCCCATCTGCGAATAGTACCATTTCCAAAGTCCATTTTTCGCTCAAGAGAAGCCAAAGTTTCTCCGTGGCTGTCGCACAATTGCTTAATGCGCTGCATTAGCGTCATAGCGAATAACCTCCCAAATTCTATCCCAATATTCGCAAATTAGCTATTGACAGCCATACAATAAAATGCTATACTTCGCTTGTAAGCTATTCAATAGCACATAAGCTACTTACGGATGCGCCAACAAACATGAGTAGCCGTTGCGTATGGATTTGTTACGCCACAATAATAGCTTATTTTCTAATCGTTGTCAAGCGGAAATAGAATGAAAGGAGTGAAAATGTGCTATTCCAACGGATACAGCAACTCTGTGAAGCGAACAACACCAGTATCGCGAGGCTGGAACGAGACTGCGGCCTCGCTAACGCAACCATCCGCCGCTGGGAAACCGCATCGCCGAGTGTAGAAAACCTTGCAAAGGTTGCCGACCATTTTGGAGTGTCGGTGGACTACCTGCTCGGGAGAGGGGCCTATGCGCTGTCAGCAGAGGCCCAGCAATACGCCAAGGAGTTTGACGGACTCCCAGATGACAAGCGGCAGCTCGCCATGGCTTACATGGGCGTTGTGCAGGCTCAGTAGCAGGAGGGATTATGAAAGCGAGAGATATTGTAAGGCCCGCAAAATTGCTGGAAACCCGCAACCGTATTATCAGGGTGGCGATGTCCAGAGAGGGCATACGTTCTCAGAGAGACCTCGGTGAGCAGATGGGCGTGGAGGAGGGCGTTGTTTCCGGGCGCTTCCGTGGCCGTGTGAAGTGGAACATCGATGAACTGCGAAAGCTGGACCGGGCGGTTCACTTTCAGGACGAAGAATTATTGCAGCTGATTAGGGGGGTGAGGCCATGAGCCAGAGATCTGAAAAACTGCACCGTCAGGTGTCCCAGCTGAGGGCGGATGTTGATGCGCTGCAGGTCGCTTGGCTGGCGCAGGAGCACCATGCAGCCACAGAACTGGAAGCCTCTGCCGAACGTGCCCGGCAGGCGCACCGGAGGGCCAGAGCCGCTCAGGAATCTGCCAGGGCTTGGAAGCTGAACGCCATCCTTGCTCTGATCCTCGCCGCCCTGATCGCCGGAGTAGCGTTGGTGATCTCGGCCAAGGCCGCCGAGAAGCCTACCACTCCCCCATCATCAGCGATTACCGATAATGGGCAGCTGTCTGGGGATGACACCCCGGCTCAGGAGCCTCTGAGACTGGATCAGGCCCACGTTCTGGAGAATGTCACCGTGACCCATTACTGCATCTGCCAGCGGTGCTGCGGCAAAGCCCCCGATCACCCGGCCTATGGCATCACAGCCAGCGGCCGCAGAGCCACGCCCTATGTCTCCGTGGCGGTAGATCCATCCGTGATCCCGCTTGGGGCCGATGTGCTGGTGGATTACGGTGACGGCGAGATCCATTACTACCGTGCCGACGATACCGGCTCCGGTGTTGGCAGCCGCCACATTGATCTATGCGTCGGCAGTCATGCCGAGGCCCTGCAGATGGGCCACCGTACCGCCACCGTCTACTGGGTGGCGCAGGAGGTGGAGTGAGATGGCCGCTTTGAAAAACTATACCACGACCGTTTCGGTCTCCCAGACCGTGAGCGACATCCATAAGGCGCTGGCCGACCATGGTGCCCGGAAGGTCATGTTCGACTACGATGACAACGGCCGGGTTTTGGCAATCTGCTTCTCCATCATCACACCGGATGGAGAGCGAGCAGTTCGGCTTCCTGGTAACGCTGAGCGTGTACGCATGGTTCTGCAGCGCCAGAAAGCTGACCCGAAGCGGCGGGACCGTTCCAAAATTGACGCCTCTCCAGAACAGGCAGAGCGTGTGGCCTGGCGGATCGTCAAGGACTGGCTGACCGCGCAGCTCGCCATTCTCGAGACAGAGATGGTCGACGTAGGCCAGGTATTCCTTCCTTACTTCGTTGGCCGCAACGGGCAGACTCTCTATGACGCATACGCCGCCGGGCAGCTTTGCCTTCCGGAATGACACGTATCCTATCCAGCCTTCTGCCGGGCGTTCCCGGCGCCCGCAACTCTCTTTTTGCCGGGCTGCCCCGAGCAGGTTAGCCGCGGGGCGTCCGGCAGAGGGCGGGGTTAATAACCGCAATTTTAATAAGGAGGACTTATTTATGAATACACAGATCAATGTCAATGTTCAGGGGGAGATTCGTTTCCCCGATCTGGCACTGCTGGCGCAGGCTATCACCGGCAAGGTCGCCACTGCGGCATCGGTCGCAGCCAACGTTCCGGCATCTGCCCCCGTGACACCCACCGTTGCCGCAGCGCCTGTTTCTGCCCCTGCCCCTGCCCCTGTTCCTGTTCCTGCCCCTGTTCCTGTTCCTGCCCCCGCAATCCCCACCGGTACCCCCAAGTACAGCATTGACGACATCGCCCGCGCCGGTGCTATGCTGGCCCAGCAGGGCCCGGAGAAGCTGGCTGCGCTCAATGGTCTTCTGCAGCAGTTCGGGCTCCAGTCTTTGACTCAGCTGCCGCAAGAGCAGACCGCCGCCTTTGTCCAGGCTATGCGGGGATTGGGGGCGCAGATCTGATGCCAACGCCTGAAGTACATTCCGACCTGGGTGCGTCGAGTATTGTCGGCTGGAGCGGCTGCGCCCAGTATCTGAACATGCAGAAGCTGTTCCCGGAGGCCCCCAGCCAGTATGCGGAGGCCGGCCGTTTGGCCCACGCCATCGGAGAGTACAAGCTCTGGAGCTACTTTATCGAGCCCGTTGGCAAGCGTGCCTACAACGCCAGGCTGAAGAAATTCCGTGGGGATCCAGCGTATGCCCCCGACATGGAAGACGCTACAGAGACCTACTTGGAGGCGGTTAAAGCTGAAGCCCTGACCTACCCCAGCGCCCCGTTTGTGGCGCTGGAGGTACGGGTGGACTACTCTGAGTATGCGCCGGAGGGCTTCGGTACCTCGGACTGTATCCTGATCGGCGGCAACCGGATCACGGTTGTTGACTACAAGAACGGTTCCGGTGTCCCGGTGGAAGCCGAGCATAACCCCCAGATGCAGCTTTACGCACTGGGAGCCCTGCAGACTTTCCGCATGATCTACGGTGATGTGCTGACGGACGTCAGGCTCATCATCGTGCAGCCACATGCCGGGGGCGTCAAGACTTGGGACACAACCGCCGCGGAACTCCAGAAGTGGGGGCGTGAATTCGTAGCTCCGGCCGCGCAGCGGGCTTTGGAAGGCACAGCCCCCGCCACCCCCGGAGACTGCTGCCGTTGGTGCCGGGGAAAGGCACAGTGCTCCGCCCGGGCGGCGGCGGTGCTGGAAGCCGGCCGAAAGTATCAGACCGCGCCGGCTGCCGGGTCTGACAAGCTCCCCGCCAATTACAGTGGGCCGCTGCTGTCCGATGCTGAGGTAGGCGCTGCTCTGGCGGAAGCCGAGGGCCTGATCAGCTGGTACAAGGACCTGGAGGACTACGCCCTGAAAGCCTGCCTGGACGGCAAGGACATCCCCGGCTACAAGGCCGTGGAGGGCCGCGGCTCTCGGGCATGGGGCGATACCGACACTGCCTTTAAGACCTTGGAGGCACGCGGCGTGGATGCCGCTCTGCTGTGGGAGCGAAAACCCGTGACCGCGCCGGCGCTGGAAAAGATTCTGGGCAAGCGTGGTTTCGCCAATGTGGCAGAGGATCTGGTCGTGAAACAGCCGGGTAAGCCTACATTGGTACCCGCCAGCGACAAGCGGGCACCCTACAATGCGGCGGAAGCGGCCTTCCATCCGGTTGAGGCCAATGCGTAAAGACAATGTGCTGCGGATCAGCATTGATGACTACTACGCAGAGATCCTGCTGACAAAACTCCCGGAACTGCCACGGAAAAATATCCGGAAGATCTTCACGCTGCTGCATGACCCCCGCAACCTTTTTTGCGCTGACGCCTCGTGCGTCGCCGAAAGCATCAGCGCTTGGGTACAGGCGTCTAAGCGCGCGTGGGAGAACAGCAGCAGGCAATATACCAACGAATGGCGGCTGGTCAACAGGCGCTCCCGGTCTGCGAAAAATCTCGAGATCCTGAAGAACAACCGCCGCCTGAAGAACAACGTTAAACGCGCCAAGGCCCGGCATGACCGCTGGGTGGCGTTACAGGCCATGCAGGCCGAAATTGAGAAAGGAAGTTGAATCGTATGAATCCTACCACCATCACCATCGGCGAGTGCCGGCTGTCCTATTGCAATGTGTTCCAGCCTCAGGCCCCCGCCAATAACCCCCAGGCCGAGCCCAAGTTTTCTGTGACGATCCTCGTCCCCAAGTCCAACACGCAGGCGAAGGCCGCTATGGATGCCGCTGTCAACGCCGCTATCGAGGCGGGGGTGACCGCCAAGTGGAGCGGCGTCCGGCCCCCTGTTCCGTCTATCTGCATCCATGACGGTGACGGCGTCCGCCCCTCTGACGGGCAGGCGTTTGGCGCTGAGTGCAAGGGCTGCTGGGTGTTTACCGCCAGCAGCAAGGCAGATCGGCCCCCCTTCGTTGTGGACGCGCAGGTCCAGAAGATCATCAATCCCGCCGAGATCTATTCCGGTTGCTATGGCAACGTCAGTGTAACCTTCTTCGCCTACAATTCTGCCGGTAAAAAGGGTGTTGGCTGTGGCCTGAACGGCATCCAGAAGACCCGTGACGGGGAGCCCCTTGGCAGCCGCGTAACCGCTGAAGAAGCCTTCTCTGTTGTTGGCGCCGCCCCTGCTGCACCTGCTTGGGGCGCGGTTCCTGCTCCTGCTCCTGCGGCTGCTCCGGTGGCCCCTGCTTGGGGTGCACCTGTACAGCAGGGCCCCGGCGCTTGACCGGCCACCCCCGCGCCCACCGGCTGGCCCAATACCTAAGTCCAATCGCAAGGGCCTCCTGCACAAAAATCAGGAGGCCCTATTTCAATCAGGAGGACACCATGCACCATCTTTTTATCGACCTTGAGACCTTCAGCGATATCGACATCGGCAAAGCAGGCCTTTACAAATACGCGCAAAGCCCCGCCTTCCAAGTCCTTCTGTTCGGATACTCATTGGATGGGGCACCGGTGCAGGTGGTAGACCTGACACAGCCCGGGGCCTACCTGCCGCAAGAAGTTCTTCGCTGGCTCTTTGACCGGGACTGCATCAAGCACGCCTATAACGCAGCCTTTGAATGGTATTGCTTGAGCCGGCATTTCAAGCTTGCTGAAGATAAGCAGCACAACAGCTTCTCCGCCATTACATGGCTGCCTCAGTGGCGGTGTTCCATGCTGCGCGGCATGTATGCCGGCTACCCCGCCGGACTGGACGCCACCGGCCGCGCTTTGGGGCTGCCAGAGGATAAACAGAAGCTGGCTGCGGGCAGGGCGCTGATTCGGTACTTCTGCGTGCTCTGTAGTCCTACGAAAAACAACGGCGGCCGTACCCGGAACCTGCCACAGCATGAGCCTGAAAGGTGGGAACTGTTTAAAACCTACAACGGTCAGGATGTTGTGGCGGAGATGGAAATTGACCGGCGTCTGGCCCGGGTGGTTGTCCCGGAGACCGTCCAGCGCCAATGGGAGCTGGACCAGCTCATCAACCTGCGCGGCGTGGCGGTCGATATGGACCTTGCTGACGGTGCCATCTATCTGGGCGAAACCGTAAAGAACCAGTTGTTGGATGAGGCCCGACGGATCAGCGGTCTTGAGAACCCGAACAGCGTCGCACAGCTTACCAAATGGCTGCAGGAGGAAACCGGCGAAGATCTCACGGACCTGCGGAAAGATACGGTCACAGACTTGCTGGGAAAGGAATTACCCAGTGAGGACGCCCGGCGGATGCTGGAAATCCGGAAAGAATTGGGGAAAACCAGCACAAAGAAATATAACGCCGTAGAAACCTGTGTCTGCGCGGATAACCGTATCCGGGGCCTGCTGCAGTTTTACGGCGCCAACCGTACCGGGCGGGAAGCCGGCCGGCTGGTACAGGTACAGAATCTCCCACATGATGTTGTTCCGGCCACCAGCGCCGCCCGGGAATTGGTACGCAGCCGGAATCTGGATGCACTGCGGCTGATTTATGGCAGCGTTACTTCTACCCTTTCGGCGCTGATCCGCACGGTGTTTGTGGCGGCGCCGGGTATGTCTTTCATTGATGCCGACTTTTCGGCTATTGAGGCCCGGGTGATCGCCTGGCTTGCCGGTGAGGAATGGGTGCTGGAGGTCTTCAGAACCCACGGCAAGATTTATGAGGCCACGGCTTCCCAGATGTTTGGTGTGCCTATGGACAAAATCAAGAAAGGCAATCCAGAGTACGCCTACCGGGCAAAAGGCAAGGTGGCTACGCTGGCGCTGGGTTATCAAGGCAGCTCCGGGGCGCTTATCAATATGGGGGCCCTTCGCAGTGGCCTGATGGAAGATGAATTGCCGGACATCGTAAACCGCTGGCGTCGGTCTAACCCGGCTATCGTGAATTTCTGGTATCAGGTCGAGGCGGCGGCGATGGAAGCTGTGCAGAACGGTCGGACGTCCACGGTGGGCCCCGTCACCATTGGGCGGGAATTTGACTCGGATAACGGCCTGGATTTTATGACAATCCTACTCCCCAGCAAGCGAAAGCTCTACTATGTGCGACCCCACATGGGCGTCAACCGTTTTGGCAAGCCCAGCCTGTGTTATTGGGGGCAGAACCAGACCTCCAAGAGATGGGCGGAACTGGAAACTTACGGTGGCAAGCTGGTGGAGAATATCACGCAGGCCGTGGCCCGGGATTGCTTATTCTTCGCTATGGAGCAGCTGACCGCCGCCGGCTACAGGATCGTCTTTGATATCCATGACGAGGTAGTAATCGAGGCCCCTACGGAGCTGGCCAACCTCGACCGGGTGGTAGAGATCATGTCGCAGCCGATCCCATGGGCGCCGGGGCTGCCGCTGAACGCCGATGGCTGGGTGGACGGATATTTCAAAAAGGACTGACTTATGAACGACTATCGCCGTTGGACAAGTGAAGAAGAGCAGTACATCCGTGACCACTGGAAAGCACAGAGCGACGCAGAGATGGCTACGGCCCTGAAGCGGATGGAGGGCGCTGTGCGTGCCAAGCGCCGGGAACTGCGATGCTC
The DNA here is from genome assembly GCF_029218125.1 of Neopoerus faecalis. Classification (NCBI taxonomy): domain Bacteria; kingdom Bacillati; phylum Bacillota; class Clostridia; order Eubacteriales; family Oscillospiraceae; genus Neopoerus; species Neopoerus faecalis. The sequence goes on along the minus strand of NZ_JARFXX010000008.1, from coordinate 55,227 downwards.
CTCGCAGAAGACTTGGACGCCGGAGGAAGAACGGTATCTGGAAGACCATTGGGGCACGGTATCCATTCCTGGCATCGCCAAGACGCTGGAGCGGACAGTATCGGCGATCAAGGTTCGGGCTGAAAGACTGGGCCTCGGCGGGGTGCTGAATTCCGGGGACTACGTTACTCTCAATCAGCTGATGATCGCAGTCACCGGCAATTCGCAGTCTTACAGCTACCAGATGCAGAGCTGGGTGCGGAACCGTGGGCTGCCTGTGCACACCAAGCGAGTTAACAAATGCACGTGGCGGGTAGTTTATTTGGATGAGTTCTGGGCGTGGGCGGAGCAGCACAGAAGCTTCATCGACTTCTCCAAGTTGGAGCCGCTGGCGCTGGGCAAGGAGCCGAAATGGGTACCGGAGCAGCGCAAAAAGGACTTTCAGGCGTTCGCCCTGCAAAGGAAAGATCCTTGGACTCCGGACGAGGACAGCCGCCTGAAGATACTCCTCCAGAAGCATAAGTACGGTTATGCGGAGCTATCTGAGATCCTGTGTCGTTCCGAAGGTGCGATTACGCGCCGATGCAATGACCTCGGTCTGAAGGAACGCCCGGTTCGCGCCGACAATCACGGGAAGTCAAGCGTGTGGACGGACGCGGACTACCAGGCTTTGGCTGACGGCATCCGGCATGGTGACAGCTATCCAATGATCGGCAAGGTCGTCGGGCGCTCTGAGAAGGCCGTCCGTGGAAAGGTCTATTTTACATATCTGACCGAGGATGCCGACAGGGTACGCGCTATGCTGAAGGACGGGCCGTGGGGCTACGGTGCCCCGGAGCCCACCGTGCGGCAGGGCTTTAACCTCTCCAGAACCCGGACAGAGGTGCGAAAGAATCTCTCGATTCTGGACGCGCTGCTTCGAAAGCGGCTGAATGATTTGGGTTATGACCCTTACTGGCAGCGGTTCATGTGTCAGAACTGGGACCTGATTAAAGGCTGTTCTGCTGACTGTACCGATTGCGATTCCTGTACGGAGTTCCGGCGGATCAAGCCGCAGTATTGCCGGATGTGCGGCGGTGAGTTTTTGGAACGGCGGGAACAGACCTTCTGCCCGAAGTGTCGGGCCATGCGGAAGAAGCAGGCCCAGAAGAAATATGCTGTGCTCCACGCGAGAGGCAGGCTGTGATCCTATAAAAATTTATAGCATTGCCTCTAAACCACCACGAAAGAAGGTAATCATTTATGAGTTTTTCATCTAATTTTGAAGTAAAAGCAACTCTCTATTTCCGGGTTCATGATGCAGAGCTTTACGGCGGCCCCGGGACCGTAGGCTTCGCAAAGCAGTCCTTTGAGCTTATCCCGGGCGCGAAGTTAGAGAACTTCAATGACATTATGGCCATAGACTGCAAATCAAGCATGGCAGCGATGCTTAACGTTCCGCCTGAGAAGCTGGAGTTCATGACTGCGGAGGAATATGAACGCGAGAGCGAGGATGAGGACGATGAGTGAAATTAAGTCGGTTCAGTGCGCCAACTTTACCGCTACTCTCGGCGAGACCTTCAGATTTAGCCTTGTCCGAGAAAGCGGAAATGTTGGTGGTATGATCCAGACCGGAAAAGTACAGCGAATTCATAAGGCCGCACGTCGTATGGCGGTTGACCTGTATATGCCCGATTTGAAATGCACCCATAGCTATTTCGCGAAGGAAATTTATTATCGTGGAAGGCCGAGAAAGGATTTTGTATGCGAGTGATCTATAAAGCGCCAGGCTGCGCGCCGGAACCCCGGGACATCCCCAATACGCTGGAAGAACTGCAGGCTGCCGTTGGCGGCTATATCGGGGGAGTGGCCTTTGCCTCAGATACCATGGTGATCTGCAATAAGGAAGGACGCCTTCAGGGGCTGCCGCATAACTGCAGGTTCTTAGGTGTGGATTTTGTGGGTCCCATTCTGATCGTTGGCTGCGACGATGAGGACTTCACAGATCTGAAGCCTGAGTATTTTGCCCCGATACTGGAGGTGTTGAGCCATGCCGAAGCCTAATACTTACGTTCAGCTGCTGCAGGCGCAGAAAGCCATCAAGCAGCTCCAGTATGACAATCATGTAATCAAGGGCTTCACGGTGCAGCAGTGCCTTGACGTTTCTCTGATCGCACTGCACAACGAGTTCCATTTCGGCCCCAAAATGACCGCTCGTTTTGAATCTGCGTTCCTGGATACCTTCATGGCCTATGCGCAGATGTGCGTTGATGACGCCGCCGACGATCCGGAGATCGTCTACACCAAGGAGAAGATGGATCGGGCACTGCGAGCGGCCTGCGGTGAGAACATCCGCCCGTTCGAGGAGCGCTACGCAGTCGAAAACCTCTACTTCCGGGAAAAGCTGAAGGAGAAAAGTCATGAGTAAGGTACTGGGGTGGATCGTGGATGCTGCCATGATCCTGATGAACATAATATGGGCCGTCCGGTATGCGGATGAGGGTAACACAGCCAAGACGGTGCTGTTCTGCACCTATCTGGTGGTGCTGATCCTACTCATCAAGCTAAACCAGATCGAACGGATCCTGAAGGAATGGAGGGGCGGTGTGGATGGCTCAACCTCCATGTAAGGGCTGCCCAGATCGTCAGGCGGGCTGTCACAATACGGCAGTCTGCTCCAAGTGGGCGGAATATCAGGCGGCCAAAGCCGCGGAGCAGAGCAACCTCCCATCGCAGCAGGAGCGAGAAGATATGAGGGGATATATCACAGCCCATCGGACGCGGTATCTGCGTAGGATGGCCAATAAGCGCCGGAGGTGAGGGGAATCAAGATGGTGAACAAGGCGTATCTCAAGGCAGACTACGAGGCTACGAAGCACCTCGCGGGTTTGACCATGCGGCAAAAGGAGCTCCTTGAGGCATGGTTATACACAGGCCAGACTATGGGGCAGATCGCGCTCCGATATGGCATCAACCAATCAACAGTCTCCCGCACCGTCAACCGGGCAGCCGAGAAAATCACCAAGATAGCTTACTGGCACCATCGCCAGCGCAGACGGACATAACGCCCCGCGGCCGGGCTAAGGCCGCAATACGCCCGAATCAGCCGCGCGAGGCTGACACGGCCCAATAAATCCGCCTTTAGGAGGCTATCCATATGATAAACGATCGGAGGATCACAATCACCACGGGAGCCAGCAGACGGGCCACCCAGTGGCTCCCCCAGACTATGATGCTGTCTGAGTTCTATGCCCGTCTGAGCCTCCCGGCGCGCGGCGAGGAAACACTGGCAGAGTATATGGCCCTGCCGAAGGGGCAGCAGGATGACCTGAAGGACAAGGGCGGCTTCGTAGGCGGAACGCTGTCGGGGCCCCGCCGGAAGGCCAATGCTGTAACCGGGCGTGACCTCATTACGCTGGATTTGGACAACATCCCCGCAGGCGGCACAGACGCGGTGCTGAAGCGGCTGGAAAGTCTTGGCTGCGGGTACTGTGTCTACTCCACCCGCAAGCACATGCCGGCGGCGCCCAGGCTCCGGATCATCTTCCCCCTGGACCGTACCTGCACGGCGGATGAATATGAGCCCCTCGCCCGCAAGATGGCCGATGTAATCGGTATGGAGCTGGCGGACCAGACTACCTTTGAGGCCGTGCGGCTCATGTACTGGCCCAGCTGCTGTAAGGACAGCCAGTATGTCTACCACTATGAGGATCGCCCTCTGCTGTCCGTGGATGGGCTGCTGGCTACATATGCGGACTGGCGGGATATCACCACCTGGCCCGCACTGCCGGGGGCTGCCGCGCTGGCCCGGCCGGCCGCCAAGCAGGGTGACCCGCTGGCCAAGAGCGGCGTTGTGGGGGCCTTCTGCAAGACCTACGACATCGAAGCCGCTATGGCTGCCTTCCTCCCCGGCGTCTATACGCCGGTGGACACCATGCCGGGCCGCTTCACTTTCACCGGCGGCTCTACTACGGGAGGCGCTGTGCTCTATGACAACGGCAAGTTTCTGTATTCCCATCACGCCACTGACCCCTGCGGCGGGAAGTTGGTCAACTCATTCGATATGGTGCGCCTGCACCGCTTCGGCGATTTGGATGATGATGCGGCGGCTGGTACGCCGGTCAACCGTCTACCCTCCTATGCCGCCATGTCTGCGGCCGCTCTGAAGGACGACCACGTGGCCGGGCTGTTGATGGACGAACGGTGGGACAAGGCCAAGGACGCCTTCTCGCCGGTAGCTGGTGCGGAGGTTCCGGCGGCGGAGGAAGATGACGGCGCGTGGCGCCACCCGCCTCTGATGGAGATCGACGCGCAGGGCAAGCCGATAAAGTCCATGAAGAACCTCCGGACGCTGCTGGAGCACGATCCTCAGCTGAAAAACAAACTCCGGCTGAACCTGTTCTCCGGCCGTATCGACACCGCCGGCACAATGCCGTGGAAGCGCCCAGGCACGTCAGTCACATGGAACGATGATGACGCCGCCCAGCTGCGGATCTATCTGGAACCGTTCTTCGGGAAGCTGGCGAAAAACGACATTCTGGACGCCGTGGCGGCAACTGCCAGCGACCAGGCATACCATCCTGTCAGAGACTACCTGAACGGCCTCAAATGGGACGGGAAGGCCCGGCTGGATACGCTGCTGATCGACTATCTGGGCGCGGCGGACACGGCCTATACCCGTGCGGTGACCCGCAAGGCTTTCACGGCGGCGGTGGCCCGTGTTATGACGCCGGGATGCAAATATGACACCATGCTGGTGCTGGTGGGCGGGCAGGGCCGCCATAAGTCCACGCTGCTGGCCAGAATGGGCGGAGAGTGGTTCTCGGATTCCCTGCGCACATTCGGCGATAAGGACGCCATGGAAACGATTCAGGGGACCTGGATCGACGAGGTGGCCGAAATGCAGGCTATGGCGAAGGCGGAAGTCGACGCCGTTAAGATGTTCCTTTCTAAGACGAATGACTATTACCGGGCAGCCTACGGCCGCTATACCGCCGACAGGCCCCGGCAGTGCGTATTCTTCGGTACTACGAACAGTAAGGAGTGCCTGACGGACACCACCGGCAGCCGGCGCTTCTGGGTAGTCGATATTGACCAGCAGGGGCGGTGTAAAAACGTATTCCGGGATATGGCCGGAGAGCGTGACCAGATATGGGCGGAAGCGGTGGCCTATTGGCGCATTGGGGAGTCTCTGTACCTGTCTCCTGAACTGGAGCGGGAAGCCCGGAAGATCCAGGAGGAGCACCGGGCCCGGCACCCGTGGGAGGGCATCATCGCAGACTACCTGGCTCAGGAAGTCCCGGCGGACTGGATGAAGATGGACACCGCGCAGCGGGAGGCATTCAGATGTGGGGGGCTCCACTATGAAGGGGCCCTGGAGCCCAGGCGGCGGATCTGCGCGGCGGAGATCTGGTGCGAGGCACTGAACCGCCGAAAAGGCGATATGAATAAACGTGATAATCGAGAAATCAATAATCTGCTTGAGAAGATGGACGGCTGGGTCAGCGTGGGCGTGGCAAAAGCCGGAAAACCGTATGGGCCGCAGCGCTGTTTTGAAAGAAAAGTGGTTACATTCTAATGGTTACATTCGCAAAAAAGGTTACATTCTAATGGTTACATTCTCAACATTCTGGAAAACAGAATGTAACCGTGTCAAAGCCTACTACCGCAAAGGATACAGGCGAAAGTTACAAGGTTACATTTATATAAATAAATAAAAAAATAGGTAAATTAGAGAGGTATATGCCCGCCTAACCCGCCTGATGTGTGTATGTATATGCGTGTGCGTGCGGGCGCGCGTAGCAAGGAGCGTGCCAAATGAAAGAGAGCAGTATTGAAGCCCGGCTGGTGAAGATGGTTCGCAGCCGCGGGGGGCTTTGTTATAAGTTCGTTTCGCCGGGCAATCCCGGCGTGCCGGACAGGATCGTCATTACCCCGGCTGGCCGAACGGTGTACGTAGAGTTGAAGACCGAAGTGGGGCGTTTGGCAGCTATCCAGAAGTACCAGCACGAGGAGATGCGAAAGCGCGGCGCCGAGGTCAGGACCCTGAAAGGGATGGATCAGGTTCTGGCTTTCGTGGAGGAGGTGTTTCCAGCATGAAATTCATTCCGCATCCGTACCAGCAGTACGCCATCAGCCGCGTCGTGTCCGATCCGGCTGTGGCGCTGTTCCTGGAGCCGGGCCTCGGAAAAACGGTCATTACCCTGACGGCCATCAAGGAACTGCAGGCCTACCGGTGGGAAGTGTTCCGGCCATTGGTGGTGGCGCCAAAGAAAGTGGCCGAAGCCACGTGGGCCACAGAGGCGGCCAAGTGGGACCACCTGAAGGACATGACCGTGGTGCCGATCCTTGGGAACACAAAGCAGAGGATCAAGGCCCTGTATTCTCCGGGGAACATCTGGGTCACCAATCGTGAAAATCTTCCGTGGCTGGTAGACTATTGCCGGAATGACTGGCCCTTCGATATGGTGGTTCTGGATGAGTCCACCAGCTTCAAGAATTCCCGGGCAAAACGGTTCGTGGCCCTAAAGCGGGTCCGGCCGCGCATCCGCCGCATGGTGGAACTGACGGGCACACCATCACCCAACGGCCTGCCGGATCTGTACGCGCAGATCTATCTCCTGGACGGTGGGGCCCGCCTGGGCCGGACGCTGACGTCCTTCCGGGAAATCTATATGTCTCAGGATTACGCCCATCCGGGGCAGCAGTATCGGACCTATTCCCTGCTGCCGGGCGCTGACCAGCGAATCCGAGATGCCATTGCGGATATCTGTGTCAGCATGAAAACGGAAGATTACCTGACCCTGCCGGACTTCATTGAGAACATCGTACCGGTAGTGCTGGACCCGGCGGCGTCAAAGGCGTACACAAAGCTGGAGCGGGAGATGCTGCTGCAGGTGGACACCGAAACCATCACGGCTGGTACCGCGGCCGTCCTGAATGGAAAGCTGCTGCAGCTTTGCGGCGGCGCCGTGTACAGCAACGAAGGCGAGGTTGTTCCGGTACATAACTGCAAGCTGGACGCTTTCTTGGAACTAATCGAGCAGCTGAACGGTGAACATGCCCTGGTGTTTTACTGGTTCCAGCATGAGCGGGACCGCATTGTAACCGCCCTAAAGGACACCGGGCTTCGGGTACGGGTCTATGAGGGCCCGGACGATGAACAGGCTTGGAACGCGGGAGAAGTGGACGTGCTTCTGGCCCATCCTGTCAGCTGCGGTTACGGTCTGAACCTGCAGGCTGGAGGGCATCACTGCATCTGGTACACCCTCCCCAACTGGGCGCTGGAAATTTTCCAGCAGGCGAATAAGAGACTGCACCGGCAGGGTCAGAAATATCCGGTGATCTCCCACCTGCTGATTACACAGGGCGGCGTAGATCAGGATGTTTTGGCCTCCCTGCAGAGCAAGGGAGACGGTCAGGAAGCCTTGATGCAGGCGCTGAAAGCCAGAATTCAGAAAGCGAGGAGCGTATGAGTACATTGCCTGAAATGGCGACAGAGTATCGTTTGGCGGCAGTGAAAATCAGCATGAAGATTGAACGGCTGAAGGCGGAAGGCGCGCCGGCGTATGAGATTGCCCGGTATTATGCGGTACTTGCACAGATTCGGGATACGGCCCAACTGCTGTCCGGTTATTACGATACGCCGCGGCATTCTGTGAATGCCGCAATAGGCTGGCGGAGCCCGAAGAAGATATGACGATTGAGGAGTTGAAATCCCGCCGGAAGGAACTGATGGCCCGGATGAAAGAAGAGCGGGAACTACAGGAACAAGGCAAGGGCGATAACATGGCCTTCTTCATGGTGAAGGAGGAACTACTGGGTGTGAATGCCAAGCTGAGGGCACTGACACCGGGGAAACGTATTGGCAGCCGCCCCGGTCAGTCGCATTCGGAGTTCTCCGCGGATCGTCAGCAATTTCTGAACTGGGCGCAAGGGGAGCAGGATGATGAGAGTGATGTTGACGCCCGCAGCGTCATGAGAGCGGCCGTTGCTGAGGGGAAAGACCTGATGAGCGAACGGCAGTGGGAGATGTTTAAACTGTGGTCAGATGGGCTGACAATGGAGAAGATCAGCGATAGGCTTGGCGTAAATCGCAGCACCGTTTCAAGGACCCTCTGCCGGGCCAAAAAGACCTTACAGGAAACTGTGCGCTGCCGGGAAGCTGCGGGGGTGCCATTGTCTACATCCTCCGTTCTGACATTGGACATGAGCCAGCCGGATATTTTGCGTGTGGTACTGTCCTGCCTGACAGAGGTGCAGGTCGTGTACCTGTATCTGTACTTTGGAGAGTTCTTGTCGGTACGGGAAATATCCACGCTGATTATCCGCGACCACTCTGTTGTCAGCCGTGCACTGCACCGAGGTTTAGCGGTCATTGGCCGTTCGTTTGGTGTGGCTCAAGTTTACCTGCTGAATATGCAGGCGCTGGGTGAGGTAGCTTATCGGTTCTATACCGAAGGGAATGTCCTGGACACTCTGCCCCTTGTGCCGACTCCGCAGCAGCCATGCTGGGGGCAGGAAACATTAAAGCAACGGTACCATATCACGCCAGAGGTTTTAACAAGACCAGCATCTGCGGAGACTGCTGTGCCTGAATGCGCGTGCAGCACGGAAGCCGCAGTATTGCAGTTTCCGACAGAACTCCGGGCGCAGAGCGTCGCAGAGATGAGAAGGGGCGAAAAGCAGCGGCAGCACTTCAGCAAGTTCTTGACAATTTTGCTGGAGTACAGACGGTGTCGCCATGCCAGTAAGACAGTCCTGCTGGACTGGCTGTGCCGGATCTTCGGGTCATTTGTGGGGTGGCTCGGCCAAAAGCGTTAAAAAAGCATTGCATATGCAACACTTTTTTGCTTGCGTGCATAGACAACAATTGAATAACGCACTATGGTCTAATCAGGGGACGGCATCGCATCTCCTTATGATCGTCGCCCGGCGCCGAGGCGGCCATAGTATCGGGCTCCTACAAGGCACGCTGGGTTTGGGTGATAGCCCAGCGCGCCGCTCCTTTTTTGGACTGAGAGAGGTGGTGACGTGCCAAATGAAAAGAACCTTATCCCGTTCAACCAGCGAACCGAGAGTGAAGCAAGGGAATATGGGCGTGCTGGCGGTATTGCTTCCGGCGCGTCGCGTCGACGTAAGCGCAGCCTGAAAGAGGCTGCTGATATCTACCTGTCGCTGCCGGTGTCTGACCGGCGGCGGTGGAATAAAATTGCCCGCCGAGGGGTCGATCCGGAAGATGTAGATAACCAGATGGCCATGATCATCGGGCTGACGGAAGCAGCCACCATGGGCGATGCCAAGGCCGCAAAGGTCATTATCGACCTGCTGGGCGACGCTGCCGGCGAAGATGACGGAGGTGTGCAGATCATTGATGACCTGTAATCTTTCCGAAACGATCTCTCCGGCGTTTGCGGAGTCCCACCGTGCGGTTAAAGCCGGGACGATCAATGAACTGGTTGAAAAGGGTGGGCGCGGAAGCTGTAAATCTTCCTACATCTCGCTGGAGATCATTCTCCTGATCCTGAAGAACCCGCTGATCCACGCCTGCGTTTTCCGTAAATACGGCAATACGCTGCGGACGACCGTCTACACACAGGTCGTGTGGGCCATCGCCCAGCTGGGCCTGACCCGGAAGTTCCGCTGCACGGTGAGCCCGATGGAATGCACATATCTCCCTACCGGGCAGAAAATCATGTTTTTCGGTCTGGACGATCCCGGCAAGGTAAAGTCTATCAAAGTGCCCTTCGGCTACATTGGCATCGATTGGTTTGAAGAATTGGATCAGTTTGACGGCCCGGAGCAGATTCGTAATGTGGAGCAGTCCACACTGCGCGGAGGCTCCTTCAGCTTTACTTTCAAAAGCTTTAACCCGCCAGCGATGGCGCGTAACTGGGCCAATCGTTACGTGCTGGAGAAGAAGCCCGGGCAGATGGTCCATCACAGCACCTATCTGACTGCTCCGCCGGAATGGCTCGGCCCGCGTTTCATTGCCGACGCCGAGCACCTGAAGAACACAAATCCTACCGGGTACCGGCATGAGTATCTGGGTGAAGTGGTCGGCTCCGGTACACAGGTCTTTGAAAATCTACAACTCCGGGCGATTACAGACGCCGAGATCGGGCAGTTCGACCGGGTCACAAACGGCGTGGACTGGGGCTGGTATCCTGACCCCTGGGCATGGAACCGGATGCACTATGACGCCGCCCGACGCACGCTCTACCTGTTTGACGAGCTGACCCGCAACCGTACCAGCAATGCAGACACCGCGGCGCTGGTTAAGGGCCGGATTCCTGTCGGGGAGCTGCTGATCGCGGATAGTGCTGAGGAGAAATCCGTCAGCGATTACCGCAGCTACGGCCTGAACTGCCGGGCATCTGAGAAGGGACCGGGCAGCGTCGCCTACTCCATGAAGTGGCTGCAATCGCTGGCCGCTATCGTGATAGACCCGGGCAGGTGCCCAGATACCGCGCAAGAATTTTCTGAATACGAATACGAGCGCGATGGAAAGACGGGCGAGGTGCTGCAGGGCTATCCTGACGCAGCCAACCATCACATCGACGCTGTAAGATATGGCACAAACAAGATCTGGAAACGGAGGGGCCAGTGAGCAAACTGAAAAAGTGGCTGTATGAGCGGTTCCTTCCGGCATGGTGCAGAGATGATCTGATGCGTGCTAACGAACTGCTGAGTGAGAAGTGTAAAGCCCAGGCCAGAGAGATCGAGCGCCTGCAGGCATATATCGACGGGGTTCAGGCAGCGCAGCGCCGCCAGCCCCGGATCGTGATCAACTGTCGGGAGGTATCTAAGCCGTGAGTATTTTCTCCGCCCTGTTTGAGCAGGGAAAAGTTTATAACTTTGAGCAGGCTTTCGGCGTGAAGGACATCACCTCCACAGCGATGCAGGCGGCAATCAAGGACTGGGCTCAGCTGTATTATCAGACGGAGCCTACTCAGGATGAAGACCCGTGCCAGCGCATCCCGGTGTCGGTGGTGGCCAAGCTCACCAGGACCACCTTCTCCGAATACAAGGCCATGCCGACAAAGCAGGGAGCTGAATACATCGACACCCTTTTGCGGGAACTGGACGCGGCCAAGATTAAAGCTATGCAGCAGGCCCTCATCGGCGGGCAGTGCTTCTTGAAGCCGGTCTTTGGCCGGATGGGCGTATCGTTTGCCGTGGTGTCTCGCGGCAGCTATATTCCGCTGGGGCGCAACGAGCGCGATGAGATTACAGATATCGGCATGGCGGAGCGCACGGTGGAGGGCCGGATCTACTACACGCTGCTTGAACGGCGCCGTGTGGATACAAATGGCGATTTGACAATCGAAACCAAGCTGTACCGCTCCGAGACCGCACAGATCCTCGGGTATGAAACGAGCCTCGGCGCCTTGGAAAAATACGCGGATCTGGTGCCGGAGTTGGTTCTTCCGGGTATCGGCTCCATCGGCCTGATCCCGGTACGGGCTCCGCAGGAGAACACGGTGGATGGCAGCCCGGACGCCGTCAGTGTCTATGCGCCGGCGGCCGGCCTGATCCACAACATCAACCGGAACGAAGCGCAGCTCAACCGGGAGTTCGAGAATGGCCGGAGTCGCATTGTGGCGTCAGCGGATCTGCTGAGGACAGGCTCTGACGGCAAGAAACGGCTGACGGATGACCTCTTTGTGGGCCTTGATGATGACCCGGACGCCGTCGGCATGACGATCTTCTCGCCGGCCCTGCGAGAGCAGTCCTTCTTGGCGAGAAAGACAGAGTACCTCCGCAATGTGGAGAGTTTGATCGGCCTGAAGCGCGGCCTGCTCTCCGAGGTGGAGACCGCTGAACGTACCGCAACGGAGATCACCAGCAGTGCCGGAGATTATAACCTGACCATTATCGACTTCCAGCACATGTGGGAGACTGCGGCCAGAGAAGCGCTGCGCGTGTGCGGCGTCCTCGGGCGAATGTATAAGATCTACTCCGGCCCGGATATCGACCCTGCCAAGGATGTGGTCATCAGCTGGGGCAATGGGATTTTGTATGACGAGGATCAGACCTGGGCCGACTATAAGGACATGGTGGCCCGTGGCCTCCTGAAGCCGGAGATCGCTGTCGGCTGGTATTTCGATATGCCGATCGAAACCGAGGCAGATCTGAAGAAGGTTCGGGAGAAGTATATGCCTGAGATCCAAGCGATGGAAGGGGCGGGGGATGAGTAATGCTGACGCCGGAGCAGATCGAGGGTTTCCGCCTCGCTGCGGGGCGTCTGATCGACCCGATCAACACCTACCTTCTGAAGGATATTGCCCGCCGCATACAGGATGCGGGAAAGCTCACCAGCACCGCCGCCTATGAAGCCTGGCGCGCTGAATGGCTGGGGAAGGACCGCAAGGAACTGGAGCGAGACCTCGCCCAGCTGCTCGGCGTGACCCGAGGGGAAGCGAGGAAACTCCTACGCACGGCGGCTCGATATGGGTATGATACGACGCTCAGCAGGTATCCGGGGTATTTCATACCGTTTGACGCGAATCCGGCGATCCAGCAGATCGTGTCTGCCGCTGTCGCCCTGGCTGGTGATGGGCTGAAGAACATCACACAGACCAAGGCCATCATGTTGATGGATCCATACGGTCAATATCAGACTTTACCGAAGGCGTATATGGCCTGCACAGACTATGCCTTTCAGCAGGTATTCACCGGCGCCGCCGATTACAACACCGCGATCCGGCGGGCCTGCTCCGGGATCGTAAAGCATGGCGTTTCTGTCGCATACGCTTCCGGGGTACACACCGGGCTGGAAGCGGCGGTTCGGTGCAATATCATGGGTGGTCTCGGCCTAATGACGGAGCAGATCAGCCAGCAGAACCACGACGCCCTCGGCTGTAACGGCTGGGAGATCTCCGCACACGCCAACAGCGCCCCGGACCATGAACCGATACAGGGCCTGCAGTACAGCGACGCCGCCTATGAGGAACTCAATAACAGTCTGGTGCGCCGAATCGGCACGCTGAACTGCGGCCATGTTGCCAGCCCGATCATTCTTGGCGTGACCCGTCCGCAGTATACTGCCGCCGAATTGGAGCAGTTCCGGCAGGACAACGAAAAGGGCGTCACTTTCGAGGGCCGGCATTATACCGGCTATGAGGCTACGCAGATGCAGCGCCGCATGGAGCGCGCCATACGGGCGCAGAAACGCCGTGTGCTGCTGGCTGGGCCGGAGGACGCAGCGCCGCGAAAGAGCCGCCTGGTGCTCCTGCAGCAGGAATATCGCAGCTTTTCCGATGGCGTTGGTCTCCGCACAGAGGACGAGCGGTTGGAGGTGTCCGGCTTTGGCCCGAAGCAGATGGCCGAAGTTATGAAAACCGTTGAAAAATATTCAGAAGTACGGTATCATGAAGATGGTTCAGTTGTTGTTACAGACGATTGGACGAAGCATACGCACCCGAGAGTTCCACCGCGATATATGCCGAATGCCATTATTGATGTAACATCCCAGAGTGGGAAACAGCGGGATCGGATCTTTTTCGACGCTGCTGGAAAGCAGATCCGTCAGGTCAGCAATGGGCCGCACGGCAATCTGAAACGGCATCCGTATGGAAAACACGGTGAACACGCCCACGATATCATCTGGGAGGACGACACGATTGTCGGTCGACCGGCAAGAGAGTTGACAGATTTTGAAAGAAAGGAGAGTTCGGATATCCTTGAAAGCGATTGACATGAAAACCCTTATTGCGGGTTTGACGCAGGATATTGATTTTGAATACCACGGTAAGCACGGGGCAATATGCCCCTTCAGCCATTCGGACATCTCTCTTTCTTATGACGGTAAAGAAATTACGGTGGAGAGTGTAGACCTGGCTATGTCGACCCCGTTTGTTGACGGTAAATCCCTTGCGGAAGTCTGCGAGGAGCTTGTCGTATAATGGATAATTTCAAGGCTGTATACAAAATTCTGACCGCGCTGGAAAGAGCGATGGACTACCCGGAATTCGATGCTGTACAGCAGATCGGGCCGGATGCGCTGGGGGTCACACCTGAACGCTGGGGCAGGTACATTGAAATGATGGTCGATGTCGGATACATCAAAGGCGCGTCGATCAGCAGGGATATTCTTGGCGAGACCCATGTGAACGTCAAGGACGCCCGTATTACGCTGAAAGGTCTCGAATATTTGCAGGAAAATTCTATTATGCGGCGGCTGTATCAGGCTGCTAAAGGCGTCAAAGAAATTACTCCGGGGTTGTGATTAGAAAGGCGCGAGCGGGTGATCTATGACAGAACAGACTATCAAAGCGATCGAAGCCATCTTGGCAAAGGATGACCGGGTTGAACTGATCCCCATGCCCGGCGGCGGCGTGAAGGTTATTCGAATCCGCCGCGATGTTGTGAAAACGAAATAATGTTCTCTGCCCTAAGTGGTGGGTGGAAAGAGCTGAGTGGAGCTGACAGGAGATATCCTGCCGGCTCCTTTTTTGTTGATTGCAGGCCTGTGCCTGTGCTCATATTCGCCCTGGCCAGGCGTAATCAAGGCCGACCGCAGCGGAGGCGACCCGCGTACCGAAAGCGTAGCGGAGAGAGGAGAAAACAGTGAAGCGTGAATTTCTGGAAAATCTGAAGATCGGCGACCAGGCACTGAGCAAGGACCTGATCGACACGATCATGGCGGAGAATGGCCGTGATATCGAGTCCGCGAAGAAGCCTTTCGCCGACTACGAGGCGATCAAGGAGCAGCTGAAGACCGCTCAGGATGGCCTGAAGGCGTTCGAGGGCGTTGACGTGAAGGATCTGCAGGACAAGATCAAGACCCTCAATACCCAACTCTCCACCAAAGACAAGGAGTGGCAGGACAAACTGAACGGAATGGCGTTTGATGGAAAGATCAAAGAGGCCATCACCGCCGCCAAGGGCCGCAATGCCAAGGCTATTTCCGCGCTGCTGGATGTCGAGAAGCTGAAGAAGTCTACCAATCAGGATGCGGATATCAAGGACGCTCTGGAGGCTCTGAAGAAGGATAACGCCTATCTGTTTGAGGACGACAGCACACCGCCTCCCTATGCGGGCGGTACGGGCCGGTCCACTCCTCCCAGTAAGTATGATGCTGAGACTGCCAAGATTATGGCAGCCGCCGGGCTCGATCCAGAGAAGGATTGAGACACAATAACGAGAGGAGTTTTTCATAATGGCAAACGCTATTACTCTGGCTAAGACTTTTATCCCTATTCTGGATAAGATCTACCAGCGGGCTTCCCTGACCTCTGTACTGGACGGTAACCCCGAGCTGGTGCGTCAGGGCGCAAGCTACAACGAGATGATTATCCCCAAGATCTCTATGCAGGGCCTCGCCGATTACAGCCGCAACGGCGGTTATGTGAACGGTGATGTAACGCTCACCAATGAGACGGTCAGGTGCAATTTTGACCGTGGTCGCATGTTCCAGGTGGATACTCTGGATAATCTGGAGACTGCCGGCATTGCCTTCGGCCAGCTCTCCGGTGAGTTCCTGCGGACGAAAGTTGGTCCGGAACTGGATGCCTTCCGCTTCGCCCAGTATGCCGGCACTTCTGGTATCTCCAAAATCTCTGCCGGTGCGACTCTGGCAGACGGTACGGCTGTCGTCACTGCCTTGCGCGCAGGCGTGAACAAGATGGACGAGGATGAGGTGGACCCCAACAACCGCTATCTGTTCATCACACCCACTCTGTACGGCATGATCCGCGACCTGGATACCACCAAATCCAAGGAGGTTCTGGAAACCTTTGCGGGCATCGTCAAGGTGCCTCAGAGCCGTTTCTATACCGCTATCGATCAGTATGACGGTACGACCTCCAGCGAAGAGGCCGGCGGCTATGTGAAGGACCCCACCAACGGCTGCGATATCAACTTCATGATCATCGAAAAGTCCGCTGTTATCCAGTTCGAGAAGCACGTGGCGCCCAAGATCATCACTCCTGAGCAGAACCAGAGCGCCGACGCCTATAAGTTCGGCTACCGCAATGTCGGCATTGCTGACGTATACGAGAACAAGGTGGCGGGCATCTACCTGCACCATAAGGCCAAGGCCTAAGGAGGAACGGGTATGCGTATTGTCGGCATGATCCTGCCACCGGAGGAACCGGCTTATATCTGCCCACATTGCGGCAAGAACTACAAGAGCGAAGCGGCTCTTGCGAAGCACCTTCAGGACAAACACACTGAAGCTGAACAGCTTGAAGCCGAGCAGCCCGAGGCTGCTGACACAGAAGCGTAAGGAGGAGCGCCGCTATGGTCGATTATGAATTTTACAGTTCCGTCTATCATGGCGGCGCCATCCCTGCTGACGATTGGGCGGAGCTGGAAGCCAGGGCGGTGGATCAACTCCGTCGCTACAAGCGGATCTATACTGTGACTGCTCCGGACAAGCAGGCAGAGGGAATGGCCGTCTGCGCTATGGCTGAGGCGCTACATAATGTGGATCTGATCGTCAGCGGCGATGCTGGAGCGGTGCAGTCTGCCTCCATTGGCTCCGTGTCTACGTCCTATGGCAGCGCGGCCGCAACTGCGGTAGATGTGTCCGAGAAGGGGCAGGCAAAGGCGCTGTATAGAGCTGCTTGCCTGTATCTGGATATCTGCCGGGGGGTGGGCTGATGCGGGCGCTCAGACGCCGGGGATGCCCGGTCGATTACAGCCTCTGCAATCAGACGGTGACCGTCTACCACTGGGACGGCGCGGCCACCTATACCCGGACAGTTATTCACGGCGCCTTCCTGGATTTCAAGAAGACTGAGAACGTGGATAAGACCGGCAGCAGTGAGGTGAACAGCTTCCTGTTGGTCATCCCCGGCCAGACGGTGCCGGTGGCGGTTGGTGATAAGGTCCTTCTGGGCGAGGGGCCGGAGGTCAACAGCCGCGAGGGATGGGCTGCGCTGATCCCTGTAAAGGTGCCCGGCCTGGTAGTCGTGCGGTATGTCGATCCAAAATACTGGAACGGCGCTGTAGTCCATACGGAAGCGGGTGGGTAATGTGGCGATTGTTGGCAGTGTGAAAGTGGATAGTCGCCCGGTGGAGGAGATCCTTCGTCGGAAGGGATTGACTGTGAACGGTGATGTGCAGCGTTTCCACACGGCAAATGTGCTTCGGCGGATCGTGCGGTATATGCCGTACCGGACTGGAGCCACCATCAAGCTGACGCAGGCACAGTCTCCTGTCAGCCGGCCGGAGATCAATACCTTCGTCCCTTACGCGCGATACCTGCATGAGGGCAAGGTAATGGTCAATGCCGAAACCGGACAAGGACCCGGCGTGGTCCCGGGGGTTGGCCCACGGTGGCGGCGTGGTGACCAGTTGAAAGCAACCGAGCAGGATCTGACGTATACCGTCACGAAGAACCCAGAAGCTGGCCCATTCTGGGGCAAACGCCTTCAGGAGAAAGAGGGGGACGCCATGCTGGCGGATCTCAAGAACTATGTTCAGGGGAGGGGTGACCCGGTATGAATGCTTTAGAAACCGTTCGGAAGTGGTTGGAAGCGTTCCCGCAGTCCGGCGTCCTCTCCGGTTTTCAGGTGGACTATACCGACAAGATTCCCGGTACCGGCGGCATTATGCCAGACGGTCTGGTGGAGGTCAGACGGAGCCGGGATATTGTCGGGGATACTACCATTACCAACCAGTACAATTTCGGCCTGTACTGCGTTTTGGAGAAAGCTCCTAACGATGATGTTGGGGCCGCGAAAAACGCTGACTGGATCGTAGACCTGCAGGAGTGGGTGCAGGAGCAGTCGGCGACCGGCGCCGCTCCGGTTTTTGGGGATGACCCCCGTGCAGAGCGGATCACAGCGCAGAACGGCACGCTGCTTCAGGCGGACGGTGAAGGTACCGGCGTCTATGTAGTGCAGTTGTCTGTGCAGTTCATCAAAAAATTTAAGGGGGAAAACAAATGGCTGATATGACGTTTAACACGCCGGCTGGACAGGTTGTGGATCGGAAGCTCCTGATCCTGTATTTGAATACCGGGACCAATAGCGCTCCGGTCTGGAGCCCCATCGGCAAGCGCGTGGAGGAGAGCTCCATGGAGTACGATTACAGCGAAGAGAGCAAGACTGATATCTTTGGTAAGATCTACACCACCATGAAGAAGCCTGTGATCACGCAGAGCTTTGAGCCTTGTGAGCTGGACCCCGGTGACGCGGCCCAGTTGAAGATCTGGAACCAGTCTATCAAGGATCAGGATGTAGGCGCTATGGCCAACAACGACCTGTTGGTGGTCCATGCTTACGCCGGCACGGCGGATACCGCGGTATTCGCGGAGCGGTATGAATCCTGCATGGTCAAGCCCGCCTCTCTGGGCGGCAGCTCTAATGTGGGTATGCCTATCGATGTGACCTATGGCGGTACCCGTACCACCGGCACGGCGGCGATTGCTGACGGCAAGGTCACCTTCACCGAAGCGGCCTGAGAGTAGGAGGAGATGCCTGTGAATGCTTTGAATTTCCCTATCGGAGTAAAAACCTTCGACGTCAATGATGGTGCCGCACAGATCAGCTTTAACCCCACGGACGTTAATTTCGTGTCGGCTCTCTATGATCTGTTCGCGGAATGTGCCGAGCGGTATGAGACCGATAAGGATAAGAAGTTTGAGAACAATACCGCCTTCTTCGAGTATGTGCGGCAGCGTGACGCGGAAGTATCCGACGGCGTTGACAGGCTGTTTGGCGAAGGCGCCGCGGCCGCGGTCTTCCAGGGTCACAGCGCCCATGCTATGGCGGAGGGCCTGCCTTTGTGGACGAACTTCTTTCTGGCGGTCATTGACACAGTGCCGGAAGAAATGTCTAAGCAGATCCGGGCGTCCAAGCCGCGCGTGGAGAAGTACCTGAAGAAATATCACCGATGAGAGGAGAAACGGATGGAATACACTTTGCCAAAAACCGTGATTGTGGGTGGGCGGGAGTATTCCATCCGTTCCGACTATCGGGCCATACTGGATATCTGTGAGGCTCTGACAGATCCGGAGCTGAGCAGTGAGGAAAAATCGGCTGTAGTGCTTTACATCTTCTACCCGGAACTTGAGGATATGCCGGTGGAGGACTGGCAGGAAGCTGCAAAGCAGTGCGTCTGGTTTATTAACTGTGGAGAGGACAGGCGGGGCCAGCGGCCGACGCCGAAGCTGATGGACTGGGGGCAGGACTTTCGGTATATCGTGGCCCCCATCAACCGTGTGCTGGGCAAAGAAGTCCGTGAGCTGGAATACCTGCACTGGTGGACGTTCATTTCCGCATACTACGAAATCGGCGATTGCTTCTTCGCGCAGATCGTCCGAATCCGCAATCTAAAGGCGAAGGGGAAGCCGCTGGATAAAACAGATCAGCAGCTATACAGAGAGAATCGGGAGTTGGTGGATCTGAAGACCAACTTCACCGCGGCGGAGGACGCCGTTATAAATGCCTGGCTGGGAAAGAAATGAGGTGACTTGATGCCCGGAGCAGACGGTTATATTACTTACAGCACAAAACTGGATAATAAGGAGCTTGAAAAAGACCTGACCCGCACAACGCGGGATATCGAAAAACTGGAGAAGCAGCTCCTGAAGAACGGCGATAAGCGGCTGCCGATTTCCCGGCGCGTCAGCGAGCTGGGTGGCCAACTGGATGAGGCAAAGGTAAAATTGGCAGCTCTGCAGGATGAAGCTCAGCGCGTAACAGCCGCAATGTCCGGTGCGAACGCCAATGACCCGGCCAGCGTCAAGGCTTATGCGGATGCCGCCGCTCGGCAGGCTGGTGTAACGCGGGAGCTTACCGCGCAACAGAAGCTGGTGGACGGTCTGCAGGTCAAGTTTGATCATGCTGCCGACCGTCTGGACGATGTTGATACAGCAGCGAAGCGCATCAATGGTGACCTGGCAACAGCTAAGGACCATGCGGGAAAGGTAGCTAAGGAGCTTTACAAGCCGGCCACTGCCGCCGACGCTGTTGCGAGCGCGGTGGAGCAGGCAGACCAGCGGATCAAGAAATTCTCCGACCGGGTCAAGGGCCTTGTCAAGCGAGTATTTATTTTTACGATGATCACAGCAGCGCTGCGGTCCATGAAGGACTGGATGGGCAAGGTAGTGCAGTCCAACAGTGAGGCTTCGGCTGCGGTTGCCCGTCTGAAGGGGGCGCTGCTGACACTGGCGCAGCCTATTTTGTCGGTGCTGATCCCGGCTTTCACAGCATTGGTCAACATCCTCACCCGTATCGTGAGCGCGATTGCCGGCATGGTGTCCCTCCTGTTTGGAAAGACCATCGGGCAGGCGAAGGACGCGGCCAAGAATATGTATGACGAGGCGGAGGCCATCGAGGCCACAGGCGGCGCCGCAAAGAAAGCGTCGAAATCGTTGGCCAGCTTCGATGAGATCAATAAGCTGTCGAACAGTGCTTCGGGCGGAGGTGGAGGCTCAGCAGCCAAGCCGGATTTCTCTTTTGACACCTCCAGTATGGCGTCAGACTTTGAAAAGATCCTGAACTGGGTAAACCTGATCGGTGCGGCGTTGCTGGCGTGGAAGCTCTCCAAGGGCTTTAAGGACGGGCTGACAAAATTTGTCGGCCTATTGGTGGCCATCCGCGGTGGCATTGATCTGGCGAAGGGCGCGTGGGACGCATGGCAAAACGGGGTCAGCATGGATAACTTTCTCGAGATGCTGAAAGGCGCCGCAGAGCTAACGCTCGGTCTCTGGATCGCTTTCGGGAAGCTGGGCGCCGGGATCGGGATGGTTGTCAGCGGGCTATCTCTGTTCGCCACCGGCCTGCATGACGCGCTGAAGAACGGCTGGAACTTTGAAAATATGCTGTCTACTGTGGCCGGCCTGCTGATATCCGGCCTTGGGATCGCTGTTCTGACCGGCTCATGGATCCCCCTGCTGGTCGCCGCTATTGCCGGCCTGCTGCTGGTGTTCACGAATGCCTTCGGGCAGGGGCAGGTCATGCTGGCCGGCATAAAACTCCTGTTGGAGGGGTTCCTGGAGTTCTTCAAAGGTATCTTTACCGGCGACCTGACGCTTACGATAAACGGCATCCAGCTTCTGGTGCAGGGCCTACAGACTATCGTTGAGGCGGTGCTGACCGCTTTACAGACGGCGGTAGACACCTTCTTTACATGGTTGGATGAGCAGACAAACGGACGGCTGTCCGGACTGCTCGAGTGGATCAGGACGACACTGAATAGCTGGATTGAGACCTTGAAGCTGACCCTTAAAAATCTGGTCAGCAGCATCGGTCAGATCCTGACGGGCATCGTGACCTTCGTCTCCGGCGTGTTTACCGGAAAATGGCGGCAGGCGTGGGAAGGTGTCAAGAATATCTTCCGCGGTATCTGGAACACCATCGTGGATCTGTTGGAAGGCGGCATTAACTTTATCATTGACGGCATCAACGCTTTTATCCGCGGTGTGAATAAGGCGTTCGCCCTGATCGGTGCACTCACCGGACGCAGCGTGTCCATTGACACTCTGCCTCGTGTAGAACTGCCGCGATTGGCTGCCGGCGCGGTCATTCCCCCCAACAAGGAATTTCTGGCGGTGCTGGGTGATCAGAAGCAGGGCACGAACATTGAAACGCCTCTGGACACCATGGTTCAGGCCTTCCGGCAGGCACTCTCTGAAGGCGGGTACAGCGGCCAGAGTACGGCTTACCTTGTCATTGACGAGGACATTCTGGGCAAGGTCGTATATCGGCTGAACAAGTCCGAGTCGAACCGTGTCGGTGTCAGTCTGGAGGATTACTGATATGAGCTATATCAAACTGAACGGCAGGGAGTTTGACGCAGACGTCGCGATTTCTGCTTATAGCCGGAATTTCAACGTACTGGACGGTGATAATGCCGGCCGCGTTATGACCGGCCGCATGATCCGGGATATTATCGGTACCTACGTCGGCCACAAGATCAAAGTCTTCCGGCGGGGCGGTAACTATGCCGGATTGGACGAGTTTTGGGCTTATCTGGTTGAGCACTCCGTAGATGACAGCGTTATGCTGGAAGCTGCGGACGGCCAGACCACCATCTCCTACGAGGCGTATTACACTTCCGGCACACAGGACATCGAATCTGTCTCCAACGGGGTCAATTACTGGGGAGAAATTGAGATCAATTTCATTCCGATGGAAGCGCAGGTGGTTCCCAAATGAGCAAGACCACGCTGCTGTATAAGGATATCGCGCCCGGTGCCGCTCTGGACGCCACGGTGACCGCGCCGACAGCGCAGGACAGATCCGCGCTTGCTCAACTGCCCAGCGGCACCGTGGAGGAGCCGGCCGCCACGGGGGAACTGAACCAGTGGGGGATGGATGGGGCCTTTGTCCTGGCGTCGGAGATCTCCCCGGCGTTCTGGTCGGAGGCCATGAGCGGCGCTGACGGCAGTTTCGCCGCCGGCTCTGAGCCGCAGATCACCATTACCTTCAGCAAGCAGTATTCCTCTGTCGGCATTTCTTTTCGCTTCGATTCCGCGACCGGAGGATACTGCTCTGCGGTCAACATCAAGTGGTATCAGGGTGGCACCCTGAAGGCGGATCAGGACTTCACGCCTGACGCTGTGGAGTATTTCTGCCAGAAGCGGGTGGAGAGCTATAACAAGCTCGTCCTGACCTTCAAAAAGACAAACCTGCCGTACCGCTATGCCAAGATCGATCATGTGATCTTCGGCGTCCACCGATCCTTCGGTATGTCGGAGCTGCGGAAGGCATCGGCGGTCAATGAGATCGATCTGAGCAGCACCAAACTCCCCAGCTCTAAGCTGAGCTGGACACTGGATAGCCAGGACGATATTGAGTTCATGTTCCAGCTGAAGCAGCCGGTCGAGGTCAGAAATAATGACACACTGGTCGGCGTGTACTACATCGATTCCTATAAGCGTACCTCCAGCCGGGTATATCCGATCGAGTGCTGCGACGCCATCGGCGTGCTGAACGATATGCCCTTTGCCGGCGGCGTATACAGCGGCAAAAGCGCGAAGGCGCTGATTGCAGAACTGGCGGCGCCCTTTGAGGTGGAATTTGATGCCGATGTCACGGACATGAACGTGACTGGCATCCTGAAGGCTGGCTCCCGCCGAGCGGCGATCCAGCAGCTCCTATTCGTTTGGGGCTACTGCGTATCCACGGACGGCCGGGCAGAGCTGCGGGTGTTTTCGCCCGGGACGGATGAAGTAACGGTACCGCTGGAGCGTACCTTCCTCGGTGCCTCGGTCAGTACGGCGGCCATTGTGACAGAGGTGCAGGTTACGGCCCACACCTTCGCGGTGGCGGAGAATGGCAGCGTTGAGGTGAATGGTGTCAAATATGCCGACACCAAGGCCGTGTACTCTGTGAAGAACCCGAACGTGACCGCCACGGACAAGCAGAAGGTAGTGAAGATTACAGACGCGACCTTGGTCTCTCCGGCTGTGGCTCAGACGGTGGCGCAGCGGCTCTATGATTACCACCAGCGGCGGAATACCGGCAAGGCGAAGGTCGTCTTTGCGGGTGAGCATCTGGGCGACCGGGTATCTCTGCCGGATAACTGCGGCGGAAGAACCGTCGGCAATCTGGAAAAGATGGAGATCAAGCTGTCAAATACAGTCGTGTATACCGCCGGGGTGAAAGGAGTTTGAGATATGTCTATTTTAGAATCTCTGATCACCAACCGGACAGCCGCGGATGTGGCCCGATGGAGGGCTCTGCGGGATAAAGGCTTTGATGCCATGTCCGCAGACGAAAAAGCGGAATGGCTGGCCGGTATGCGCGGGGCCTTCAATGCCGCTGATCGGAACCGCATCACGGAAGCCATGGTATACCTGAAGGGCCTGTATGAACAGTACGGGCGACAGGTGATATATACGCCGGTCTATATCACGCATAAAGATGGGAGCACAGATACTACTTGGCGGGTCGAGGATATTCCTACAGATGAACAGTTGCACTTGATTGTGCAAAATCTGCTGGCGTTCTGGAAGAGTATTGAGAGCGCTTCCGGAACCGTCATAGAGGTTTGGGCCGATACGCAGTTCGGCTATGTAGATCTGTCGGCTGATGTTTCTGCCGGTGACTATGTTTCTTTAACGGCCGCCCACGGTATTCAGGAAATCATCGTCACCGTCAAAAGCACAAGGCTCAGCAGTATCACGGCTGCCGGCACCGGCTGGTCCGTGAAGCAGTCTGACTCGGATATTACAGCCCGGTACACGGTGCCGCAGGGAGCCTATCAGGATATCCAGGACGCTTTAGACGCCTTGGTGTTCCTCTGCTCCGCGGAAGACTGTGCGGACGCTTCTGTGACCGTTTCCGCACTTATGCGGAGCGGGACCGTGATACAGATCGGCAACGGCACGGTTCGCTGGTCCGCAATCATCAACTGGGACGCGTTTGAGGCGTATGCCTACACCTGGCAGGCGGTTGAGGACGCGCGGATGACCTGGGCGGATCTGGAGAGCCTACCGATTCCAACGGGGGGTGATGCCGGATGAAGGATGACGCCTATTCGCTGGAATTGCTGCCGGTAACCCTGAAGCGGCTTACCTTCACTGCCGCCAACGCCATTGAGGAAAACCTTCAATATTTGATCCTGCTGTTTCCGTATTTCAGCGGGAAGATCCGCGCGAGTCCTATCGGCAGCTACGGGTATCTGGAGTTGACGGAGACCGGCTGCGCCGGGGACGGGTTCGACATCGAATCTGCGATCCGGATCAACAAGATCAAGATCACGGTCTCCGGCGCGGATCTGAGTGCCTTGACCTTCCAAGGGGCAGGCTGGTCCACGGAAAGCAGCGCCCCCGGGTCTTTGGCACTGGCCTATACCTCAAATGAGTTCATGCCGCCGGCTAAGATCCAGGAAATTTTGAACGGGCTGCGGTTTGCGGCGTCAGCGGATCTGGATTCCGAGATCGTGTTGCAGGTCAGCAACACCGAGGAGGGTGATTTCGCGCCGGTGGGGCCGGTGCGGATGGCGTTCCGCGGTGGGGCAACGTGGGCGCTCGTCGAGGGAAAGGCGCTGACGTGGGGCGATGTAGAGGCAGCGGCCATGGACTGGAACGCCTTTGAAAATATGAAGAAATAAGGGGGAATTTTATGAGCAAGAGATTTTTTCGACGGGCCCGGCTTGCCCAGGGTAAAGAAACGGAGGTGCCCCATGGAGAATAACTCCGCGCTGCACATCAAAACAGTGATCACCGGCGTCATTGCAACGCTCACCGCTCTGTGGGGCTGGTTCGGCTGGCTGGTGATCGTGTGGGTGTGCCTGATGTTGGCAGATTGGTTGGTTGGATCCGCCGTGGCCAGCAAGGAGGGGCGCTGGTCCAGCGCAAAGCTCCGGGAGGGGGCTTGGCATAAGGGCGGCATGATCGTCATCGTGTGCGTTGCGCTGGTGGCGGACTGGCTTATCAGCGCCATGATGGCAAATCTGCCTGGCGTCACATTGCCCGTTGCTTACACGGTACTGATCGGGCCACTTGTGATTGTTTGGTACATTATTGGCGAATTGGGCAGTCTGGCGGAACACGCAGTTAATATGGGAGCCAAAGTCCCTGCGTGGCTGCCGAAGATCCTCGCCGCCGGCAAGTCTGCTGTGGATGCAGCGGGAGATAAAATTGCGGGGGACGACCCCAAAGATGACAACAGTTGATAACGGTTTATAACATAACCGTAAAATTTGAAAGGAGAAACACATCATGGAAAAGAAGTATGCGGACATCATCAACGAGGGCAAGAAGAACGGCAAGACCATCGAGGAGATCAACAAGCTGCTGAAGGAGGCGGGCGCCAACTTCCACCTGAACCCCGACGGCGGTACGGCGGGCTGGACTGAAGCCGAGATGGCCGAGGGCTTTATTCCTGCTGAGGAGGAGCCCAAGGACGCCCAGCGCACCGTGGATATGCGCCGCCGTCCCGAGCTTGCCGGCACCAAGCAGATCCAGTGGATCCCCGGCGGCAAGTTCGAGGTTACCTATGACGAGGACGGTTATGCCAAAAGCGCGGTGAGAGTCAATGACTGACATTTTTGACTGCGAGCGGGCACAGGTCTACCACAACACGGCAAAGCTGTCCCCGGCGCAGATCAAGGCCAAAACCGGCTGCACCCACATCATCAACGGCTACCTGTTCAACGGGCGCTTCGTTCCGGTTGGCTGGACGGTAATCGATGGGAAAGTTATCAGCCGGGACGCCTATCAGGATTGGGGCATTTCCATTGGCAGTGATGGTGCACCAAAGATGTTGACGGACCGGGGAGGATCTTTCCTCTCCGGCGTCCCTCTCCTGAAAGCGGGGGCCAAACTACACCGGGATCTCACGCCGGACGTGGCCCGGTCTGCCGCCCGGACGGCTGTGGGCTGGATGCCGAATGGGAAAATCTGCCTGTGGTGTGACAAAACCAGTTTGACCCGCGAACAGCTTCAGAATAAGCTGCTGGGCTTGGGGGTGGAGGATGCCATCATGCTGGACGGCGGCGGCTCCACGCAGGGAATTTTCCCCAAGGGCAAGGTCAAAAGCTCCCGGAAGGTACCCACGCTGCTGCTGTTCTGGGAGCGGAAGGCGGAGACCGCAAACCCTTCCCCGGCCCCAACCAAGCCGGAGGACCCGGCGCTGGCGTGGGGCAAGGCCGAGGGGCTGCTGACGGACAGCAATCTGGAGAAACCGGTGACCCGGGCGGAGCTGGTTCGGGTGCTGTACAAGCTAAAAGGAGAATAGGCATGGATGTTAAGGTCTACTCTCTGGCCGCTGATGGGGACAAGTACCTGGCTCCTCATTTCCAAGTGAAAGAGTTTCGCTGCCGTGATGGCAGTGACGTGGTGCTGATCCATGAGCAGCTCCCCTGGGATCTGGAGTCCATCCGGTATCAGGCCAGCCAAGAGCACGGCAAGGGGAAGGAGATTCCCCTCATTATCAACAGCGGCTACCGCACGGTGGCCTACAACAGCACGTTGAAAAACGCCAGCAAGCACAGTCAGCACCTTTACGGATACGCTGCGGATATCCACATGCCGGGAGTCTCTATCAAGGACCTGACGCGATATGCCCGGAACGTGTCCCCCAACCATGGAGGCGTTGGGGTATATGGCAGTTTCCTTCACTTCGATAAGCGGGAGGCCAAGGCCGACTGGACCGGCTGAGAGAAACCGCCCTGCAGCACTGCGCTGTGGGGCGGGTTTTTATACCTTGACTTCTTACGATGGCTGCCGTACAATAGCATTGTAAATGTCTCTCATCGCCCGTCAGGGCTCGTCTCTTTCCCGCCCTTAGTGGCGGTCGTTTCTTAATTTGACGTTCTTCACGGTTTGCGGTATCCTTACTGTAGATTATGAAGTAATATCCAACCAAGAGAGTTCATTTCAACAAAGAGAGTATTTTTATAAAACAAAGAGCTAAGACAAACCTTAGGATATCCCCTTAGGTTGTTTTAGCTCTTTTTGTTTTTGCGCGAAAGGAGGTGGAGAATATGCAGATTATCATGATCGCCTTCCGCACCCGGCAGGGCGGGAGACTGACCCCAGCATTGCTGTCTGCCGGCAGCACATGGCACGCGCAGCCGTTGGCTGCATCCGTCTGTACGGTAGCGCCTGCCGCCGCTGCGGCCACAGATCACAGCAGGGCGATTCTTCGCCCCATGCGGCATCTTACTCACCAACAACACCAATCAGAGACAGTGGGCAGGCGTCACCCACGGAGCCTTATGCGGCGGGGCTTTGACGCATCCGGCATCCGGAAACGGGGCGGAAACAGGAACCGCAGACTATTGGGGGTATTGTACCCAGAAAAGGATATTGCGTATGATTCACACTCAGAACGAGGGCATCTATCACGCCCTCCTGGCCCAGCTGGATAAGCTGGAGCGGCACAACCGGCAGGGCAGCTATAAGACCCGGCAGCGTTATTATGAGGCCATGCAGCGGTTCTGCAGGTTCCTCGCAGACAGCTATCACCTTCAGAAGCTGACCAACATCTCCGGCAAGCATCTGGTTGCCTATGTCCACCACCTGCAGAAAGGTGGAAAATCGGCCAGCACCGTCAAGACGGATCTGGCGGCGATCCGGTTCTGGCACGATAAGTTGGGGGACGCAAAATATAAATTGCCCTCTAACGCGGATCTATCCGATCAGGCGCCGTTGGAGCGCCGAAAGCTTCAGGGGACTGACCGACACTGGACGCCGGAGCAGTTCACGGCCTTCGTGACAGCCTGTCGGGAAGCTGGCCGGACTGACTATGCAGATATTGCCACGATCACCTACTACGTCGGCCTGCGCATCCATGAGGTCTGTCGGCTCGATACGGCCGCCGTGGAGGCATGGGAGCGCACAGGAGTGTTGACGGTCAAGGGCAAGGGCGGGCGCGTCAGGAGCGTGCCGGTGGAGGCAGGAGCGGCAAAACAGGCGCTGCGTGACCGGCGAGCCGCAGTCCAGCGTGGGCACAAGCTGTTTGTGCCGGATGATACGACCACCGATGCCTACATCTATGCCTTCCAGAGCTTCCTTCGGGAGCATCGCCCGGATCAAGGGACAAATCCTCGGCCGCTGACCCACCACGGGATGCGGCATAGCTATGCGGTCCGGCAGTACCGGGCTGCGGTGGATAGTGGCGCATCTGAGTACCGGGCAAAGCTGGATGTGTCCAAGCTGTTGGGCCACGGCCGGGCAGATGTGACGGACGTGTATCTGAATAAGGCGCTTCGGAACGACCTTGACGCATAATTTTGTTAGCATTTTCATTAGCATTTCGATTCGACATTTTGCTAAAATCATGTCCGAATTATTCAAAAACTTTACGAAATGTAAATTTCAAGAAAACCGCCAATCCGCTGCGGTGTAAAGAAAAACCCGGAAACCATTGCGGTTTCCGGGTTCCTTGCTATGGTACGCCGTGAGGGATTCGAACCCCCGGCCTTCTGGTCCGTAGGTTGTCTCAAGGGTAAATCGGAGCCATTTCGACTCCGATTTGTGCTTTTTGCCACCGTTCGCTCGGCGGATTTTCCGTTGTTTCCGTCCAGCCCTGCCCGCTTTTTTCGGATTCTGGGTCAAAACTGGGTCAGAAACTCTCTATGAACGGTTTGCAAAGCGGAAATCCCCGCCACAGGTGTTTCATATTCGAGCCACACCCATCTCATACTTTGGAACGATTTACATTTCCGTCAGGGGCTGTATAATAAACCTGAAAAGTTTCCAAAAGAGGTATCGACAAGGGGATGCATCCCCTTGTCCCGTAGGGGAACCCTACGGGACAATTCCACTCTGGTGCAAGGGAGGGACACGCTTGCAGGACAACATCATCGTAAGACCGTCCGTTGAGAAGCAGTTTGACCGTTTTCTGCGGCAGGGGCGCGTGCTCTTTTTCAGCGCACCCTGCGGCTTTGGAAAAACGGCGGTGGCGGAGGCGCTGCTCTCCGGCCGGGAAGTGTTGCGCCTGTCGGCGGACAGCGCGGATTTCAGCCTGCCGTCTGCGGAGGCTGACTGGCAGATCTTACTGCTGGACGATTTGCAGGATATGCAGGAGGAGCAGTACTGGAATGCCCTGTGCGAGCTGATCCGCGCCTGCCCTGAGCGCCGCTTTGTCCTGCTCTCCCGCGGCGCGCCACCGGGGAGTCTCATGGCCTTTCAATACACGGGGCTGATGACGGTGCTGGAGGCCGACGACCTGCTCTTTGATGCGGACGATGTGCGGCGGCTGCTCCGGCTTTACGGCGTGGAGGCGGCAGACAGTGAGATCGACGGAATTTTGAAAGAATCCGTGGGCTATCCGCTGGGCGTAGCCATCACCGCCCGGTGTATGTCTCCGGGCAAGCCGTGGACGCCGGAGTTGGTGGCGCGGGTGTTCCGGGAGGTGTTTCTCTACTTTGAAACCGCCATCTACCGGCGCTTTGACCTGCCGGTGCGGCGCTTCCTGTTGGAGCTGGCCCCCTTTGAAAGTTTTGACCTGGAAATGGCACGGATGGTCAGCGGCGATCCCCGTGCCGGCGAACGGCTGGACTGGCTTCTTCGATACACCACTATGCTGCGCTACGACGACTGCCAGCGCTTCTACTTCTGGTCGGGTTTCCGAGCTTTTCTTCTCTGGGAGATGGAGCGGGAATACACAGAGGAAAAGCGCCGCACGCTGCTCAGCCGCGGCGGGCTCTACTACGAGCTGAAGGAGGACTACGCCCACGCCCTGGAATGCTACACCAGCGGCGGTGACCATTCCAAGGTTTCTGAGCTGCTGGTGCGCAATGCAGAACTCCACCCCGGCATGGGCCACTATGCCGAGATGGAAAAATACTACCGCAGCCTGCCGGAGGCGGAAATTCTCGCCTCCCCCTCGCTGATGCAGGGCGTGAGTATGCTCTGCGCGCTGGCGATGGACTATGCCGGCTCCGAGCGCTGGTATGGCGAGCTGCAAAAGTTTGCCGAACGTTGCGGCAGGCAGGACGCCGCCGGAAAGCAGGCCCGCAGCCGCCTTGCGTGGCTGGACATCTCCCTGCCCCAGCGGGGCGTGAACGGCTTGACGGAGACCATCCCCGCCGTGTTCCGATTGCTGATGAACAAGGAAGTGACGCTGCCGTCCTTCTCCGTCACCAGCGCGCTGCCCAGCATTATGAACGGCGGCAAGGACTTCTCCCCGTGGAGCAAAAAGGACGACCTGCTCTACAAGACCCTCCGCTTCCCCGTGGAGGCGGTGCTGGGGCGGGACGGCGTGGGCCTTGCGGACTGTGCCATCGCCGAGAGCAAGTTTGAAAAGGGGGAGGACGTGGCCGGGCGGATGCTGGCCCTTCTCCCACAGTTGAACGAGGTCCGCAACCGAGGCACGCCGGACATGGAGTTCGCCGTCAGCGGATTGCTGGCCCGCAGCCAGCTGGCAAACGGACAGCCCGCCGACGCGCGGCGCACCATCGAGGTGCTCCGTGAATGCTTTGCCGAGCGCGGTTTGACACGCTTTCTGCCCAATATGGACGCCATGCTCTGCCGTATTGACATGCACACCGGCGACCTTGACGCGGCGGACGCGTGGTATCGGGAAAAAGCCCCGCGGGAGCCGACGCATTTGAACGTCATGCGGCGCTACCAGTATCTCACCCAGGCCATGGTGGAGCTGGAGGACGGCAGGCCGGACGCGGCGCAGCTGACGCTTGCCCCGCTGGAGCCGTACGTCCAAAACTGCGCCCGCATCATCGACGGCATTCACCTGAATGTCCTGACTGCCATTGCCCTGTACCGCAAGAAGGACGAGGGGTGGCGCGAGAGATTGACGACGGCGCTGGACGCGGCGGCGGAGTACTGCTTCATCCGCACCGTTAGCGTATACGGCACGGCGGTGCTGCCGCTGCTGGAGGCACTGGACTGGGACGGCAACAAAGCATGGCGCAAGCGGCTGATGGCGGCGGCGCGGACGCAGGCGGCGTTCTACCCGCATTTCCTCGAACCCCGCCTTGCCCCCGGTGAGGAGTTGACGCCCACGGAGCTGCAAATTCTGCATCTGCTCTGCGCGGACAAGTCCAACGCCGAGATCGCGCAGATCATGGACATCAAGCTGCCAACGGTGAAAACTCACGTCAGCCACATTCTGGATAAGCTGGACGTCAAGCGCCGGGCGGAAGCCAAGACAGCAGCGAAGAAGCTGCATCTGGTACCGGAAGAGTTATAAAAACAACGTCCGGCGGACGCCGGATTCGACATAAATGCAAACTGATCTCAAGGAGGAAGGACATGAAAAAACGACTATTAAGTGCATTCATGGCGTTGGCCCTGTGCCTGACGCTGCTGCCCGCCCCCGCATGGGCGGAGGAGACGGACGCGCCGGAGGGCGGTGCGCCCGCCGCAGACGAACAGCCTGGGGTTCAGTCGGAGCCTGCGCCCCAGGCGGCGGTGCAGGCGGCGGAAGTCCCGGCGGAGAACGCCGTGGCACAGGTGGGGAATGTGAACTACGCCAACATTACGGACGCCTTTGCCGCAGTGAAGGGGAACGGCGGCACGCTGACGCTGCTGGCGAGTTGCGAAACCCCGAATACGAACCAGAGATTCGATATTTCCGGCAATTACACTTTGGACTTAAACGGCTGTACGCTGAAGGGGCAGCTGTATCTGAGCAAAACCAGCACGTCCTTGACCGTCAAGGATTCCGGCACAGGCGGAAAAATCCAAGCTACTTCCGGCTGGTCGCCACTGTGGGTCGATGGCGGAGATGTCACCATCGAGAGCGGCACCCTTGCAACCGAAAAGGATACAGTACAAGCACTGGTTTTCGGTCAAGAGGCTGCCTGCGGCACGCTGACGATTACAGGCGGGTCGTTTAAAACCGGGTATGTTTACATTGGATACGACGGCGGCAAGACCGTGATTTCCGACGGAGATTTCCATGAACTGCGCGTCAACGGGGACTACTCCAAGCGAGTGACCCTGTCCGGCGGTACCTTTGACACGGTGATGCGTCGCAAGAGCGGCAGTACCATTGCGCCCACAGACCTGTTAGCGGACGGTTATACCTTTGTCAACCGGGGCACCGACGTGGAGGTCTCTACATCACAGGAAGCTGCTCTGACCAACGTCAAGGTCGTCTCCAAGGAGACCGTGAACGCTTTGGTTTCGCTGACGGTGGATGGAACCAAGACCCATTACGGCACCTTTGAAGAAGCCCTGACCGCCGCACAAAAGACGCAGGGCGGGACGCTGACCCTGCTGAACAACGTGACCACGACACCAACCGACATCAACAGCGGCACGTTTACGCTGGACTTGAACGGCCATACGCTGACGAGCGGATATAACGCTACGCTGGTCGTCATAGGCGGCAGCCTGACCATTCAGGACAGCAAGGGCGGCGGCGTTATCAGCAGCACCAGCAGCGACAGCAAAGCAGTCTGGTGCGGCGGCGGGAACGTCACGATTCTTGGCGGCTCCTTCCAGTCCGCGCTTTACTGGGAGTCCGGTACGGTCTCGCTTCAAGGCGGGGCGTTCCGCTCCTTGGACAGCAAGGCTGGCTCCTGGCTGTCGGCAATCCCGGAGGGGAAAGCCCTGGAAAGGGACGGCCAGATTACGGATGCCAGCGCAAAGACAATTCATACGGCTGACGGCTTTTACGTACTGGCCGACCACAAAGAACACAACTGGCAGGAGGGAAGATGTGCCTGCGGACGGGAACACACTGACCACACCTGGAAGGACGGCAAATGCACCGTCTGTCATCTTCCCTGCTCCCACGGGACAATCGGCGGGGACGGCGTGTGCATGACCTGCGGCACCCAGTTCACGGTGCGGGATGACGACGGCAACTATTACAAGCATCTGGCCGATGCCCTGGCAATCGAGAGCGTTGATGATGTGACCTTGGTGGCGGACGATACCCTGTCGGAGGATGTGATGCTCATCAAAGACATCTTCTTCTACCCGAACGGCCACACCGTCAGTGGCGAGGGCGCAATCGTGGTGCCCCGCGGCAAGAGGCTGGTTCTCGGAGAGAAAGACGAAACTGAGAAAGCCGGAAACGCCGGTGCGATTCGGGTAGAGGACGGCGGCACGCTGATGGTCGACGAAGGTTTTACAGGAACTGTCCAGACGCTGACCGTCTCGGAGACGGCAGATGTCAAACTTAGCGGCGGTACGTATAGAACCATCACCGGCTCGAGACAGAAGGCGGGGACACTGCTGTATAATGATAATAATCATGCCTTGGCGTTCCAAAAGCAGGACGGCTCGTTTGCGCGGTATGACCAGAGGATTTCATCTGAAACGCCGCTGGAAAACGTGACCGTGGATTTCTGCCGGCATGAACAGCTGACGGAAGCGTGCGGCGAGACCTGCGAATACTGTGGTGGAGCGCTTCGATGCAGAATCGGGGCGGCTGGCTATCGGGATATGAGCAATGCGATTCGCGATGTTCCAGACGGCGGAACCATTACGCTGCTGCGGGACTACTCTGCGGTCAACAATATCTCGGCAAATGTCGACCGTGCGTACACCATCGACCTGAACGGCCATTCGGTTCAGAGGAACAGCGGCGGTATCAGCCTGGCGGTGTATGCCGGTACGCCGAAGATCATCGATTCCAAGGGCGGCGGTGTCATCGCCGGGCTGGAAATCGACAGCAGTCTTGACCTGACGTTGGCCGACCTGCTGCCGGAGGGCTGGGACTTTCAGAAGAGCGACGGAAGCTGGCTGAGTACGACGGATCTGGAAGGAAAAACGGCGTCCGATGTCACCGTGGCGCAGCTCCCCATCCAGAGCATGAACTATCCCACCGAGATGAGCATGACTTATGGCGGTACGGGGATGCTTCAAGTCAAGGTAGCGAAGGAACCCGGCGCTGGCGCTGTAACCTTCCAGTGGTACAAGGTGGAGGACGGCAACGAGACAGCGGTTGGCAGCGCGACACCAAAGAGTCAATTTGATCTTTCTGCACTAAAGCTGCCCGCAGGCAATCATACCTTCCGCTTTTCGGCCACCTGCGACGGCTACGAGAAGATGAGCAAGGATATTGTTATAACGGTACAAAAGGCCGACATCGGGTCAAACCGCATCACGCCTCCCACAGCGCAGGAAAACCTGACCTATACCGGCCAGGCGCAGGCGCTGATTACTGCGGGCAGTGTGACCAGCGGTGGCACCATGCAGTACAGCCTGACCGAGAACGGCACATACAGCCCGGACATCCCTACCGGCACCGATGCCGGAGCATATACCGTGTGGTATCGGGTGATTGGCGATGCAAACCACAAAGATACCGCACCCGCCAGCGTGGCGGTCCGCATTGGGCAGAAGCCGCTGACGATCACCGGGGTAACGGTTGCGTCCAAGCTTTATGATGGCACGACAAACGCGGACATTACCAGCGTAACCTTCGACAACGTGACCTTGAAGCGAGACACAGACTACAACGTGACCGCCAGCTTTGACGATGCCGGTGCGGGCAACGTCAAGAACATCACTGCCATAGTGACCTTGATGGAGCAGACCGCGAAGAATTACGCCCTGGAGCAGAGCAGCGTCACCACCACTGCCAGCATCACCAAGGCCGCCGCGCCTGACTTCACCAAGGAAACCGCGCTCGTCATTGTAAACGGCCACGAAAAGACCTACACTGTGACGCTTCCCGACCTGCCCACGCTGGAAACACCCAAAGAGTACGGTGCACCCACCTATGAGCTCGGCGAGATCAAACTGGATGGCCGCTACTACACCAGCGGCGCGAAGGTGGAAAACGGCAAGCTGATCCTGCCGATTCAGAAAAATGACGTGAAAACCACCGGCTCTGTGGGCACAGTGACCGTAGTAATCAAGAGCGCAAACTATGAGGACATCACGCTGACCGTCAATGTCAATGCGACCAACAAGCTTGTCCCCACTGTTACGGCACCTACGGCAAACGCCCTGACCTACAACGGTGCAGAACAGGCTCTGGTTATAGCAGGCAAGACCACTGGCGGCACGATGCTCTACCGGCTTGACGATTCTGAGTGGAGCGAGCAGCTCCCCACAGCGAAAAATGCCGGGGAATACACCGTTTGGTATAAGGTTCAGGGAGACGCGGAGTACGCAGATGTGGCAGAACAGAGCTTGACTGTGAGCGCAGCGAAGAAAGTCGTCACCGTTACAGCGCTTAATCAGAGCGCCTACACCGGCAGCACCGCGCCCGACCTGAGCAGCCCGGAAGCAGATAAGAATTACAAGGTGGAAGGTCTGGTTGATGCAGACACCCTGAACGGCACGGTAACATTGACTTACGAGCAGACACCGGATATGAGCAAAACCGGCAAAACTGCAATCAACATCACTGGTACGCTGTCAAATGACAATTATGCGATCACTTATGTTCCTGGAACGTTGACTGTTTCCAACCAGCCTTCCAGCGGCGGCGGTTCCTCCAGTGGCGGCTCATCCTCCGGCGGCGGCACGGTCAAGACCGAAACCACCAAGAATAACGACGGCTCCGTTACCAAGACGGAAACCCAGAAGGACGGCACGGTGATCGAGACCACCACCGGCAAGGACGGTTCTGTTTCCAAGACCGAGACCAGAAAGGACGGCAGCTCCGTCACCGAGACCAAGGCCGCCGACGGCTCCACCGGCACCGTCAAGACCGACAAGAACGGCCAGACCACGGCGGAGACCACCCTCAGCAGCAAGGCCATCGAGACCGCCAAGCGCAACGGCGAGCTGGTCACGGCCCCCGTGGAAGTCGAGGCCACCCGCGATTCCAGCACCGCCCCCACCGTCAAGATTGAGCTGCCCAGAAACTCCGGCGACACCAAGGTGGAGATCCCTGTTACCAATGTAAAGCCCGGCACTGTGGCGGTCCTCGTCCATCCTGACGGCACTGAGGAGATCGTCAAGAACTCCCTGCCCACCGAGGACGGCATCCAGCTCACCGTCAACGGCGGCGCGACTGTGAAGATCGTGGACAATTCCAAGGACTTCATCGACACCCGCGCCCACTGGGCCAAGGACGCCATTGACTTCGTCAGCGCCCGCGGCCTCGTGAACGGCATGAACGCTGTTGTCTACGCGCCCAACGCCTCCACCACCCGCGCCCAGCTATGGACCATTCTGGCCCGCCAGAACAACGCGGACTTGACCGGCGGCGCGACCTGGTTCGAGAACGCTCAGAATTGGGCCAAGGAGAAGGGTATCTCCGACGGCGCGAACCCCAACGGCACCATCAACCGCGCTCAGATGGTCACC
The DNA here is from genome assembly GCF_029218125.1 of Neopoerus faecalis. Classification (NCBI taxonomy): domain Bacteria; kingdom Bacillati; phylum Bacillota; class Clostridia; order Eubacteriales; family Oscillospiraceae; genus Neopoerus; species Neopoerus faecalis. The sequence continues at coordinate 18,674 of NZ_JARFXX010000008.1, read as the reverse complement.
ATGCTGTGGCGCGCCATGGGTCGGCCTGCTGCTGCCAGCGGCGTCAGCTTTGCCGACGTGCCCGCTGACAGCTACTACGCGCAGGCCGTGGCTTGGGCCATCGAGAACGGCATCACCGCCGGTGTGGGCGGCGGCCGCTTCGACCCCAACTCCACCTGCACCCGTGGTCAGATCGCGACCTTCCTGTATCGCTACATGAAGTAACGCAAAAACAGCTCCGGTTCCTTTCGCAGGGAACCGGGGCTGTTTGTCGTGAACTGCTGCTGTGCCAGAAAAACAGGGCACATTTTGCAGCGCTGGAATCAATGATGGCCACCAGACCTCAGAAAACGGCAAGTTAGTCGTTTTGCCAAGCGGCCGTCCGGCATTTCAGAAGCACACAAAGCGCACCGAGGGTAGTGATACCACCCCCACCGCGCACGTACAGAAAGCCCTGAGCGCGGGGCGTAAAGCCATAAATTTCGACAGAAACGGAAAAGATCACGCAGCCCAGCGGGGCCGCGACGCCTCGGGACAGCGACGCGCATAAGCGCATCGCTGTCCCGAAGGCTCTCTGCGTTCTTTGGGAGCACCCACGACCAAGCCCCAAAAGCGGCAAAGTTTGCCGTTTTAAACCTCGGCCACGCAGGGTTTCCGAAACGTGTGGAACGCTCCGAGGGTAGTGATACCACCCCCACCCAAAACGCCACCTGTTTCGCCGTGTAAGCCGCTGTGTGCGCGGTTCAGGGCTGGGGTGGCGTGTGTACCCGCTTTCGCCCACGAAAGCGAACGTGGGCCGTTTGTACCGGAGGTGTTGAAGACCGTGTGGACAATGTGCTGGAAACGTTGGTATGACTGCGTTTCCTGCGCTTTTCACGGCTTTTTCGAGGACGAAAAAGAAAGCAGGATAAAGGGCTGGCGTCGGAACCGACGCTCTGCCCAATCACTTCTGCCCGCAGTGCGGGCAGTTGACGGGGGTTTCAACGCAGTCGGTTGTGGCGTCTTTTGAAGAAAATTTCAGAGCGGCTGGCGTCTTGGTTCCCGCAAACGCAGATGTCCCAAGGATTTTGGTGGTGCCTTGTGGCCGTTTTGGAAGGAAATCGAGGTAATCACCTTCGCGTAATCAATGGTGCAGGGCAAGCGTGTTTTGAGTCACCGCAGTCAATGAAAAGAGACTTTCAAGCGTTCAAAAATCGCACCGCTGTAACTAAAGAGAACGCCCCCGGCAGCGCAGAAATTGCGCCGCAATAGACAAAGATAAGGCGTCCTCTTCAAATGATAACTTTCTGATAACTGTTCCGTTTTCTGGTAGCTTTTCCCTCTTGGCTACGGTATTGTTCGTTGGCAAAGGAGGCTGATTTTATGCCAAAGCGACGAGCAAACGGCGAGGGCAACATCCGAAAGCGAAAGGATGGCCGCTGGGAGGGCCGGTACACTGTCGGTCACGATCCGGAAACCGGAAAGGCCATCATCAAAAATGTCCTCGGCAAGACACAAGCGGAAGTAAAAGAAAAGCTGAAAAAGGCCATCGAAGAAAATGTGGGAATCGACTATGGACGGGCCAAGACCTACACTGTGGGTAACTGGTTAGAAGTGTGGTACGAGAACTATGCCAAAATCAAAATGCGCCCATCCACCTACCTGACCTATCATGGCTACATTGAAAACCACATCAAGCCGCAGCTCGGCAAGATCCCGTTGAATGATCTGACAACGCTGCATCTGCAACAGTTCTACAAGAAATTGTTGGCAGAAGGGCGGGTAGAGCGAATCGAAGCACACAAGCAGCCCAAGGGACTGAGTGCCAAAACAGTGCGCAACATCCATCAAATCATTTCCTCTGCCCTGAAGCTGGCAATCGAGCAGCGGCTGATCGCCCGCAATCCGGCAGACGGCTGCGCGTTGCCGAAGGCGGAGCGCAAGGAAATGCAGACGCTTCCTGTTGAGCAGCTGACGTCCTTCCTCCGCGAGGCAAAAGACAGCGGCGTGTTCGCCCTGTACTATATCGACCTGACCACCGGCCTGCGGCGGGGTGAATTGCTCGGATTAAAATGGTCGGACATTGATTTGGAAAAAGGAGACCTTCGGGTTCAACGGCAGATCGGGCGCATCGACGGCAAGATCATTGAGATGCCGCTGAAAACAAAAAACGCCTACCGCACCCTGCCGCTGTCGGCAGATGCGATAAGCGTTCTGATGCAGCAAAGAAGAAAAACGGGTAACAGCGAGTGGGTGTTTCCCTCGCCCACTGGAGGTCCCATGTCCCCGGACAGCGTGTTGCACATGCTGCATCGAGTCCTAAAGCGGGCAGGGCTGCCGAAGGTGCGTTTCCATGACCTGCGTCACACCTTCGCAACGCTGGCCCTGCAAAACGGAGTGGACATCAAGACCGTGTCTGGCATGCTGGGGCATTTTTCGGCAGGGTTTACGTTGGACACCTACGCTCATGTAACGACCTCCGCCAAGCGTGAAGCGGCAAAAACAATGGGTAACATCCTCTCTGGTGCGGTATAGACCTTTCCGCTATCCGCTCCCGTTGGGGTCAGCGTTTGGGTCAGAAAAAACAGCAAGTAAGTTATTGAGCGCAAAAGTGCGGAAAAAGTCCTGATTTCGCAAGAAATCAGGACTTTCTGGTTGCGGAGACAGGACTCGAACCTGCGACCTCCGGGTTATGAGGCAGTCTCAAGCACAAATCGGAGTCATTTCGGCTCCGATTTGTGCTTTTTACCGCCGTTCGCTCGGCGAATTTTCCGTTGTTTCCGTCCGGCCCTGCCCGCTTTTTTCGGATTCTGGGTCAAAAGTGGGTCAAGCGCAGTCCAGCGAATACCGTTGACCTCCAGAGCAGAATTGACTTACGATTGAGCGAGGAAGTCCGGGCAGAAAACTGTTCGGACTTTTCTCATATATTCCAAAGTTGCGATAGAATTGTTCACGAGTTTTATGGTATAATTTGAATGCGAAAAATCGTAGAATTGGAAGTTGGTAGGAGGTTGCTTTATGAGCCTTGATAGGAAAATAAATCGCATTCAATTTCTCTCAGGAAATTCGTTAAAGGTTATTGCTGTACTGACAATGCTTATTGACCATCTATGTAAAATTGTGCTGCAATGGCTGCTATCAAACTACTGGGGGGCTATGGCAGATAACGGGCAAATGTCGTGGGAGAGATTCCGAGAGATAGATTATTTCATACGGTTTGATTTGCAAAGCATTGGGACGATTGCTTTTCCGCTATTCTGTTTTTTGCTGGCAGAAGGATTCCAACACACAAGAAGTAAAAAACGCTATATTGGGCTGATGCTTGCATTTGCCCTTATTTCAGAAGTTCCATTTGACATAGGTTTCTTTAATGCGTATTCACGAATGGAAGGTACATTTCCGTTTTACTTGAAGTATCAAAATGTATTTTTCACCTTGTTTTTAGGCTTATTGACATTGGTATGCCTTGAAAGATTTTCGTGTAAATCAGACCTACCGGTGGATAGAATAAAATCAGCAGTCCTGCAAGTTCTCAGTGTAGTGCTTTTTTCCGGCATTGCGGAAGGAATCCATTGTGACTACGGTATGCAGGGGATCTTATTCATATCAGCATTTTATATTTGCCGTAATCACCGAATCTATCAAGTGTTGCTGTTCCTTTTGGCTTACATGGGGACAACGGGGAATCAACCGCCTTTATGTACGCTTCTTGCCTGCTTGCTTATTCTACTATACAACGGAAAGCGTGGTAAACTGAAGCTAAAATACTTTTTCTATGTTTTTTATCCAGCACATATCCTTGTCCTGTATTTGATTCAGGTAGGACTCGGAAAATACTTACTGAAATGACTAATTGCAGTTTGTCATACCGAGATTAACAAGTAAATACGGAAAAATAGACCGTTGACACACATCGTCATGTGAAAAAGTCGGCGGTCTTTTTTACTCATTTTCAAAAAAGGAGGTCAAGCACAATGACAAAACCGAAAACCCTTGAACAGCTCCGAGCCGACAAGGAACAAGCCGAGACGCAGCTTGCACAGGAACAGCACAAGCTGGAGCGTCTGGAGAACAGAAAGAAGTATCTGGAACAGGGCGTACAGGCCGCAACTTCGGCAGAAGCGAAAAAGATCACGCAGCCCAGCGGGGCTGCGACGCCTCGGGACAGCGACACGCATAAGCGCATCGCTGTCCCGAAGGCTCTCTGCGTTCTTCGGGAGCGCCTCCGACCAAGACCCAAAAGCGGCAAAGTTTGCCGTTCTGATACCCGGCCCGGGGATGTTCGTGAACGTGCAGCTCGTGTCGAGGGTAATGATAGCGCCCCCACCCAAAACGCCACCTATTTCGGCGTGTGTACCCTTGTGTGCGATTTTTCTCGGAGAGCCGAGTGTGTACAAGCCGCAATTTCGACAGAAACGGAAAAGATCGCGCAGCCCGGCGGGGCCGCGACGCCTGCGGAACAGCGACACGCATGAGCGCATCGCTGTTCCGCAGGCTCTCCGCGTTCTTCGGGAGCACACCCGACCAAGCCCCAAAAGCGGCAAAGTTTGCCGTTCTGATACCTGGCCACGCAGGGTTTCCGAAACGTGTGAAACGCTCCGAGGGTAGAGATACCACCCCCCATCCGAAACGCCCCCCGTTTCGCCCTGTGAGCCGCTGTGTGCGATCCTGTTGGCAAAGGCGAGTGTGTACCCACTTTCATCCGCAAAAGCGAATGTGGGCCGTTTTGCAGGCGATTGCGACAAGAGCTTTTTTGCCGTGTGGTACCCATTGATGGAAGTAGGGGATGGGTGTTTGTAACGGCGTTTGAGAGACCCTTGAAGTCCGTGTGACCAATGCATTAGAAGCGTTGGTATGACTGCGTTTCCTGCGCTTTTCGCAGCTTTTTCGAGGACGAAAAAGAAAGCAGGATAAACGGCTGGCGTCGGAACCGACGCTCTGCCCAATCACTTCTGCCCGCAGTGCGGGCAGTTGACGGGGGTTTCAGCGCAGTCGGTTGTGGCGCCTTTTGAAGAAAATTTCAGAGCGGCTGGCGTCTTAGTTCCCGCAAGCGCAGGCGTCCCAAGGATTTTGGTGGCGCCTTATGGCTGTTTTTGAAGAAAATCAAGGTAATCGCATCCGCATGACCGATGGCGCAGGTCGCACACATTTTGCGCCGCTGTAGTCAATGAAAAGAGACTTTCAAGCGTTCAAAAATCGCACCGCTGTAACCAAAGAGAACGCCCCGGCAGCGCAAAAATTGCGTCGCAATAGGCAAAGAAAAGAGCGATGCAAAGCAGATGATAACTTTCTGATAACAGTTCGACTTTCGGGTAGCTTTGTTCCCTTGGTTACGGTATTGTTCGTTGCGAAAGGGGCTGATACCATGCCAAAGCGACGAGCAAACGGCGAGGGCAACATCCGAAAGCGAAAGGATGGCCGCTGGGAGGGCCGGTACACTGTCGGTCACGATCCGGAAACCGGAAAGGCCATCATCAAAAATGTCCTCGGCAAGACACAAGCGGAAGTAAAAGAAAAGCTGAAAAAGGCCATCGAAGAAAATGTGGGAATCGACTATGGACGGGCCAAGACCTACACTGTGGGTAACTGGTTAGAAGTGTGGTACGAGAACTATGCCAAAATCAAAATGCGCCCATCCACCTACCTGACCTATCATGGCTACATTGAAAACCACATCAAGCCGCAGCTCGGCAAGATCCCGTTGAATGATCTGACAACGCTGCATCTGCAACAGTTCTACAAGAAATTGTTGGCAGAAGGGCGGGTAGAGCGAATCGAAGCACACAAGCAGCCCAAGGGACTGAGTGCCAAAACAGTGCGCAACATCCATCAAATCATTTCCTCTGCCCTGAAGCTGGCAATCGAGCAGCGGCTGATCGCCCGCAATCCGGCAGACGGCTGCGCGTTGCCGAAGGCGGAGCGCAAGGAAATGCAGACGCTTCCTGTTGAGCAGCTGACGTCCTTCCTCCGCGAGGCAAAAGACAGCGGCGTGTTCGCCCTGTACTATATCGACCTGACCACCGGCCTGCGGCGGGGTGAATTGCTCGGATTAAAATGGTCGGACATTGATTGGGAAAAAGGAGACCTTCGGGTTCAACGGCAGATCGGGCGCATCGACGGCAAGATCATTGAGATGCCGCTGAAAACAAAAAACGCCTACCGCACCCTGCCGCTGTCGGCAGATGCGATAAGCGTTCTGATGCAGCAAAGAAGAAAAACGGGTAACAGCGAGTGGGTGTTTCCCTCGCCCACTGGAGGTCCCATGTCCCCGGACAGCGTGTTGCACATGCTGCATCGAGTCCTAAAGCGGGCAGGGCTGCCGAAGGTGCGTTTCCATGACCTGCGTCACACCTTCGCAACGCTGGCCCTGCAAAACGGAGTGGACATCAAGACCGTGTCTGGCATGCTGGGGCATTTTTCGGCAGGGTTTACGTTGGACACCTACGCTCATGTAACGACCTCCGCCAAGCGTGAAGCGGCAAAAACAATGGGTAACATCCTCTCTGGTGCGGTATAGACCTTTCCGCTATCCGCTCCCGTTGGGGTCAGCGTTTGGGTCAGAAAAAACAGCAAGTAAGTTATTGAGCGCAAAAGTGCGGAAAAAGTCCTGATTTCGCAAGAAATCAGGACTTTCTGGTTGCGGAGACAGGACTCGAACCTGCGACCTCCGGGTTATGAGCCCGACGAGCTACCAACTGCTCTACTCCGCGATATTTGATTTTGGTGCCGGTGACCGGACTCGAACCGGTACAGTATTGCTACCGGGAGATTTTAAGTCTCCTGTGTCTACCATTCCACCACACCGGCAGCTTTTCGGCAACAATTAGAATATCATATCTTTCATAGACTGTCAAGGAAAATCTTTTCTTTTCCTGAAAAAAGCGGAGGCGGGGTGTCAAAACAGGTGTCTTGACACCCCGTTTTATGGAGCGGCTGATGGGAGTCGAACCCACCTATGCAGCTTGGGAAGCTGCCGTTCTACCGATGAACTACAGCCGCGTGAACAAGGGTATTATAGCAGACTCTTTTCTGATTTGCAACACGAAAAATGACGATGGCATGAAGTTCTTTCCCCGCTCATACAATAGGAGCGATCAGAAAGGGGAGGGGCGCTATGAAAAAAGCTCTGTCGCTGCTGCTGGCGGTACTGCTGCTGAACGGCGGCGCTTATGCGCTGGAGGTAACGGCGCCGTCGGCGCTGCTGATGGAAAAGGACACCGGCACGGTGCTGTTCGCGAAAAACGAGCATGAGCGGCTGGAACCGGCCAGCGTGACGAAGATCATGACGCTGCTGCTGACCATGGAGGCTATCGACAGCGGCGCGCTGCGCTATGAGGACACTGTGACCGCCTCACCTCACGCCTGCTCTATGGGCGGCAGTCAGATCTGGCTGAAGGAGGGGGAGCAGCTTACGGTGGACGAAATGCTCAAGGCCGTGTGCGTGGTGTCCGCCAACGATTGCGCCGTGGCGCTGGCGGAGCACATCGCCGGCAGTGAGGAGGCCTTTGTGGAGCGGATGAACCAGCGGGCGGCGGAGCTTGGCATGGCGGATACTGTGTTCAAAAATGCCTGCGGCCTCCCGGCAGAGGGGCATGTGACTTCGGCCTATGACATTGCCCTGATGAGCCGGGAGCTGATGCTGCATCACCCGGATATCCGCAAATATACCACCGTCTGGATGGACACCTTGCGGGGAGGGGCATCCTCATTGGTGAACACCAATAAGCTGGTGCGGTTCTATGAGGGAACCACCGGCCTGAAAACCGGCTCCACCAACGCTGCCGGGTATTGCATTTCCGCCACGGCGGAGCGGGACGGGATGGAGCTTATCGCGGTGATTCTGAACGGAAAGACTTCCGCCCAGCGATTTCAGGATGCGCAGACGCTGCTGAACTACGGCTTTTCCGCCTATGCGCTGAAGACGATCGTGCCGGAGGAGCCGCTGCCGCCGGTAAAGGTGACGCTGGGCAGTCAGGCTACCGTGCAGCCGGTGCCGGGGCCGGAGAACAAGCTGCTTCTGGAAAAGGCAAAGGCCGGGACACTGAGCCAATCCGTTACGCTGGAGCCGGCGGTGCAGGCACCGGTGGCGGCGGGGGACCGTTTGGGAACGCTGACCATCACCGTCGGGGAGGAAACGGTGGCGGAACTGCCCCTGCTGGCAGGGGAGGCGGTGCCGCGCATTACCTTCCGGCAAATGCTGCCCCGGGTATGGAAACTGGCGTGCCTTGCGGGGGGATGAGAATAGAATTACACGGAAAATGGATGTGAAGAAACGGGGAAGGACACGGCATAGCCGTGTTGAGACTGTCGATAAAGTGGTAAATCCTCCGCAACGGTAAGGAAGGGTGTGCGCGGGAAACCCAAGAAGGGTGTCCTGCGCCATTGAAATCCTTAGTTTTCAGAACTTTTATGAAGTTCTGAAAACTTGTTCAGCGGGGAGAAAAGACTTTTTCGACACGCTGGACACGGCATAGCCGTGTTCCCCTTGCTTTCCGATTCCCCCGCAGGATAAGTTTGCGCGGCAAACCTCCGCCAAAAAGGAACACCACCCATCAGGGTGGTGTTCCTTTTTGGCGGAGATGGAGAGATTCGAACTCTCGCGCGCTTTTAAGGCGCCTACCGCATTTCGAGTGCGGACCCTTCAACCGCTTGGGTACATCTCCGAATATAAAATTGTGCGTTTGCGCGCTGCGGGAAATGCTTTCTGGTGGACATCGCTTTACAAGATACTTATTATACCACACTTTTTCCTGTTTTGCAAGAGAAAAGCGCCGCCGTGGCCGCAAAGGACCCGGCCTTCAAAAAATAATCGGAAAATTGAAGAATTTTCTTGACATTTCCCGGATTTCTTATATAATAATATGGCTTGCAGTATGCAGGCAAATCCTTGCTCTCATCTGAGAATGAGGGCCAATTGTCCAAAAGGAGGTGCAAATATGGCAAAGATTTCTGCCAATTATGAGGTCGTGTTCGTGCTCGACCCTGCACAGGGTGAGGAGGCTATCGCCGCCCAGGTGGCGAACTTCAAGGCTCTGGCTGAGCAGAACGGCTCCGACGTTGTTGTGGAGGAGTGGGGTACCCGCAAGCTGGCTTATCCCATCAACTACAAGACCGAAGGCTACTATGTGCTGATGACGTTCGTCAGCGGCCCGGCGTTCCCCCGCGAGCTGGATCGTAAGCTGCGGATCGCCGAAGGCGTTATGCGTTCTTTGATCGTCTGCAAGGACGAGTAAGGAGCAGCGTATGCTGAACAAAATCATTCTCATGGGCCGTTTGACCCGTGACCCCGAGCTGCGGCGCACCGGAACCGGTACCGCCGTGACGTCCTTCTCTCTGGCTGTTGATCGGGATTTCAAGTCCCAGTCCGGCGAAAAGGAGACGGATTTTATCGACATTGTGGCATGGCGTTCCACCGCCGAGTTTGTCAGCAAGTATTTCACCAAGGGCCGTATGGCCGTGGTGGAGGGCCGGCTGCAGATTCGGGACTGGACCGACAAGGACGGCGGCAAGCGCCGCAGCGCCGAGGTTGTGGCCGACAATGTCTACTTCGGGGACTCCAAGCGCGATGGCGGCGATTCCTCCGGGTACAGCGCCGCGCCCGCTTATAAAAATGCCGCCCCAAGCAATTTCAATGCAGGCGGCTCTGACTTCGCCGAGATCGGTGAGGATGACGGCGAACTGCCGTTCTGATATTACTAAAAGGAGGAAGCAATCATGGCTTTCGATCGTGAAGCTCGTCCCGCTCGCCCCGCCCGCGGCAACAAGCGCCGTAAGGTCTGCCAGTTCTGCGCCGAGAAGTGCGAGAGCATCGATTATAAGGACGCCGCCAAGCTGCGTCGTTTCGTTTCTGAGCGTTCCAAGATTCTGCCCCGTCGGACCACCGGCACCTGCGCCATGCATCAGCGTCAGCTGACTGAGGCCATTAAGCGTGCCCGTCAGATCGCTCTGCTGCCCTACGTCACCGACTAAGGCGCGGCAAGCATTGTTCTGTATTTAAGAAACCGGAAGCAACGCTTCCGGTTTCTTTTTTTTGCGTTGGGGGGCTTTTTGGCCGCAGGCGGAAAAGCAGCTTTTTCTCCGCTTTGCGCGATTTTGCGGCGGGAAGAACTTGGAATCCGCTGTATTTCTTGAAATGCTTCCGGGATATGCTATAATAAAGAGCAGATGGCCTGATATCGTGGGCATAGGTGGTGAGAAGGTGGCCGGGACGCCGTATATCGTGACAAGGGGCGTGGTCCTGCGGGAAACGGAGACCCGGGACGCCGACAAAATTCTGACCGTTCTGACTGCGGAGCAGGGTAAGATCGCGGTCATTGCCCGGGGGGCGCGGCGCAAGAGCTGCAAATTTGCCGCCTGCGCCCAGCCGCTGGCCTATTCGGAGTGGACGCTCTACAAAAAGGGCGATTGGTACTACGCTAACGAGGGCACCACGCTGGATCTGTTCGCCGGATTGCGGACGGATTTGGCGGCTATGGTGCTGGGGTTTTACTTCGCGGAACTGACGGAGGCCGTTGCCACAGAGGACGCGCCCCATCAGGAGCTTTTAAGTCACCTTTTGAATGGGCTGTACGCCATCTCCGTGCTGCACAAGCCACTGCCCTTGGTGAAAGCGGCCTTTGAGTTGAAGCTATTGTGCCTTGCGGGGTATGCGCCGCTGGCGGACACCTGCGCCTACTGCGGGCGGCAGGACCCGGAGCAGCCGTTTTTCGATGTGTTGGACGGTGTGCTCCGCTGTGGCACCTGCGGGGGCGGCGAGCGGCGGGGACTGCCGCTGTGCCCGGATTCCCTTGCGGCGTTGCGGCACATTGTCTACGGCGATGCCAAGCGGCTGTATTCCTTTACGCTGGGGTCGGAGGCCCAGAAGCGGCTGTCCGCCGCGGCGGAGGCATTCCTCGCCGCGCAGTTGGAGCGGGGCTTCAAAACGTTGGACTTTTACAAGAGCGTACAGGGTATGGCATGAGTGAAAATTGAAATACATCGTAACTTAGGAAATTAAAAATACGATCAGGAGTAACTATGAGCGAATTATTCGATAAATCCATCCGTACATTGGAGCTGCCCCGGGTCTTGCAGCTGTTGGCGGATCAGGCGGTCAGCGAGGAGGCCAAGGCGCTGGCGCTGGCTGTCCGGCCGGAAACGGACTACGAGGATGTGCTGCGCCTGCTGGATCAGACGGACGGTGCCCGCACCATGAGCGCCCTTCACGGCGCGCCGGGCTTTTCCGGCGTGAAGCCGGTGCGGGAGCTGCTGGACCGGGCAGACCGTGGCGGCAGCCTCAATCTCCCGGAGCTGATTCGCATCGGCGATCTGCTGTATTCTGCCAGACGGGCCAAGGAGTATTTCAATGCGGATAATATGGAGTCAACAGCCCTTGATTCGCTGTTCCTGTCCCTTCACGGCAACCGTTTTTTGGAGGATAAAATTCGCCGCTGCATTCCGGATGAAAATACCGTGGCGGACGCCGCCAGCCCGGAGCTGGGGGATATCCGCCGCCATATGCGCTCGGCGCTGGCCAAAAGTCGCCAGATTTTGCAGAAAATCATTTCCTCTCCCAGCTATTCCAAGGTCTTGCAGGAGAACATCATCACCCAGCGGGACGGGCGCTTTGTGGTGCCGGTGAAGGCGGACCAGAAGGGCAATCTGCCGGGACTTGTTCACGATGTTTCCTCCACCGGAGCCACTGTGTTTGTGGAGCCTATGGGGGTGGTGCAGGCCAATAACGAGTACGCGGAGCTGCAGGCCAAGGAGCAGGCGGAGATCGACCGCATTTTAGCGGAGCTGTCCGCTGACGCTGCCGCCCACCGGGAGGATATTCTGTGGGACCATGACACGCTGGTGCGGCTGGATCTGATTTTCGCCCGGGGTGAGCTGAGCTACAAAATGAACGCTGTCCGGCCGCTGGTGCGGCGGGACGGGGCCATCCGCCTGCGGAAAGCCCGGCACCCGCTGCTGGACCCGAAAAAGGCGGTGCCCATCGACATTGAGCTGGGCGGCGCCTTTGATACACTGGTCATTACCGGCCCCAATACCGGCGGCAAGACTGTCAGTTTGAAAACGCTGGGGCTGCTGACGCTGATGACCCAGTGCGGCCTGCACATTCCAGCCGGGGACCGCAGCGAGGTGTCTGTCTATGAGCGGGTGCTGGCGGACATCGGTGATGAGCAGAGCATCGAGCAGAGCCTCTCTACCTTCTCCGCCCACATGAAAACCATTGTCTCCATTCTGGAGGAAGCGGACCGTGACAGTCTGATTCTCTTTGACGAGCTGGGGGCCGGAACGGACCCCATTGAGGGCGCGGCACTGGCCATTGCCATCATCCAGCACGTGCGGGCACTGGGAGCGAAGTCTGCCGCCACCACGCACTATGCGGAGCTGAAGACCTTTGCCATGACCACGCCGGGGGTGGAAAACGCCTCCTGTGAGTTCAATGTGGAGACCCTGAGCCCCACGTACCGGCTGCTCATCGGCATTCCCGGCAAGTCCAACGCCTTTGCCATCTCCCGGCGGCTTGGACTGCCGGAGGCTGTCATCACGGACGCACAGAGTCAGATCAGCGGAGATACCGTGCGGTTCGAGGATGTGCTGACGCAGTTGGAGGAAAAGCGGCAGGCATTGGAAAAGCGGGAGCAGGAGGCGGACCGCCTCTACCGCCAGCGGGAGGAGGACGCACGAAAGGCCCGGGAGTTCCGGGAGCAGATGCAGCGGGCCAAGGACAATGCCCGCAGCCGGGGCGAGGCCGAGGCCAAGCGCATTCTGCGGGATGCCCGCTCCGCGTCCGACGCCGTGTTTGCCGAGCTGGAGAAAATGCGGAAGGAGCAAGCTAAGGCCGAGCGGACCATAAATGCCAACGAGGCCCGGGCGGAGCTGCGCCGCCAGCTCAACGAGGCGGAGGAGGCTGTGGACAAATACGATGCCCGGCAGGCCCCCATCCCCAAGCCCAGCCGCCCCATTCAAAAGGGCGACCTTGTGGAGATTCCCGGCATCAGCACTCCGGCGGAGGTGGTGAGCGTCGGCAGTGACGGAACGCTGCAGCTCAAGGCGGGCATTCTGAAGATGAAGGCCGAGGCCAATGAGGTGCGGCTCATTGAGGACGATGAGCGGGCGGCCATAAAGAAAAAGGCCCCGAGACCGGTGCGGAGCAGCGTAATGGGGCTGCGCACCGCCGCCAGCCGGGAGCTGGACATCCGGGGCATGGAGACACTGGAGGCGGAGAGCGTAGTGGAAACGTTCCTCTCCAGCGCGGTGATGGGCCATCTGGAGACCGTCACCATTATCCACGGCAAGGGCACCGGCGCACTGCGGAAGGCGGTGCATGAGATTCTGCGGCGGAACAAGAACGTGAAGTCCTTCCGCCTCGGCGTTTACGGCGAGGGCGAGAGTGGCGTCACGGTGGTGACGATGAAATAACGTACCGCCCTTGGCAAGAGGGCAGAGACTGTGATAAAATAGGCGAAAATACGGCGATATGGCCGGTGAGACTTGCGGGGGGGACAACCCATGGAACGAATCAGTAAAGAAAATTATTATCTGGATATTGCCGAAACCGTTTTGGAGCGGGCTACCTGCCTGCGGCGGGTCTACGGCGCTATTATCGTGAAAAACGATGAGATTATCTCCACCGGGTACAACGGTGCGCCACGGGGGCGGGCCAACTGCGTAGATATGGGCTATTGCTCCCGGGAGGCCATGAACGTCCCCCGTGGGGAGCGGTACGAGCTGTGCCGCAGCGTCCATGCCGAGGCCAACGCCATCATTTCCGCCTCCCGGCGGGATATGGTAGGCGGCACCATTTATCTGGTGGGGCGTAACGCCGCCACCGGGGAGCTGCTGCCGGATGCCACCTCCTGCCTTATGTGCCGCCGCATGGTCATCAATGCGGGGCTTGAGCGGGTGGTCATCCGCCGGACGAAAACGGAGTTTGAGGTGGTGCCTGTGGAGACGTGGATCGCCGAGGACGACCTCATGACCCCAGAAAATGTGGTCATGGACTTGAAGTAACGGAAAGGAAGTAGCTTTTTGAAAGCGGGACTTGTCACCTTTTACCATATCCACCACTACGGCGCGCTGCTTCAGGCTGCCGCCACGGAGCGGGCTGTGGAGTCGCTGGGGTGGGACTGCGAGATCGTGGACTACTATGTCAATCAGGACAACGCGCTGTTCCGACGGCCCACAGGGCTTGGCTCTGCCGCTCATGACGCCCACACGGCCCTGCACTATGGGGCGCTCTCGGAGCGCTACCGGCGGTTTGAGCAGTTCAGCCGGGAGCGGCTGCACATCTCGGCGCGGCACTATCGGAGCTGGGACGAGCTGGCGGCGGGGGCACTGCCCTACGATGTGCTTCTCTCCGGCAGCGACCAGATCTGGAACCCGAAAATTTTCCCGGATGGGCGCTTTGACCCGGTGTTTTTCGGCACGTTTTCCCAAAAGCGCCGCATTGCCTACGCGCCCTCCTTCGGCATCCCGGTTATCCCGGAGGGGATGCAGACGGAGCTGAAGGGCTATTTAGAGGGCTTTTCCCATCTTTCCGCCCGGGAGCGGCAGGGCTGCGCCATTATCGCGGACACGGCCGGCCGAGAGGCGGCGGAGGTGCTGGACCCCACGCTGCTGCTGACAGCGGAGCAGTGGGCCGCCATGGCAAACCACCCGGCGGACTATCCCGCCGGCGGGTACATTCTCTGCTACTGCATCAGTGCTCCCGGCGCCCTGACGCCATATGTGGAGCGTCTGGCGGCGGAGACGGGGCTGCCGGTGGTGCAGCTCTGCGGCATTCGCCGAAGGGTTCACCCCAAGGCCCGGCAGATCTTGGATGCGGGCCCGGCGGAGTTTCTGAGCCTGTTCCGAAATGCTGCCTATGTGGTGACCAATTCCTTCCATGGGACAGTATTTTCCGTTCAGTTCCACCGGCCGTTTTTCACCACGGTGTCTCCGGCAGAGCTGGCGGCGCCGGAGCGCTCCCGAACGGCGAGCATCCTTGGCCGCTTGGGGCTGACGGACCGGGTCATCGGCACAGGCAGCACCGCGGCGCTGGACGCTTCTATCGACTGGGAAAGGGTGGAGGCGGCGCTGACCGCCGCCCGGGGGGCTTCCTTTGCGTATCTTTCCGCCGCGCTGGAAAACCGGCTCTATGCGCCGGAAAAGCAGACAGAGCAGGGCGCGGCAAGCGTTCCGAGACTGGCGGACCGAAGCCGCTGTACCGGCTGCACGGCCTGCGCCGCCGGGTGCCCTAAGAATGCTATCCGCATGGTGCGGGACCGGACGGGATTTGATTTCCCGGAGGTCGATTTGGATCAATGCGTCCACTGCGGGCGTTGCACAAGCATCTGCCCGCTGCTCCATGAACGGGGACCGGCGCATCTGCCGGCGGCCTTTGCTGCGTGGAACCGGGACGCGGCCGTGCGGCGAGATTCTACCTCCGGCGGCGCTTTTACCGCTATTGCGGACTATGTGCTGGAGGGCGGCGGCGTGGTATTCGGCGCGGCGCTGGACGGACAGCAGCATTTGCGGCACGTTGCCTGCTTCCGCAAGGAGGACCTGTGGCGGCTGCGGGGGGCCAAATATGTCCAGAGCGATCTTTCCGGTGTGTTCCGGGAGGTGAAGGAGGCCCTGAAAACAAGACCGGTACTGTTCACCGGCACGCCTTGTCAGGTGGACGGGCTGTACCACTATCTTGGCGGGCGGCCGGAAAATCTGACTACCTGTGATTTGGTTTGCCATGGGGTGCCCTCTCCCGGCGTGTGGGAGGCGGAGGCACGGGCCATTGAGGCGAAAAAGCGGAAGCAGTTGGCCAATGTGCGCTTCCGCGATAAGGTGGAGGGCTGGAAAAACAGCCATTTCACCGTAGCCTATACGGACGGAACCGTGGATTCCGCGCCGCTGTTCGCCACAGGCTTTGGCCGGGCGTTCGGACGGGCGCTGTTTCTGCGGCAGAGCTGTCACTGCTGCCAATATACGAATTTGAACCGGCCCGGCGATTTTACGCTGGGAGACCTTTGGGGACTGAAGCCGGAGGAATTCGCCGAGCAGCAGCACGAGGGCATCAGCCTGCTGCTGGTGAACACGCCCCACGGCAGCTATGTCTTTGACAAGCTGGCGCTGGCCTGCCGGCCGTTCCCGGTGGAACGGGCCGTGGCGGGCAATCCCCGGCTGGCGGGGCCCATTGCCCCGGCAGCGGATCGGGCGGCGTTTTTCGCGAGCTATGCCGTGGAGCCGTTTGCGGCGGTACGGCGGCGGTTTTTCAAGCTGCCGAGCCTGCCGGTGCGGGCGGCGGGACGGCTGCTGAGCCCGGAGGTCAAGGAGAAAATCAGACGGAAATTAAAAAAATAAGGCGCGTGTTGCACAAAAACGTGCAACAAAGGGGCACTATCCGATGGATAGTGCCCCTTTGTTTATGCGATGTGGAATTTATTTGTTGTAGTTCCGCATTCTCCAGACGATAGCGGAAACCTGACCGCGGGTGAGGGTGTTATTGGGCTTATAGGTGCTGGAGCCGTTGGCAAAATAGCCCTCGATAATACCGGCGGCATTCAAAGCCTGCACGTAGACGTCGTTGGTGTCGGTGAAGGGCTTCTTGTTGGAGAGATTGGTGACGGAGAGCTTCATGGCCTTAGCGGCAATCTGGGCAATCTGGAGCCGGGTGATGGAGCCGTTGAGCTTGGGATTGCCCTCTACCAGACCATCGGCCTTGGCGCGGGTCAGATAGCCGCTGAAGGTGCTGCCCTTTGTGGTGGGCGCCTGCTCAGAGTAGCCGGCGGCCAGCATGATGAGCTTCAGCGCCGCGCCGTAGGTGATGGTGTTCTTCTCCTGGAAGGAGCCGTTGGAATAGCCGGAGATGATATTGGCGTCGGAAAGCTCTGTGATGTACTTATAGCACCATGTAGAGGTGGAGATGTCGGTGAACTTCTTCACGCTGTTGACAATACCGATGCTCACCGTACCGGCGGCAATGGCGGTACCGCTGCTGCCCAGCGCCACGTAGGGAATGGAAACGGAGCCGGTATAGGCGCCATTAGGAACAAAGCGGAGCTGAGTCATGGAGTCGGAGTTGCTGGTATAGCTATAATTCGTGGTGAGGTCAGCACGGGTGGAGCCGCAGTACAGCACGCCGGAGGTGGCGGTGGGCAGCTCCAGAAGCTGGATGGAGGCAAGGCCGGAACCGGTGGCGGCAGACACGGCGCTGTACACGGAGGAGGCCGGGAAGCTGACAGAGGTACCCTTGGTGGCCACAGTGTACACCTCAGCCACGGCGGAGGCCGTGACGGAAATGAGAATGCTGCCGGTGACGGTGCTGCCATCGGAGCCGTAGGCCGCGAAGGAGACCGCCGTGCAGTAATTGCTGCCGCTGGGGATGTAGGTCAGCTCGGACAGGGCGTACTCACTGGTGCTGGAGGGGCTGAAGGAGAACACCTTGCCGGAGGCGGAGGAGGACGTCAGCTGCATACGGCTGGAAACACCGTACTGGCTGGTGCCGTAATAGTTATAGTACAGGCTGCCGGTAGAGGGAATGCCGGTGAGGACCACATACCGCAGCGCGGCGCCAGGGACGTTCTTGCTGTAGAACCGGGCAAGGTCATTGGGGTTGATCTGAAGCGCGGTGCTGGGAGTGGTGCTGTAGCGGATGTTGCCGCTGTAGCGGGAGACCGTGGAACTGTTGGCGCCGGTGGAAATGACCAGTGTGCCGGAGGCGGACTGGTTGGTCTTGGAGCCGGAGCCGCCGTAGACGGTGAAGGAGAGCTTGACGGGGCCGGAGAAGCTCTTGTCGGAGACAAAGCTCAACTGGTCAAGGTCATAATCGCCGTAGTCACTGTCGCTGTAGTAGAATTTGTAACTATTCAGTTCACTGCGGGAGAAGTAAGTCTCCTTGCTCTTGCCGTAGCGGTAGTAGATATAACCGTCAGCATAGTCGGAGCTGGAGGGACGGTCAAAGACCACGTACTTGAAGGTGCCGGAGCAGTTGTTGTCATAGAACTTATCAAAATCCCGGCCGCTGAGGGAAACGGAATCATTGGCCTTGACAGTGTAGGTGATGTCCCCCTTGGAGGAGGAAGAGCTGCCGGTGGTAGAGATGATGAGCGTGCCGGAGGCGGACTGGTTGGTCTTGGAGCCGGAGCCGCCGTAGACGGTGAAGGAGAGCTTGACGGGGCCGGTAAAGCTCCTGTCGGAGACAAAGCTCAGCTCGTCAAGGTCATAATCACCGTAGTCACTGTCGCTGTAGTAGAATTTGTAACTATTCAGTTCACTGCGGGAGAAGTAAGTCTCCTTGCTCTTGCCGTAGCGGTAGTAGATATAACCGTCAGCATAGTCGGAGCTGGAGGGACGGTCAAAGACCACGTACTTGAAAGTGCCGGAGCAGTTGTTGTCATAGAACTTATCAAAATCCCGGCCGCTGAGGGAAACGGAATCATTGGCCTTGACAGTGTAGGTGACGTCCCCCTTGGAGGAGGAAGAGCTGCCGGTGGTAGAGATGATGAGCGTGCCGGAGGCGGACTGGTTGGTCTTGGAGCCGGAGCCGCCGTAGACGGTGAAGGAGAGCTTGACGGGGCCGGAGAAGCTCTTGTCGGAGACAAAGCTCAACTGGTCAAGGTCATAATCGCCGTAGTCACTGTCGCTGTAGTAGAATTTGTAACTATTCAGTTCACTGCGGGAGAAGTAAGTCTCCTTGCTCTTGCCGTAGCGGTAGTAGATATAACCGTCAGCATAGTCGGAGCTGGAGGGACGGT
>NZ_JARFXX010000007.1:0-130990 GCF_029218125.1 Neopoerus faecalis | reverse complement strand
GCGTAACGGCGCAAGCGCGGCAAACCTCAATACGCTGGCCCACATCTCCGCTTTAGCGATTGCGCTGGCCGCCGTTCTGCACGGCTCTCACTCCTACCGTTCTGCCAAACAGCTTCGGCGTTCCGCCTGAATACCTTTTGCAGGCGCGGGGTTCACCGTGCTATGGTTTTTGCGCCCTTGAAATGCCCTAAACTCTTTTGATTTCCATTTGCCTTGTTTGTGGGCAGTTCCTTCTGCCTGTTTTGCTCATCTCTTTTGGTACAAAATAAGCATAGCGCCCGAAGCGCAAATGAAGGCTCGGAGGCTATGCTTATTTTTGTTATAATGAGAGGGCAATGGATGGACGGCTTCTTTGGAGAGCCAAGCGCTCGGGCTGTAAACAGTCCTCCGCCCTCTTATTATAAAAATTCGATTGAGCAGGTTGCTCCGGCTATTACGAAAAGAAAGCAGCCGAAGGTCTGCATTACATGAATGTGATCGGACACGTCAGCGGGAAGATGACAGCTGTGATCTTCGCTGTCCTCCGGGATGGGCGACCGTACCAGCCCATTTTGCCAACTGCCGGATGACCCAACCGCATCATTTCAGATGGCCCACTACAAAGGCCTGGTTCTCTACGTCCTTTTCTAATATGCCTCTATACACATAAAATGTAATTTTACCCCTTGACAAATCCATAGCCGACTGCACAAAATCGAACGGTAGCGTCAGCGTTAAGATTGCAGGCAAAAAAGTTGCAAAAACGAATGAGTAATAGTTCGTACCAGCGCTCTTTTCACGAGATATTTGACGGCGAATTTCATCTGTGCCTTTCCAAATTTTTCATCCGGGATAGAAAGCCCACAAATCGAGTTTGTTCGTTGTCACCGCCCAAAGTGGGTACACACTCGGCTCTAACAGAAAAATCGTACACAGCGGCGCACACGAGCGAACAGGGGAGATCGCTATTGTTGTTGTGTAGAGTGTTTCACTCCCGTTCTCCCATTGACCAAATAAAAGCGGGAGTAAGCGGATGCACACCTTGTTGTGTGCATCCGCTTCAGCGTGTCGAAAAAGTCTTTTCTCCCCGCTGAACAAGTTTTCAGAACTTCATAAAAGTTCTGAAAACTAAGGATTTCAATGGCGCAGGACACCCTTCTTGGGTTTCCCGCGCACACCCTTCCTTACCGCTGCAGAGGATTTACCACTTTATCGACAGTCTCAAGCGGATGCACACCTTGTTGTGTGCATCCGCTTACTTTGATACTACAGCTTTGAGGGATTGTATTGATTTGCTTGGGGTCGTCAGCTATGCTGAAAGATCTGCACCTCATAGATGCAGTTGCGGAAGGAGCGGAAGTTATCCTCATACTCATTGGCCACCACCAGACGCGGCGTTTCCTGATCCCGGAAATAGCGTTTGAGCTCAGGCCCGGGGAAGGGCTCCGCCAGGATGCGGGACTGCATACAGAGCCAATTCCCCGCCGGAAGCGTCATCAGACCGGGATGCTCCGCCGCCGGCCGTTCCCGCAGATAAACGAAATAGTGGGTGGGCACGATGCTCCCCCGCAGCAGCGCCTGAAAGTCCAGCAAATAGCCGGTCTGACGCAGAAAATGCGCCTTTTCAAACGGGGGGCTGTGGCGCAGTCTGGTGAGCCGCTGTCCCGCCGTTCCGTAAATATCCTCTCCGGGCCGGAACGGCTCCGCTAAAATATACCGCTCCGTCTCCCGCTGCTGGTAGGGCAGGCCATTATGGTCATAGTCCGCCGCGTGGCTGTAATAATCCGCATACCAGTCCAGCTCGTCCAGCAGGCCCTGTAGATGGCTGACCTCCTGTCGGATCTGCTCCTGCCGATGCATCAGCAGCCTGCGGAAGCGGCTCACGTCGTTGGTGTCCAAAGCGTCCCGGATATCCTCCAGTGTGAAGCCAAAGCGCTGAAGGTACTTGACCCGATCGATATAATGGATCTGGTCATAGCTATAGTAGCGATAGCCGGTCTTGGGATTGGTATAAGCAGGCACCACAACGCCGGCTTTATCATAAAACCGGAGGCTCTGGGGCGACATATTCAGCAGCTCCGCCACCTCGCCGATGGTATAACGGTCCTTCATAAAAATGACCTCCCCTTTCCGGTTTCTCCACAGGAAGTATCGCAGAAATTTTCGCAAAAGTCTACACCTGACTGTAAGGTTTCCGGAAAAAGTTTCAAGAAAGCAGACAGATGTCACAAAGCCGGTCCATAGCATTTTGTGGAATTTTACAGAAAACTCCGATTGACTTTACACTGTAGGAAAGGACTATGCTGACATCAAAAGGAATGACCGGTATACGCAAAAGCAGGCCGGCATATTCCAACAGGCATCGTATACGAAAGAGACCGAAAAAAAGAGAAGTGAGGGAGCGCAAATGACATTTATCGACTTTCTGTACAAGCTGGACGGCTGGGTGTGGGGCACACCGCTGATCGTGCTGATCATGGTCGTGGGCATCTACTACATGGTCAAGGGCAAATTCTTTCCCTTTGTGCATTTCGGCCATGCGGTGAAAAACACGGTTCTTGCCAGCAGCACGGAATCCGGCAAGAGCGGTGACGGCAAGATTTCCCCGTACAGAGCATTCTGCCTGGCACTGGGCGGCGCCGTCGGCATGGGCAATATCTCCGGCGTGGCGACCTCCATTGCCGTAGGCGGACCGGGCTCCATCTTCTGGATGTGGGTCTGGGCGTTTTTCGGCATGATGATCAAGACGGCTGAGACCTCCCTGGGCCTGTATTACCGTCACAAGGAGCCTGACGGAAAGTACAGCGGCAGCGCCATGCACTATATGGAGCGGGGCATCAAGGGCGAGATGGGCTGGAAGTTCGGCCGGCCTCTGGCAATTCTCTTTGCCGTCTCCCTTTTCATGATGGTTCTTCAGGGCAGCGGTGCCTACACTGTGGGTGAAACGCTGAGCGCCTCCTTCGGTCTAAATCTGATGGCCGTTGTGATCGTTTATGTGCTGTTCGTTGTATACCTGCTGATCCGGGGCGAAAACGCCATCGGCAGAGTAGCAGAAAAGCTGGTTCCCATCATGTGCGGAGCCTATCTGCTGGCAACCATCGTCATTCTTCTCATGAATATCACCTATGTGCCCACCATGTTTGCCGAGATCTTCAAGGGTGCCTTTACCGGCACGGCTGCCGTGGGCGGCTTTGCTGGCTCCGTGGTTTCCCTGACCATCCGGCAGGGCGTTGCCCGGTCGGTCTACTCCAATGAGGCTGGCAACGGCACCTCTCCCCTGATCCACGGTTCCGCCGATACGATCCATCCGGCCCGGCAGGGACTCTGGGGTGCTGTGGAGGTATTCTGCGATACGCTGGTGGTCTGCACCTGCTCCGGACTCGCCATTCTGGCCACCGGCACCTGGAGCTCCGGCGTCACCGGCGCGCCCTTGGGTGTCCTGGCTTTCACCACAGCCTTTGGTGAAGCGGGCCGGTACTTCCTGGGCATCATGACCGTCCTGTTCGCTTTCACCACCTCCACCACCTGGTATCTTTTCTATCAGAATATCCTGACCTACCTTCTGGAAAAATGGCCCAAGGCGCAGAAGGCCGCGCACAAGGTGTTCACAGTCGCTTTCCCGCTGATCATGGTAGGGAATGCCGCTCTGGTATACTATTCCAACTCCGACGCCACGCTGTTCTGGACCATCGTCAGCATCGTCACGGCCTTCCCCCTGTTCTTCAATGTTCTGGCACTGATCGCGCTGCGGAAGAAGTTCTGGGCACTGCTCAAGGATTATAAGGCCCGTTATATGGGAATCGGCCAGGTGGACCCCAATTTCCACGTTTTTGCCGAGGATGACCCGGAAGTGATGGCTAAGATCAACAAGAATCTGGGCAGATCCTGATCCCGCATATCCAACGATTTGTTTATAAGGAGAATCACTATGGCATACTCTTACACAACGGAAGCGCTTTACAGCGGCGAACACGTCCGGGGCATGGACATGACCCCGGAGACCATCCCCTGCTTCATGACCACTGCCTTTACCATGCGCGGTTTCAAAGAGGTTCAGGAGACCTACGCTACCAAGGGCTATACCTATGTCCGCACCCGCAATCCCAACCGCACCGCGCTGGGCGAGGTCATCTCCTGCCTTGAGGGCGGCGAGTCCACGCTGATTTTCTCCTCCGGCATGGGTGCCATCACCAGCACTCTGATGACGCTGCTGAGCCACGGCGACCATGTGATCTGCAACTCCAATATCTACGGCGAGACCTATTGCGTCATGACGGAGATTTTGAGCAAGTGCGGCATTGAGGTAACCTTTGTGGATTATCAGAACACGGAGGATATCGCCAAGGCCGTTCGCCCGGAGACAAAGCTCATCTACTCCGAGGTCCTCTCTAACCCCACGCTGACGCTGGTGGATTTAAAGGCCGTGGCGGAAATTGCACACAAGAACGGTGCCTGCCTCATGGTGGATAACACCTTCACCACCCCCATAGCCATCCGGCCTATCGACTTTGGCGCGGATATTGTTATCAACAGCCTGACGAAGTTCTTAAACGGCCACAGCGATGCCATCGGAGGTTCCATCACCACCACGCAGGCATTGTGTGACAAAATCCAGCCGGTGGCCATGCTGCTGGGTACCCCCGGTGACCCCTTCAGCTCCTGGCTCATCCATCGGGGCATCAACACCGCCTCTGTCCGGATGCCTCAGGCCATGCACACGGCGGAAAAACTGGCGGCGACGCTGGCTGCCAACAAGCACGTCAGCCGGGTCAATCACCCCAGCCTGCCTACCTATCCCCAGAAGGAGCTGGCGGACCGGATGTTCGGCAAAAATGGCTACTGCGCCATGCTGAGCTTCATCGTGCCGGAGGATTTGGAGAAAATCGACCAGTTTATGCTGGCGCTGAAGTTCCCCAAGTACGCTCCTACGCTGGGCGGCCTCCACACCACGCTGAGTCACCCTGTCACCTCCTCTCACATGGGCGTGCCCGATGAGACCCGCCGGAAGATGGGCATTACCCCCGGCATGATTCGCGTGTCTGTGGGTATTGAGGACGCCGATGATCTGGCCGCGGACTTTGAAAATGCCCTGAAGGTGTTTGATTGATCCACGCTGTGGAATTTCCCCCTGCACATCCTTGCAAATGATCTTGCGGTATGGTACGATGTAACCTAATCGAAAAAACCGCGGAACCGCCGCAAAGGCGCATCCGCTGAGCACAGCAAGGAGAGATTTACGATGAAAACCGCACTCGTTACCGGGTCCTCCCGGGGCATTGGCCGCGCCGTGGCCCGGGAACTGGCCCATCAGGGCTGGGCCGTAGGCATCAACTATCTGCACCGGGAGGATAAGGCACAGGAGCTGGTGGAGGAGCTCACCGCTGCCGGTTGTCAGGCCGCCGCCTTTCAGGCGGATGTTGCCGACGGTGCCGCCGTGGCGAGCATGGTCAAGGAACTGGGGGAAACGTTCAGTCCTGTGGAGCTGGTGGTGAACAACGCCGGCGTTGCGGGGCAAAGTCTCTTTCAGGATATTTCCGATGAAATGTGGAACCGATACCTTGCGGTGAATTTGGGCGGCGCCCGCAATACCATCAAGGCGGCGCTGCCCCACATGATTTCCGAAAAGCGGGGCTGCATTGTCAATATCTCATCCATCTGGGGCCAGCGGGGCGCAAGCTGCGAGGTGGCCTACGCCTGCACCAAGGCGGGCATCATCGCTCTGACCCGCTCTCTTGCCATGGAGCTGGCTCCCTCCGGTATCCGGGTGAACTGCGTGGCTCCCGGCGTCATCAACACGGACATGGTGCAGGTTTTGGGGCAGGAAACGCTGGACGAGCTGGCAAAAGAAACGCCTCTCGGCCGCTTGGGGACGCCGGAGGACATCGCCTACGCCGTTTCCTTTTTTGCCTCGGAGCGGGCGGGCTTCATCACCGGGCAGGTCCTCACTGCCGATGGCGGCTTTATTGTATAAGCCCATTATGTTACCGCATTTTCTGAATTTCCCGGGAACGGTCCGCTGAGGCGGGCCGTTTCCTTTTTGCGTCCTGCCGCTGCTTTTGCGCACGGGTCTTGTACCCTTTTCCGGCGCATAGACTGTCCCCAAGGGGGCGATGGGATTGCTGGAGCTGCTGAACGCAATTTTATGGGGGCCGGGAACCGTGGGGCTGCTTTTGGGGACCGGGGCATGGCTGACGCTGCGGACAGGCGCGTTTCCCCAGCGAATGCTGCCGCTGGCACTGCGGCTGTCATTGGGGCGGGAGGCACGCCGAAAGGGGAACAACGGTGTGTCTCCCTTCGGCTCCCTGATGACCGCGCTTGCCTCTACGGTGGGGACCGGCAACATTGTGGGCGTTGCGGCGGCGCTGGTTTCCGGCGGGCCGGGGGCGCTGGTGTGGATGGAGCTGGCCGCCCTGCTGGGACTGACTTTAAAGCTCGCGGAATGTATGCTGGCGGTCAAATACCGCAGCCGCGCACCGGACGGTACCCGCTGGGGCGGGCCCATGGCGGTGATGGAAGCCCGGCTGGGCGTGATTGGAAAGCCCATGGGACGGCTCTACGCCCTCTTTGCCCTGCTGATGTCCTTTTCTATGGGGGCCATGGCTCAGTCCGGCGCGCTGGCCGATACGTTTTTCGCCGCGTTCTCTCTGCCCCGGGCCGAAACGGGGCTGGCAACGGCGGCGCTGGCGCTCGTTATCCTGCTTGGCGGCATCCGCCGCATTGCAGATGTTTCTTCTGTGCTGGTGCCGGTGATGGCGCTGCTGTACATCGGCGGCGCCGGGGCGGTGATTATCGGCAATCTCCCCCGGCTGCCGGGGGCTGCGGCGGAAATGCTCCGCTGTGCGCTGGCCCCCTCGGCGGCGTTGGGCGGCGCATTGGGGACGGTTACGCGGCGTGCTGTCATCCGCCACGGCATAGCCCGGGGCGTTTTTTCCAACGAAGCCGGGCTGGGCTCTGCCGCCATTGCCGCCGCCTGCGCCGATACGGAGGACCCGCTGCGGCAGGGGCTTATCAGCATGACCGGCGTTTTTTTCGACACCCTTGTGATCTGCACCCTCACCGGCCTTGCCATCTGCTGCTCCGGCGTGCTGGGGGCGGCGGACGCCGCAGGCATCCCTTTGACCGGCGCGGCGCTGACGCTGCGGGCCTTTGAAACGGTTCTGGGCCGGGGGGCACGCTGGCTCATCAGTGCGTCCTTGGGCCTGTTCGCCTTTACCTCCGTGTTGGGCTGTGCCCTGCAGGGGGAGGTCTCTGCGGCGTATTTGCTGGGGCCGGATGCCGTGTGCCCGATTCGTTTTTTCTACTGTGCGGCGGTTCTGATCGGGGCATTGATCCCCATGAAAACGGTACTGGCGCTGGCGGACCTCTCCAACGCGCTGATGGCGCTGCCGAATCTGGTGTGCCTCTTGCTGCTTTCCGGGGAGATCGCGGCGGATTGCCGCAGCTTTTTGAGGAAAAAGGTGTAAACTTTCTGTGACAGCGTTGCTTTTTTTCATTTTGGTGGTATGATAACGATGGTATAAAATTTTAGTAAAGGACTGATACCATGACAAAAATTGATATTGTCTCCGGCTTCCTCGGTGCCGGCAAGACCACGCTCATCAAAAAGCTGCTGGCGGAGGCCTACAAGGGCGAAAAGCTGGTGCTGATCGAAAATGAGTTCGGTGAGATCAACATTGACGGCGGCTTCTTAAAGGAATCCGGCATCCAGATCTCCGAAATGTCCGCCGGGTGCATCTGCTGCTCTCTGGTGGGCGATTTCAACAAGGCTTTGAAGGACGTGGAGGCTCAGTTCCACCCCGACCGCATCCTCATTGAGCCCTCCGGCGTGGGCAAGCTCAGCGACGTGATCGTGGCGGTGGAAAACTCCGTAAAGGACGTTCCCGAGATGAAGCTCAACAGCTTCGTCACCGTGGCAGACGCCACCAAGGTGAAGGTCTATATGAAGAACTTCGGTGAGTTCTACAACAACCAGATCGAGGCCGCGGGCACTATCATCCTCTCCCGGACTCAGAAGATGACGCAGGAGAAGCTGGAGGCCGCCGTGTCCATGCTCCGGGAGAAAAACGCCGATGCCGCCATTATCACTACCCCTTGGGATGAGCTGGACGGCAAGGCCATCCTCTCCGCCATCGAAAAGGTCTCTCTGGCCGATGAACTGCTGGAGAAGATGCGGGCGGAACATGAGGCCGACGAGCACGAGCACCATCACCATCATCATGACGGCGAGGAGTGCGACGATCCCAACTGCTCCTGCCACCACCATGACCATGAGCACGAGCATGACCACGAGCATCACCATGACCATGACGAGTACTGCGGCCATGAGCATGAACACGAGCATCATCATGACCACGGCGAGTGCGATGACCCCAACTGCTCCTGCCATGACCATCACCATCATCACCACGCCGATGAGGTGTTCACCTCCTGGGGTAAGGAAACACCCAAGGTGTATACGCAGGCGGATATCGACCGCATCCTCACCGCGCTGGATTCCGGCGAGTACGGCGCCATTCTCCGGGCCAAGGGCATTGTGAACGGCACGGACGGTGCGTGGATCGAGTTCGACTATGTGCCGGAGGAGCATGAGATTCGCGCCGGTCATCCCGACTATACCGGCCGCCTGTGCGTCATCGGTTCTGATTTGAAGGAGGAAAAGCTGGCAGAGCTGTTCGGCCTGTAAGCGAAAATTTTCATGGCTGATATTCCTGTATATCTCATCGCCGGCTTTCTGGACGGCGGCAAAACTGAATTTATCAACGGCATTTTAGAGGATGGCTTCGCCCGGGAGGATAAAACGCTTCTCATCTGCTGCGAGGAAGGCGAACTGGAATACGAGCAGAAGGCGCTGGACAACGTGACTGTTGTTACCGTGGACGAGGAGAGCTCCCTGACCTGCTCCCAATGCAAGGAGTGGGAAAAGCAGTACAAGCCCAAGCAGGTCCTGATCGAGTACAACGGCATGTGGTCCATGGAGCGGCTGTACCGGGAGGTGCTGCCGGCCAACTGGGTGCTCTATCAGGTCATGACCTTTGTGGACGCGGGGACCTTTGAGCCCTACGCAAAAAACATGGGTCAGATCATGATGGAGAAGATCACCAACGCCGATCTGCTGGTGTTCAACCGCTGTACGGACGAGCTGAAGGCCGCCCTGCGGAAGCGGAATCTGCGGATGGTGAACCGCCGTGCGGACATCTATCTGGAGGACAACAACGGCAACAGTGAGGACTACAACAACGGTGAGGTCTGTCCCTTTGACCTGAACCAAAAGGTCATTGACATTCCGGACAACGATTACGGCGTGTGGTATGTGGACGTTATGGACTACCCCGACCGCTGGGCGGGCAAGACCGTTCACATGAAGCTGCTCATGTGCCACTCCAAGAAGTACCCCGGCACCCATTGCCCCGGCCGCTTTGCCATGGTCTGCTGCGAGGCAGATGTACAGTTCCTCGGTCTTGTGGCAAAGGGTATGGACCTTTCCAAATACAAAAACCGGGACTGGGTAGAGGTGGAGGCCCGTATGGCCGTGGAAAACCACCCCGCCTACAAGGGCAAGGGCCCGGTCATGCACGTTATGTCCATCAAGCCCTGCGAAAAGCCTGCCAACGAAGTTGTGAGCTTCTGACCTACTGATATTCAAAAAGCACGTTTCCTTTTGACGAGGAAACGTGCTTTTCTTCTTGCATGCGCTTCTTATATTTGTCACCGTGCAAGTCATTGGCAAATCGACTGCGTTTTCAATACGATTCGTATTTTTGCTTTTAAATCGACATTTTGTATTGTAATTCCGCAAGATTTTTTCGGGAATGCCGGTTTTCTCTCCGCTTCGCAAAGCTCGCAAAATTTCGGGAATACTTGCAAATTCCTGGCAAATCCATATAATAGAGGTATTCTGGTATGAAAGGACTTTACGTTTTGAAAGAAAAGCGAATCTATAAAAGAGAATTGCCCCTCTGGGGGAGTCTGCTGGCCGCCGTTTTGCTGGCAGGCTGTATCACTTTACTGGCCCTGTGGTGCCAGCCAAACGCCCTGCGGACGGTGCTGGCAGGGTTCAAGGCCCAGCCCCTGCTGATCGTTTTGAACGCTCTCCCCATCGGACTATTGCTGCTGGCCTTCGCCTTCCTGTTCCGGAATGTCTTTTGCAGCGGAGCACTGGTGAATTTTTTCGTCTGCGCGCTGTCCCTTGCCAACCGGGTCAAAATTGAGGTCCGGGACGAGCCGGTGTTCCCCCGGGACTTCTCTCTTCTGCGGGAGGTAGGCAGCGCCATCCAGTCCTTCGACATCCGCTATCCGGTGAAGGCCATCGCCGTGGTGGTGCTGACCACCGCGCTGCTCGTGGGCCTTGGCGTGCTGTTCCCCAGCCGCCCGGTGTCCTTTGCCGCCCTGAAGGCCAAGCTGACAAAGCGGGACGCCGCGGCCGCGTTCCCCGGCCGCTGCTGGCCGGAACGGATCGTGGGCGCAGTCCTCAGCTTCGGCGTGTTGACCGCCCTGATCTTCACGGTGTACGCCAGCAATGACCTCTATAACTCCTTCCGCGTCAGCAATGCCTACTATGTCCCCGCCGTGTTCAACGAGCTGGGCTTTCCGTACTGTTTCTGCCACCAGTTCACCACCTATCCCGTGGATAAGCCGGAGGGCTTTTCCAAGTCTGAGGCCGCTGGGTGGGAGACCGGGGAGCAGTCGGGGCTCGGTAAGGACGTCAACATTATCATGGTCATGAACGAGGCATTTTCCGACATCACCGATGGCTCCATGTTCAACTGGGCGGAGGGGGATGACCCCCTGCCCAACCTCCACGCCTTGCAGAATGACCCCCACGCCCTCACCGGTCACATTGTTGTTCCGGGCTTTGCCGGCGGCACGGCCAATACGGAGTTCGACGTACTGACCGGGATGCAGACCAACGCCCTGTCGGATACCACCACCTCCGCTATGCGGGTTATCAACCGCAATCTGGACAGCCTGTTTCGGGTGTTTGACGCCGATGGCTACCGCACCTCCTTCTACCATCCCGGCGATGCCTGGTTCTACAACCGGGAAAATGTTTACCGCTGGCTGGGCGCGGAGAACACGGTTTTTGCCAAGGATATGCAGGACCCGGAATACAAGGGCCGCTGGGTCACGGATGACTACATGGCTGGTCTGATCGAGGAAGAATTTGAAACGGCGGTCAGCGAGGGCCGCCCCCTGTTCAACTACACCACCACCATCCAGAATCACATGAGCTACACTGCCGACAAGTACGGCGAGGGACACACCTTTGCTCCTGTTTCCGTAACGGCGGACATTTCTGATGAAACCCGCACCATGCTGGAGGTCTATACCGAGGGCGTCCGGGACGCAGATGCCATGCTGGGCCGCCTGACCGCGTATTTCGCGGAGCGCAGTGAGCCGGTGGTACTGGTATTTTACGGAGACCATCTGCCCTATCTGGGGGATAACCAGAAGGGCTATGCAGAGCTTGGCTCCGAGGTGTCCATTGCCGAAAATGACCGGACGGATATCCTCTGCTCCTACAAAACGCCCTATGTGATATGGACTAACGCTGCCGCTGCCGATGCTCTGGACTGGGAGGCCGCCGCAAAGCAGCTGGCACTGCCGGAGGACGGTACCGTATCCGCCGCGTTCCTTGGCAGCGTTCTGCTGGACCTTACCGGCCGGGGCGGTGAAAGTCCATGGTTCGATTTTCTTTCCTCTGTGCGGCGGCTGGTGCCTGTGGTGCAGAAGAAGATCTATATCCTCACCGATGGTGAGCTCATCGCCAACCGCGACCTGCTCGAGCGGACGGACGAGACCGCCGCCGCGCTGAAGGCTGCTATCCGTAAATGGCGCTGCTGGAGCTATTACAAGCTGAAATATGCGGAGGTAGGATAGCCACTAAAGCAAAACAAAAAAACAGCCCGGAGGATGTGTCCTCCGGGCTGTTTTTATTTGTCAGGTTTTCGCTTCAATCTTCGCACCGCATTTGGGGCAGGTGATGACGATTTTTCCCTTTCCCACCGGCACACGGCACACGGCACCGCATTTGCAGGTAAAGTATTTATGCTCCTTGTCCGCCCGGCGGGCCTTGGCCCCGGCAGCGCTGTTCCGCGTTTTCCAGACCCAGCTCATGAATTGCTGGTTTTCCTCCCGCCGCTTCGGCAGGTTTTTGGAAAACATCCGGAACAGAATAAACACCATCAGCACCCAAAGGAGGGATTCGCAGATCCGGGCGGGGATCCATAGCCGCAGAAGGCTGAAAATCAACTGGGCCACCAGAATCACCAGATAGCCCCGCAGAAGAGCCTGATTCATCTGATCCATGCCGTTCCGGCCGTACATGAACCGCGCCACCGCGCATCTGAATTTATAAAACATATATCTGCTGCCTCTTTTCATCGGCGCGGAGCGGCGCCGTATCTCGTTACCACTGTATTTTAGCGGAAAGGTCAGGGAAAGGCAACGGTTTGACTGTGAAGTTTACAAAAAAGTAATTTCTTTCTTCGCTGTCCGTGCTACAATATACTCGATATTAAAATACACAAAGGAAGTGTTCTGTTCATGGCAAAGAAACAGTTCAAGGCGGAGTCCAAGCGTCTGCTGGACTTGATGATCAACTCCATTTATACCCATAAGGAGATTTTTCTCCGGGAGATTCTCTCCAACGCCAGCGATGCCTGCGACAAGCTGTGCTACCAGGCCCTGACGGATGACAGCGTGAAGCTGACCCGGAAGGATTTCAAAATTGACCTGTCCGTAAATAAAGAAGGCCGTACCATTACCGTTACGGATAACGGCATCGGCATGGACAAGGAGGATCTGGAGAACAATCTGGGCGTCATCGCCTCCTCCGGTTCCTACAAGTTCAAGCAGGAGGTGGGAGATGACACCAAGGACACCGACGTGATCGGCCAGTTCGGCGTGGGCTTCTACTCTGCGTTCATGGTCTGCGATCAGGTGACGGTCCGTACCCGGAAGTTCGGCAGCGACACCGCTTATCAGTGGCAGTCCTCCGGCGCGGATGGCTACACCATTACAGAGTGTGATAAGTCCGATGTCGGTACCGAGGTCATCATGCACCTGAAGGATGATACCGAGGATGAGCATTACAGTGAATTTCTGGAGGAATGGAAGCTCCGGGAACTGGTAAAGAAGTATTCCGATTATATCCGTTTCCCCATCCGCATGGCCGTTACCAAAACGAAGAAGGTGGCCTCCTGTATGTCCGACAAGCCGGACGAGGTACCCTATGTGGAAATGGAGACGCTGAACTCCATGGTGCCGATCTGGCAGCGGAAGAAGGCGGATGTGAAGCCCGAGGAATATAATAAGTTCTATCAGGAGAAGTTTCATGATTTCGCGGACCCCCAGCGGGTCATCACCGTGTCCGCCGAGGGCGCTGTGACCTACAAGGCCTTGCTGTTCATCCCCGGTGCCACCCCCTTCGACTTCTACACCAAGGAATACGAAAAGGGCTTGCAGCTCTATTCCAGCGGCGTTCTCATTATGGACAAGTGCCCGGATCTGCTGCCGGAGCATTTCCGTTTTGTCCGCGGCGTGGTGGACTCTCCTGATTTGAGCCTGAACATCTCCCGGGAGCTTTTGCAGCATGACCGCCAGCTGAAGGTTATTGCCGCCAATCTGGAAAAGAAGATCAAGAGCGAGCTTGCCAAAATGCTGAAGGATGAGCGGGAGGCTTATGAAACCTTCTGGAAGAACTTCGGCCGCCAGTTGAAATACGGCGTGGTGGGCGATTACGGCGCGCACAAGGAGCTTTTGCAGGACCTGCTGCTGTTCTGGTCCTCCACGGAGAAAAAGCCGGTCACGCTGGAGGAATATGTTTCCCGGATGAAGGAGGACCAGAAGGTCATCTATTACGCCGCCGGCGACAGCGTGGACAAGATTGACCGTCTGCCCCAGCTTGAGGCGCTGAAGGATCAGGGCATTGAGATTCTTTACTTCACCGAGGAGGTGGACGAGTTCGTGGCACAAACGCTGCGGACCTACAAGGATAAGGAGTTCCGCTCCGCTATGGATGGCGTAGCCGAGGCGGAGGACCTGGAAAAGGCCAAGGAGGCCGCGGACGCTCATGAGGATGTATTCACTTTTGTCAAGGACACACTGGGAGACGCCGTGGCGGAGGTAAAGCCCTCTGCCCGCCTGAAGTCCCACCCGGTTTGTCTGAGCGCCGGCGAGGGCCTGAGCTTTGAGATGGAGAAGTATTTCCAGCTCATGCAGCCTGACAGCAACATCAAGGCCCAGCGGATTCTGGAGCTGAACACGGAGCATCCCGTTTTTGCCGCGCTGGAGAGCGCCGTTTCCGCCGACCCGGAAAAGGCAAAAAAGTACGCCAAGCTCCTGTACGATCAGGCGCTTCTTATTGCCGGTCTGCCGCTGGACGATCCCTCCGGCTATACCGATCTGGTGTGCGAGCTGATGAAGTAACGCCTTGTACCGTCTGCCGCAAACGCGGCAGGCGGTACAATTTTTTATGGGAACTTTTTCCGGAGCACTTGCGTCTATACCGACAGATACCCCTTAATTTTCCAAATCATTTTGACAGGAGGATGTTTCTATGAAAAAATACTTCCGCATCATGGCTTTGCTGGTCTGCACCGCCGCGCTGTGCGTCTCCGCACTGGCTGCCGGAACCGAAGACCCCGCCGATCACGCCTACGTGCCGGACCCGCAGTATAATGTGTATTGGGGGACCGTGACCCAGCAGGAAAACGGCAAGATTCTGGTACAAAAGCCCGGTGAGACTGCACCTACGGACGGAATCGTGTTCTGGCTGTGGGAGGACACCATGATTCTGGACGCCGTGACCGGTGAGCCGGTATCAGCCGCTTCTGTTCGGGATGGGAGCACTGTTTACGCATGGACCAGCGGCTACACAGCTACAACCTTGAGCCTGCCGCCTCAGACTATACTGGAGGTGCTGCTGGTCAACATCCCGGCGGATTACCGGGTGCCGCAGTACGATGTGATCGTGCGGGCCGATGGGCTTACAAGCGTCGGTATTCCGGACCGCAGCGGAATATCCGTCACGCTGTCCGACGGAAGTGTGTATCAGGTGTGGGAGGACGCGAAAATTACGCCCTATCTTACCCGGAATCGCGTTACCTGTCAGGATTTGCTTCCCGGTACTCGGGTGCTGATATGGGCTGATGACGCCGGGCAGGCGGAGCGGGTGCTGGTATTTCCATACGCCTACCCCGGCTATCTGGCGCTGAATGGCTGCGGACGTCTGTACATCAACGGCACGGCCATCCTTGAGCCCTCCGCACTGCGCCGCCCCTATGGGGATGCGCGGCTGTACGCCCCCATCCGCGCCGTGGCGGAGGCCGCCGGTTTTCAGGTCTCTTGGGATAAGGAATACGGCGCAGTGGTGAAAACCGACAGCGGGGAGACCGTGTTCTTTATCCGCCCGGACCAAAAGCAGGCCCACGGCCCCGCCGTATCCGGGCAGCCGAGCCTCTCCGGTCCCTGCCTGATCGCGGATGGCGTCAGCTATCTGGAGCTTCATGACCTTGCCCGTCTGCTGGGACTATATTACGGCGGCTGAACGCCTTGTCTCCCGGCTATATGAACAAATTTCTAATTTTGTTTTTGGCATTGTCTTTTCCTGTTCTTTATGGTATGCTATAAGCATGAAACGTCCCCGTGCTGTTTTTAACGGTGACGAACAATGACAGGAGTGATCGACTATGGTTAGATTGATTATGGGCGTCAAGGGTTCCGGCAAGACCAAGCAGCTCATTGAACTCATCAACGCTGCGGCGAAGGATGAGGCCGGCAATGTGGTGTGCATTGAGCCGAAGCGCGATATGTCCTACAACATTCATTATAATATCCGGCTGATCGACGCGCAGGAGTATGATCTGCACAGCTATGAGATGTTCCGCGGTTTCATCAGCGGCCTCTATGCCGGTAACTATGATATCTCTCAGGTGTTTATCGATAACCTCTGCAAGACGGTTGGTTCCGATGTGGATGGCGAGACCGAGAAGTTCCTGAACTGGCTGGACGCTTTCGGCGAGAAGAACGGCATTAAGTTCACCGTTACCATCAGCGGCGATGTTGCTATCGCTACCGATGGGATGCGGAAGTTCCTGTAAATAAGCATACATCCGATATTGAAAGCGCAGACCTCTTTTAAAAGAGGTCTGCGCTTTTGCTTTTCATTGTCAATAGACGGTAAAAATAGCATAGTATTTTCGTAAAGCTTTGAAAACAGCGTGGAAATGTGCCGCAAATTGTGCTATAGTTGCCTTGTAACGAAAGGTGGTATGCAAAATGGAACAGTTTCACACGATCGATTTCAATGCGAAAAAGGGCTTCATCTGCGATATGGACGGTGTGATCTACCACGGCAACCAAATTCTTCCCGGTGTACGGGAATTTATCCAGTGGCTTCATGACGAGAATAAGGAATACCTCTTTTTGACCAATAACAGCGGCTATACCCCTCGGGAGCTGAACCAGAAGCTGGCCCGCATGGGGCTGGATGTTCCGGAGGAGCATTTCTATACCAGTGCGCTGGCCACAGCCGCCTTTTTGAAGGAGCAGGCGCCGGGTTGCTCTGTATTCGCCATCGGCGAGGCGGGGCTGCTGAACGCCCTGTATGACGCGGGCTTCACCATGAACGATGTAAACCCGGACTACGTGGTGGTGGGCGAGGGCCGCGCCTACTCTCTCGATACGCTTACAAAGGCTACAAACCTGGTGATGGCGGGTGCCAAGCTCATCGGCGCCAACTCCGATGTGTCGGGTCCCATTGAAAACGGTATCGCCCCGGCCTGCCGCGCTCTGGTGGCTCCCATTGAAATGGCCACCGGCAAACAGGCGTATTTCTGCGGCAAGCCCAATCCCCTGATGATGCGTACCGGATTGCGTCTGCTGGGCTGTCATTCCGCCGAGGCGGTGATGATCGGCGACCGCATGGATACAGATGTGATTTCCGGATTGGAGAGCGGTATGTCCACGGCGCTGGTGCTCTCCGGCGTTTCTACCCGGGAAACCGTGAACACCTATGCCTATCGTCCCAGTATTGTGCTGGACGGAGTGGGAGACATCCCGGTACTGGCGCGGGCCGGCGCAGGTACCGCAGAAACCATTATTGACCGTTAAATGTGATAGAATAAATAGAGCGCGGAGCGGACAGGATTTCCTGTCCGCTCCGCATTTTTGATTCATTTTTGCCCACCTGCTTCGTGAAAAATAGGGTACGAGGCAGGCATTCAATTTTGTAATCAGCAAAAAGAAAAACCCTCGGAAACTTAAGACAAATATCCAATCAACAGGAAAATCGCAAAAACCGGGCCTGAGATCGGCAATTTAATCATCTTTGCCTGCCCCTGTTCTATCTTGTTCTCCACATAGATGTGCGGATAATAATGAATGTACACCCCATAAGGCACTAAGAGCACGAGGGACGCAATGCACGCCATGGGTTTGGCTTCCAAAATGAAGGCTGCCACATCCGCAAGCAGCAGTATCACCGCAAGCCATCTCATCTTCCGCCTTGTTTTTGTAATGTCGATCCCTGTCTCTTCTTCGGAGAGGTTTTCCACAGTTTCGATTTCACTCAGCATGGAGCTGTAGTAGTTTCTTTCAATCCTGCCCAGCGCATTTAAATATGGGGATACATCCTTTTTTTCTTCTACTAACCGGCCAAAATCAACGAGAGGAATATTCTTTTCAGCAAGTGCATCCCATAACATTTCAATATTCGAAAGGGATTCTTCAAGCACAAGCAGGCGGTTGTATTCCCGATTCAGAAGAACGCATTCCGTCTTATTGGAGCAGTAATCGTCATTGAAAAATGCGGTCATTATATTCAGCAAAAAGTTACGTGCTTCTTCCGCCGGGATCGTCAGCGTGTAGGTCTTGCACTTGCCGCTGATGTCTGCAACTGTAAGCTCAGTCTCTTCTGCCGTTGCCCATGTAGAGGTGTCAGACATCGCATCATAAGCACTTTCATCGCTTTCAGAGTATCCGCAGAGAGCGTAAATTTGCCGTTCTCATCCGTATGCTCACTGATCACCTCGAAGTAGTTGAAGTTTTCACTTTCATCAATATTTGCATCCGGGAGATCCTGTGATAAGGTTTCCGTGTTGATGCCAAGTAAATGATTGCCCGTCAATTCAGGGCAAGTGAAGTAGAGGCTATTATCTAACAGAAACAGCTTCATATTCATAGCGTCATAGTCAGCCACTCGCAGCCCCATAGTGATATCCGGTATAGGTGGCGTCCTTGCCGGGGATGCCGTCCATGGTATCACCCTTACCGACGCCATCCACCATCGTGCCGTCCGAATATTTCACATTGCGGCTGAGTGCTGGCTGGCCATTGCGGGTATATTCGGGAACGCGGAACACCTCAAAGGATGTGGCTTTGCCGCACTCACCGCACTTGAAGGTCTCACGGGTCACAACACTGTTGGCGTCCAGCTCATTGGTGCGGCCGGACGCCTGCATCCAGTGCTCGGCGGGGTCGTGGTAACTGTTCTGCTGGGCGGCAAAGGCGGTGGGGATCATACCCACACACATGACCAGCGTCAGCAGCAGTGCCAGCGCCCTGCGGGAATAATGGTTCTTTTTCAGATTCATAGGTCCTCCTTATATTTTTTGTTTTTTATCCGCGTTGAAAACGATGTTCTTTTGGCTATCGCCCCCTTTCCCAGCTGCAAATCTTTCTTTGCAGATACTCGTTCCAATCCTTGCCGCAGCGCGGTTTCTCCACGGTAACGGCATACCCCTGTAACTGATACTTTTCCTGTAATTGCCGGGCGGCTTTCTGCCCAGGCTCGTCCGCGTCCAGACACAGCGCAATACGGCGGATCTCCGGATGCGCCTGCAAATAGGTCTGCAGTGCGCCGTCATAGAGCCCGCACAGAGCTACGGCGTTGGTTGTGTCTCTGTGGAGCGTGAGGTAGCTCATCAGATCGATGGGCGCTTCAAAGACAAGCACCAGATCTGAGCGCGGATCATGTGGGAGGGAGAAGCCAGTGTTTTTGTCACTGCCGGGAGCGTCTCCCTTAAATCCGGGACCGTCCAGATCATAGGTGCCGCGCAGCCCCGCATACTTCGCCTGTCCGGACTCATCCCTGCCGACGAAGACGCAGTTGTGATGTACCGCATCCTCATACAGTAGACCGGCATTCAGAAACTGTCGGATCACCTGGGCAGCGATGCCCCGCTTACGGAGATAGGCGAAAACCCTTCTGTCATCCGCATTGCGGGGTGGCAGGGAAAGCGCCTGCTTCTGGCTGATTGACTTTGGCTGCGGAGCGGGTGCGTCTCTGGCTTTCCCATGGAAGGTCAGCAGGTATTCCACTGCTTCCGGAAAGGATTTTCCGCAAAACTGCTGGAGGAAGGTAATGGCATCCCCGCCGGTATTCTGGGAATACCGGAACCAGGTACGCCGATCCTTGATCCGCAGGCTGTCCATTTCCGCGGTAGTATGGAAGCGTCCCACGCGCTTGACCTGATAGCCGAGGTGGGAGAGCAGCTCCGGCAGGTCCGTTTCTCTGGCGATCTGCATTTCTGTGTCTGTGAAGCGATTTCTGATCTCGCTTGCCATAATGTGTGCCTCCTTTCTGATGAAACGCAAAAAGCCACCCAGGGCATCCGAGAGATTCGGATGCCCTGGGTGGCTTTTCCCTAAATCGTGTTTTTTTGTTTTGGCTTTAACGTGGGCTTACACGGCGCTATCTTCGTCGGGGGTGTCCGTGTCCGCTGGAGCGGTCACGTCGGCCACACGGGGCGCGACAGAGGCCTCAGTGGGGTTATAAAAGGAAGCAGGAAGTCTGTTTCCGAAGAAGCAGACCTCCTGCCTTATGTGCTGCTTATGACGCACTGTCCAACGGGTTTGGGCGGTATCCATCCATAAGTTCATTATTTTCCATGATGAAGGGACGTGTCGTATCCTGACCCCATGCGGTATCGTATTTTTCCATCAGATAATCGCTCAGTTCGGTTCTGTTCTGAATCTTCACCAGGCGGTACGGCTCCTGAAAGGCCACCTTTTCAATGAAGTACAGGCTTCCGTCCTCTGCCGGCAGTAATACGCCCACGTGCCCGATGAACAGCGTATTGTCCGTATCCGAAAATCGGTCATGGAGGACAACAGAGATCAGACGGGCGGAACTGTCCTCAAAGGAAATACCGCGCTCCGACCAGCCCGCCTGAAGCGCTTTGACCTGATCCGCCACCTCCGTGGTATCTGCGGCAGTTATCGGTGCAAACAATGCGCAGAACTTGGATGTGCTGTCCCCGCAGAGAACGGCGGGATCTGCGGCCAGCGTTTCAAGATCCATAAAGAGGGAGTCCTCGCCCTGTGTTTCCGGCTGATCTACTCCGGCGGTGACGAACTCACCGAATAGGCTGAAGGCCGTGATCCGGCAGTTATAGCCGGGGAAGCTGCCGTTCTTCTCCATCCACAGATCTTGCATCTCATAGGGGTCATATCTGGTCTCGGTGGGAGTGGCGCTCTCAAACCCGCCTGTCAGCCATTCGCTCTTGACGCTGGCATTGAACTGATCCACGCGGTCCAGCAGCAGCTTCGTTCGGGTCTCATCCACATTGGCATCTGCAAGCGCTTCGGTGAGCAGCTTGCGTGAGTCCGCGTCCGTCAGATTGGAGTACGTTACGGTTTCCAGCGGCGGCTGCGCTGAATCTGGCTCGGCTTGCTGCCCGCAGCCTGAGAGTGCCATGAGGAGGAAGCTGACCACCAGAAGCGTGGTCAGGGAATTTCTTTTCAGTTTCATAATTGATTTTGCCTTTCCTTTCATCGATTCTTGCAGGACAAAGCTGAACCTGCCGCGCGGAACACTTAATATGGTAACCGACTCAGCAGGAAAAGTCCATATCGAGTATAACGTTTTCTTTCCAATTAGGTTATGGAGTCCACTTCAGATTATGTGTCCAACTCCCATCTGATAGGAAAAGCCGCGGCCTCACACGCCAGAAGAGAGGCGAGGGATACAGCGGCTGCTGGTTTTCTTTGTTTTTAAGCCTTGGTGTTCGAACCACACCAGACCACAAATCTGGCAGGGCGCATCTTAAAAATGTCGCCTCTCGCGGGGCAAAACTGAAATCTTGAAAAATCGAGTTTTTGCAACTTTTTCATTCTAAAAGTGGCGCGTTATATGTGAAAACACCGCACTTTCGTGCGGTGTTTTTCAGCGTTGCATCTTTCATCAACACATTTTGGAGCTGCTGACCAGATTCGAACTGGTGACCTCATCCTTACCAAGAGATTTTTGGTGTTTTTTTATAATAATTTCCGTTTATTTTTAGTCGTTTTTGTCCCGAATAACGTTGTTTCCAGAACTTTTTCGAAGTGCAGTCCCCGTTGTTTCCACGCTTGTCTGTGGTGAAACTGTGGTCAACCAGCGATTTGTGTAGACAGCGCCTGCGCAAATCGCATCGACTCTGCGCCACAGATAACACCGCAGTTTCTTCGAAAGTCGATATAGTCATCAGGAGGTTGGTATCACAATTTGATACCAACCTCTTTGCCAAAACAGGCGTAATAGCCCATTCATATTTTGGGCCGCTGTAATCAATAAGAGTTAGTTCTCCAACACAGAATTCTCCGCCGACTGCTCCAACATGAGGAAACGATCAAAGTCGCTCTCGTAGAGTCGATCCTGAATAATTCGATATTTCTCAAACTCTGTTTCGGCATGAAGCTTTGCCTGCTCCGCGCTGATTTTACCGGGTCCCGTCAGCAGTTCGTTTCCGTTAAACTCCAAGAACCCGTCCAGACGCTTCGCCCAATCCTCCATACTCATAGGAATTTGCGTTCAGCCTGAAGCTCGGCATAGTCCAAATAGAGAGACACGATCCGTTCCAGATATGACATTTCCTTTTCGCTCAAATAGTTCTTGGCTACGGTCACATCAGCCTTTACGATTTTTCCGTCTGGTGCATTTTCCCAGGTTGCCAGCCCCATGTGTTCTTTCGCCGCATCAGCCCGCTCCACGATCAACTCTGCCGCTGTGTGGCGATGAACGGCATAATGCAGCTTGTTCTGCACGGTCTGGAAAAACAGACGAGTGGTCCTTGCATCCTTGTCGTAGTCGAAAGCTGTAGCGTAGAAATCCGTGACCTTTTGATCGAATTTCCGCTCAGACAGCCGGATTTCACGGATGTACTGGAGCTGACGCTCAAAGTATTCATCTGTGAACATATGTCCTTTTTTCAGACGTTCCTTATCCATGGTCCAGCCTTGGATGGTATGGTCTTTCACGATCTGCCCCGCCCATTTGCGAAACTACACCGCACGGGGATTATTGACCTTAAATCCAACAGCGATGATCATTTGAAGCGTGTAATGCTTCAGTTCTCTCGTTGGTGTCGATGTGCAGATACCGGCAGCCATGCTCCCGGGCGTACTGCTCGTAAAATGCGGCGAAGGCGCGGCCAAGGCCCCGTTTTCCGGCCTGCGGATCGACGGCCAGCGTGTGCAGGACCATGATCTGGTCATCCGGCGCGTCGTACTGCCACGGAGCGCCCGCGTAAATGTCCGCCTGAAGCCGGTTGAAGATGCCGGTGCCCACCACGGCGCCGTCCGCCTTCTCCACGAACAGGTCGCCCCGCTCCAGCGCCGCCTCAGCGGTGGAGCGCACGGGGTACACGCCCCGCACCCAGCCCACCTGCGCGGGGCCGGCCTCCTCTGCGTCGTGGACGTGCTCATAGACCCGGACCACGGCGTCCAGATCTGCGGCATCGGCCTTCCGAATGGTGATCTCCACGAAAAACACTCCTTTGCGTCTTTGCGTCGGCCCGGCGGCGCTCCGCCGGTCACTGGCAGCGCTTCTGATACTCCGATGGGGACATCCCCACGCTTTTTTTGAACGCGCTGCTGAAATAGGCGATGTCCCGGTAGCCCACGGACTCCGCCACCTCGTAGACCTTTACGCGGCAGTCCCGCAGAAGCTCCGTGGCCTTGTGCATCCGGTAGTTGGTGAGATAGGCCGAGAGCGTGTAGGACGTCTCCTTCTTGAAAACATGGCTCAGATGCCCGTCGCTGACGCCCAGACTGCGGGCCACGGACGAGACGCTGATATCCGGGTCGTTGTAATGCTCGGAAAGATAGGCCAGCGCCTCCCGGACGTATTTGCTCTTTTCCGGCCCCTGCCCCTCCGGCAGGACCGGGGCGGCGGAAGCCGCCGGGGCTGCGGCCTGGGCGCGGCTGCGGATGCGGGCGATGGTCTCCTCCAGCTCCCCGTCGTGAAAGGGCTTGAGCAGGTAGTCCGCAGCGCCCAGCTTCAGCGCCGACTGGGCGTAGGAAAAGTCGCTGTACGCGGTGAGAAAGACCACGTGGGCCCGGTTCCCCTCCTCCCGCAGGCGGCGGAGCATCTCGATGCCGTCCAGCTTGGGCATGCGGATGTCGGTGACGATCAGGTCCGGGCGGTAGCGGCGGATGACCTCCAGCCCCTCCTCGCCGTTGGCGGCCTCGCCCACCACGGCGCAGCCCGCCCCGGCCCAGTCCACCGTCAGCACGATGCCCTTGCGGACCAGCTCCTCGTCCTCCACGACGACGACCTTCAGCATGGCGGTTCCTCTCCTTTCCTGAAAACCGGAAGTGTGATGCGGATGCACGCGCCCTCGCCCTGCACGGGGACGAAGCGGACGCCCCGGTCCGGTCCGTACCGGATGCGCAGGATGGCGTCCACATTGTGCAGGCCGAAGTGCCCGCCGGGCCGAGGCGCGCCGTCCCGGTACTGGGCCAGGACCTCCTCCGGCACGCCGCAGCCGTTGTCCCGGACGGTGAGGATCAGGTCCTCCTCCGCGCGGTAGGCGCTGATGCGGATCTCGCCGCCGGAGCGGTCCCGGAAGCCGTGCAGAATGGCGTTTTCCACCAGCGGCTGGAGCATCAGCTTCGGCACCGGCACGTCCCGCAGCGGCTCGTCCACCTCCACCGTCAGGGCGAACGCGCCGGAAAAGCGGATGTTCTGGATCTCCACGTATCGCTCCACAAGGCGCAGCTCCTGCCGCAGAGGGACCAGCTCATCGGCGGAGATGCTGCTGCGCAGGATGTCGGCAAGGTCGGCGGAGATGGTGGCGATCTCCGGGGCCTGATGGATCTTGCCCATCCACTTGATGGTGTCCAGCGTGTTGTACAGGAAGTGGGGGTTGAGCTGGGCCTGCATCATGCGGATCTGAGCCTCGTTCAGCTCCCGCTGCTGGCGCAGGGAGTCCTTCAGATTCTGCCGCAGGCGCTGGGCCATCCGGTTGAACCGACCGGAGAGCTGGCCCATCTCGTCGATGCGGCGGTTGTCCAGCTGGACGTTCAGGTTGCCCTCCTCCACCTCGCGCATGGCGCTGTTGAGGGCGCGGATCGGCTCAAAGAGCTGGCGGCTGAAGCGCATGGACGCCAGCACGCACAGCCCCAGGCACAGCAGCAGGGAAAGCCCCGCCACCAGATACATCAGTTCGGCGGTGCCCTCGGTCATGGGCTTGGGCTGCTGGAGCACCAGACAGAAGCCGGAGCGCGGCTCCTGCCGGACGAAGTAATCATAAGCGCCGTGGCTGTCGGAGAGGGCCTGTCCGGCCAGAAGCTGGCTGCGCAGGCGGGCGGCCAGCGTCTTGGCGGGGAGGTCGGACGAGGCGTACACCTGATCCCAGAAGGGGTCCAGCAGCAGAAGGCGGCTGGTGGCGGTGTACTGCCCGTCGAAAAGCGCGGTGAGCTGGGCGGCGGTGAC
Organism: Neopoerus faecalis; assembly: GCF_029218125.1. NCBI lineage: Bacteria > Bacillati > Bacillota > Clostridia > Eubacteriales > Oscillospiraceae > Neopoerus > Neopoerus faecalis. The sequence goes on along the minus strand of NZ_JARFXX010000007.1, from coordinate 106,314 downwards.
GTCCGCCACCACGTATCCCAGCGGAACGCTGCCCCGCCGGACGGCGCAGGCCGCCTGAATGCAGGCGGAGCTTTTGGACGATGCGCCGCGGTAGACCACGCCGCCGTCCGCCGCCGCGGCCAGCAGCCCCCAGCGGGGGGAGAGGGAGCCGGAGGCGGGCTGGCTGGAGGTGGAGTAGAGCTGGCGGCCGTCCGCGCCATAAACGGAGAGACTGGCCCCGCCGAGGACCGGCGCGGCCGCGCGGTACAAAACGGAGTAGACGCGCTGCTCGTCCAGCTCGGAGCGGTCCAGCGCCGCCGCCACCGCCGGCTCGGCGCAGAGCTTTTCCATGACGGTCTCGCAGTCGGACAACAGCCCGCTCAGCTCGCCGGACATGGCGTCAAGCTGCGTCTCGGCGGCGTCCGCCGCGCTGCGGGTCAGCGAAAGGCGGAAGATGTTGAGCATCAGCAGCGTGCAGATCAGCAGGGGCAGGATGCCGATGGCCAGAAAGCTGGTGAGCAGCTTCTGGCGGAAGGAGGCGTTTTTCATGACGGCGCCTCCTCCCGCAGAAGCTCCGGCCAGCGGGCGGAGAAGGCGTCCTTCAGCTCCGCCGCCCAGCGGACGGGATAGTCGATGAGCGCCAGCTCGTCCGCAGGGGGCAGTGCGTCGCCGTCGGACACGTCCGTGCGGACGCTGCGGCGGGAGAACTGGCTGACCACCAGCTCCTGCACGTCCCGGCTCTGGGCAAAGTCCAGGAAGGCCCGGGCGTTGTCCGGATGGGGTGCGCCAGCGATCAGGGCGCTGCCGTCCGGCACAGCGCTGGTCCCCTCCTCGGGGTAGACGATGGCGATATCCGCTCCCTGAGCCTGACGCTTCAGGGCGGTCTCCTCCAGCGTCACGCCCACGCGGCAGCTTCCGCCGGCCACCGCGGCCACCACGTCGCCGGAGTCCGGCAGGACCCGGCCCTCCAGCTGGACGGCAAGGCGGTCCAGCTGGTCCCAGTCATCGCCGGGGAGGGCGCAGAGCATGGTGGCCGCCGCCGTGTAGCTGGAGCCGGACACAGTGGGGTCCGCCAGCGCGATGGAGCCGGACCACCGGCCGCTTAGCAGGCTCTCCCACCCGGTCAGCTCGCCGGGGGAGACCAGCTTGGTGTTGTAGATCAGCACCACGGGGAGGGAGGAAAAGGGCGTCCACAGGTCGTCCGCCGGGCGCAGGCCCGGGCGGATCAGGTCCGCCTCGGCGCAGGCGTAGGGCTGAAAGTAGCGCTCATAGGCCGTCAGGCTCTCCACGCCGCCGCCGAAGATCACGTCGCACACCGGCGCGTCCGCCTCGCCCGCGATGCGGGCAAGCAGCTCGTTGGTGCCGCCGGTGACCACCTCGGCCCAGATGCCGGTGCGGGCTTCAAACTCCTTGACAATGGGGCCGTAAACCTCCTCCTTATGAGAGGTGTAGATCACGACCCGGTCGCTCTCCGCCGGGGCCAGCGTCGCCGCAGACTGGCCCGGGGAGCCGGCACAGCCGGTGAGCAGCAGCGCGGTCAGCGCGAGGATCAGGCATCGTCTGCCCATGGCGCGTCCTCCTTTCGGGTTGGATAGAGCAGTCAGACCAGCTCCAAAAGCTCCGGCAGGGACCGGATCTCGTGGTCCGCAAGGCCCTCCGCCGCAGCGGCGGGGCCGAGGGCGGCGCTGGAAAAGCCGCCGCAGCGGGCGGCGCGGACGCCTGCGGCGGCGTCCTCCACCACCAGCGCTTCCGCCGGGGAGACGCCCAGCGCCTGCGCGGCCTTTAAAAACACCTCCGGGTCCGGCTTGGACCGGGCGATCTGCGTCCCGTCCACCACGGCGTGGAAATACGGCGTCAGGCCGGTGCGCTCCAGAATGAAGCGGGCATTTTTGCTGGAGCTGGCCACCGCCAGCAAAAGCCCACGTTCCCGCAGGGCCTTGAGCGTGACTGTTGTATCCGGGGCGACGTCCGCCGGGGTCATTTCGGCGATGAGGGCGCGGTAGCGCTCGTTCTTCTCCGCGGCGAGGGCTTCCTTCTCCACCGGGGTGAAGCTGCGGCCGCAGCCCTCCAGCACGATGTCCAGCGCCTCCATCCGGGATACGCCACGCAGCCGCGCCGCGGCGCGCCCGTCAAGGGGGATGCCGAGACGGCCCGCCAGCGCACGCCACGCCTTGTCGTGGGCCTGATCCGTGCGGACCAGCACGCCGTCCAGATCAAAGATCACTGCGCGCATGAGAGGATCGCCTCCAATTCGTCGCACACGTCCCGGCAGGATCGGGGCGCTTCCCGGACCGCGGCAGCGCGGGAGTCCGCCAGCGTCCGGCGCAGCGCACCGTCCGCCTGCTCCATGAGATAGCACCGGCCCGCCATGTCCAGCATGGCCTGATCGTTCCAGTTGTCGCCGAAGGCCGCCGTCTCCTCCGGCGAAACGCCCAGTGCGCCGCACATCTCCGCAAGGCCGGTGCCCTTGGTGGCGATGGAGAAGTCCAGCCACACAAGGCCCGCCACCGCCATGTGGAACGGCTCGCCCCAGCGGGGGGCGAGGAGCGCGGCGGGGCCGTCCATCCCGTTGGGACAGTAGGCCGCGATCTTCACGATCTCCTCCGGCACGTCCTCGGGCCGGTCCACCATGGTCACGAGATTCCCGTGGTTCACGGCCATCTCGTGGACCAGCTCCGGGCCGCAGCCGCACAGATAGTTGAGGTTCTGCCCCTCGATGATGACGTCGCAGCCGGGAATGTCCATGATGGCGCGGGACAGGGCCAGCGCCTCCTGACGGGGCAGGAGCGTCTTGCTCAGGAGGGGCGCGCCCTCCTCCGTTCCGGGGCCGTACAGCACGGCGCCGTTTTCACACAGAAAGCACATCTCGTCCGCCACGGGGGCGAACAGCGTGCGCATGGAGTGGTACTGCCGGCCGGAGGCGGGACAGAACAGGATATTCCGCTCCCGCAGGCGGCGGATCAGGGGAAACAGCCGCTGGGGCATGACGGTCTCGTCATAGGGCAGCAGCGTGCCGTCGATATCGGATGCAATGAGACGGATCATAAAACGCTCCTTTTTGGGATCAGGATGGAAAACGGAGAAAAGAGGCCCCGGCAGGGGGCCTCTTTCCCGACAGCGCCCGGCCGAGGGACCGGGGCGGATCTACTTCACGCTCAAAGAGCCTTGCGCGATCATCCGGCCGTTCCTACGACTGAATAATACCACGCCGTCGCCCTGAAAGTCCAGACGGATTTTCTGGCCGATGCGGTAGAGCACGCCGCCGAACACCACGCCGGTGAGCAGGAAGCTGCCCACCCGGACCTTCACCGTGGTCTCCATGCCGGTGGGCATGGCGGAGTAGATCTCGCCTTCGATGGCGCCGGAATCGCTCAAACGCAGGAACTCCGGCCGCACGCCGAGAACAAAGTCCCCGTCGGTCAGGGCCGCCTCGTCGCCGAAGTCCTCCGTCTCGTTGACGCGGGCCACGTGATAGCGGAACAGCACGTCCTTGTTGCCCTTTTCCACGCTCTTCTTGTCCAGCGCCCGGGCGTTTTCCGCGTCTCTGCGGGCCTTGTCCTCCGCGTCCGCGCGCTCGTACCACGCGGCCACGTCCAGCGGCTCCTTGGGACGGAAGGAGAGCTGCATCCCGTCCAGCGCGGAGAGGGTCAGCGTTCCGTCGGACTGCTGGGCGCCGCTGGCGTCGATGAAGTTGATGGCGGGGTTGCCCACGAAGTCCGCCACGAACACGTTATTGGGCTTGGCGTACACGTCCAGCGGCGCGTCGTACTGCTGGAGGACGCCGTTTTCAATCAGGCAGATCTTGGTGGCCAGCGTCATGGCCTCCATCTGATCGTGGGTGACGTAGATAAAGGTGGAGCCGGTGTCGATGTGCAGGCGCTGAAGCTCGGAGCGCATCTCAAGGCGCAGCTTCGCGTCCAGATTGCTCAGCGGCTCGTCCATGAACAGCACCGTCGGCTCCGGAGCCAGCGTCCGAGCGATGGCCACGCGCTGCTGCTGGCCGCCGGACAGCTCGGAGGGATAGCGGTCCATGAACATGCCGATCTTCACGATCCGGGCCACGCGGCGCACGGACAGGTCGATCTCCTCCGGCGTCAGCTTGCGCACGGCGGTGACGGGCTTGCCGTCCTTTTCGTACTCAAAGCGGTCGTTGAGCGTGCAGCCGGCGGCGGCGGCCTTGTCCCGGGCGGACTTGAGCGCGGCCTCCAGCTCCGGGCGGCGGGCCTGCGCCACGGTGCCCGGCTCCATGGACTCGTGGAGCTTGTAGCTCATCAGGGTCTTGGCGGCGTAGATGGAAATCTCATAGCGGTCGATCAGCTTGATCTGGGCCTTGTTCACGTCCAGCTTGCCCTTTTTGTCCACGCACTCCACGATGGTCTTTACCACGTCGTCCGGCTTCTGCAGGACGCGCAGCAGCGTTGCGGCGCGGCTGGCGTCCGGGTCGAACTTGGGCAGCTCTTCCTTGATATTGGAAAGGCCGAAGGAGATGTTCTGGTAGACGGTCATGTTGGGCCAGAGGGCGTAGTTCTGGAACAGGAAGCCCACCTTGCGCTTGTTGGGCGGGATATTGATGCCGGCCTCGCTGTCATACACGACCCGGCCGCCGATGGTGATGCGGCCGCTGGTGGGAGTCTCCAGTCCCGCGATCATGCGCAGGGTGGTGGTCTTGCCGCAGCCGGAGGGCCCCAGCAGCGTGACGAAGGCGTTGTCGTCGATAACCAGATTCAGGTCGTCCACAGCGTAGAATTTATCCCAGCGTTTGGTTACGTGGGTCAATACGATCTCAGGCATGATTTAACCTCCTATTCCCTTATCAAGGCTTGCGCCGGTGACCTTGTTGACGAGGGTGTTGCAAATCAGAATGGTGACGATCAGGATCAGGTTGATGCCGCTGGAGAAGGCGTACAGACCCATTTCGTCGAAATAGTCCAGCGTGGTGGAGAGGATGAAGCCCTGAACGCACAGCAGCATGAACAGGCTCAGCTCGCGCAGGCAGGTCATGAACGGCAGCAGATAGCCGCTGATGATGGAGGACTTTTGAATGGGGATGATGATGCGGGTCATCCGCTTGCTCCACGGAATGTCCTGAATGATGGCGGCCTCTTCGATCTCGCCGGAGAGCTGGAGCATGGAGTTCAGGCTGGCCCGGCTGGCGAAGGGGATATATTTAATGGTGCCGACGATGATGAGCAGCGTGTACGTATTGAAGAGGTTAACGTACCGATTGGAAAAGAGAACGAAGAACGCCACGCCCACGGCGATGGAGGGCATCAGATACGGCAGGAAGGCCACCGCGTTGACGTAGTTCGCCCATCGGCTCCGCCTCGTCTTGGATACGGCGTAGCCGATCATGGTGCCGATGGTGCCGGCCAGCAGGGAGCAGCACACGGACACCAGGATCGTTCCGCGGAAGGCGTGCCAGATGGTCTCGTTGTGCAGGATGCCCTTCTGGCCGTACATTCCGTTTTCCGTGATGTTCTCGTCCGTCGTCCACCATTTGACGGTCAGGTTGTCGGCGTCTCCGGTGTATAGGAAGCTGTAATCGCCCGGGTTGGGCAGGAACGTTTCAAATGCAAAGGAGACGATGGGGAAGATGCTGGTGAAAAAGGTGATGACGATCAGCACGGCGGCGATGATGTGCTTGCCCGCCCGGCCCAGATTGATCTTGGAGGTCTGGCCGGACTTGCCGGTGACGGTGGTGTAGTTCTTCCGGCTGCGCAGGCTCATCTGATTCAGGAACATGATGGCCACGCCGAAGATCATCATGATGATGGCGAGGATACTGGCCTCGCCGGTATACTTGGAGTTCAAAGAGACGTACTTGGTGGCGAGGGTGGTCAGGCCCAGATAGTGGGGCACAGGATAGGAGCCCATGGAGCTGCCGAACACCAGCAGGATGGTGGAGAGGATGGCGGGCTTGACCATGGGCAGCGTGATCTTGAACATGGTCTTCCACTTGGGCGTGTCCAGGATCGTGGCGGCCTCCTCAAGGTTGGCGTCCATGTTGCGGAAGATTCCACCGATAAGGATGTAGGCAAAGGGAGCGTAGTGCAGGCCCAGCACCACAAGGCTGGGGAACAGGCCCTTGCACCACCACAGCGGCATCTGCACGCCCAGCGTGGCGGCCAGCAGGCCGTTGGACGTGCCGGTGACGGCGTTGGAGTTGAACAGGTTCTGCCACACCACGGCCAGCGTCCACTGGGGCATGATGTAGGGGAAGATGAAGATGGAGCTGAGGTATTTGCGGCAGGACAGGTTCGTGCGCGTAATGAGGAAGGCGAACAGCCCGCCGAACACGATGGCCACCACGCAGGTGCCCACCGCCAGCAGCACCGTGTTGATGAGCGGCATCCACAGGTTGCTCATGGCAAGGCGGCTGGTGAAAAGGTCGATGTAGTTGACGAGGGTATAGCCGCTGGCCTGACCCGTCAGGTGGGCGTCGATGGTGCCCGCGTGGATCTTGAAGGTATCCTGCACGATGGCGACGATGGGGGCGACGGTGGTCACCGTCAGCACGATGCCCATAATGAGCAGGATGACATTATGGGGCTTTGAGAAGTAGGTTTTGATCCTGTTGAGCTGGATCGTGGACCTGCCGGTGCTCACAGTAGACGACTGGTTCATAGATGACCATTCCTTTCCCAGACTTGTGCGGGCCGCGGCAGGACCGCTCCCACAGGACCGCCAGCGGCGGTGTGCGAACCAAAAAACGCTGGATTTTTCTGGATTTTTGGAGAAAAGCGCCCCTGACGGTCATGAAAGCACCCGTCAGGGGCGTTTTTACGCGTGAGTCAGCGTACCGCGCCGGACGATCAGCCCGCGCTGTACTTGGTCAGCAGCTCGATCCAGCTGCCCACGGTGAAGGCCACGGAGCTGCAGTACTCGGGATCCTCGAGCACCAGCTTGCCCTGATTGGTCCACCACTCATAGCCGTGGTCGTCCTTGGCGGGGAAGGTGTCCACGCCATCCACGTAGCCGCCCTTCTGGTGGCCGTAGGTCGCCTCGATGGCCTCAGCGACGGTGGGGTTGGAGGAGTAGCCGCCCATGTCCTTGCCCCAGGCGGAGAAGCCGTCCTCGGTGCAGGTCATGTAAGCGATGAAGGCGCAGGCGGTCCAGGGCAGGGGAGAGTTGTCGGTGACGAACAGATAGTGGCAGTAGCCGAAGCCGCCGATGCCGGTGTAGCCGTCCTGATAAGCGGCCACGTTCACGTTGTTCACGGAGACGGTGGCGGACTCCTCAACGGAGCGGAGCTTGGAGTACACCAGCAGGCCGAACTGATCCGTGGCGGACTTGTCGACCAGCGTGTTGCAGATGGGGCCGTCATCGGTCTGGGCGTTGTAGCTCTCGACCCACAGCTTGATCCACGCCAGAGCGTACTTGCCGTTCTCACCAAGGCCCAGATCGCTGGCCTCGGAAGCCATGGCGTCGACGGTGGGCTGGAAGTAGGCCTGCTCGTCGGCGGACAGCGCGTCAAACGCCTCCTTCAGCCAGCCGGCGTAAGTATCCTCCGTGAGCATGTACAGGAAGTTCTTGCCCACGATCTCGGAGTCGATGTCCATGTACAGGCCGTGCTCGCCCTCGGCCACGAAGTCCCAGCAGTTGTCATAGGTCTTGGAGCCGGTGTTGTTGTACATAAAGACCTTGTTCAGGGTCTGCAGGGGCAGGAAGCCGGTGTACGCGTCGGCGGTGGTGCCGTTGGCGTCGGCCCAGTCCTTGGGGATGAAGGTATCCAGCACGCCGGGCTGGACCATCTTGCTCTCGATCTGGTTGCCGTCCTGGATCAGGGTCATGGCATAGGTGCCGGTGGGCTTGAGCGCGTCGGCGGTGAGCTGATCGAAGATCTTGTTGTTCTTGGGCTGCTGCCAGTCGTACTCCATGTTATAGCTGGGGTCGATGGACTGCAGATACTCGATGAACAGAGGCAGAGCGGTCTTGCCGCGGCTGGAGTTGCCCACGCCGTAGAACGTGGCGCCGTTGGATTCCTCGATGGCCTTCTTGGCCAGCTCCTCCAGCGTCATGCCCTCGGCCTCGGCGATGATCTTCTGGGTGGCGGTCAGCTCGGCGGCAGGCTCGGCCGGAGCGGCGGAGCCGGAGCCGGAAGCGGAACCGGCACTTGCGGCGGGAGCGCCGGAGCCGCCGCAGCCGGTCAGCAGGGCCGACGTCATGGCGAGGGCCAGCGTCAGTGCAAGAAACCTCTTCTTCATAGGGTGATGTCCTCCTCCAAAATATTTTTTGGTGTTGCGTAACAGAAACTTACTTTGCGTCAGCTTCCAGTTCCATTTTACAGGCCGAAACTGAAAATATCCACTGGACAAATCTGCTGTTATTTGTGAAATCCCAATATTTTTGCACAAACTGCACATCAAACCCGCCGCGCCCGCCGCGCCGGGTGAGCGACCTGCACAGCCGCGCTGCCAAAAAAACGGCGGTGCGGACGGGAAAATTGTGGATTCTGCTGGCGCGGGAGAAAAATTTACGTAAATCCGATGGCGGGAAACGGAACCTTTCAAGCGGCGCGGGCGGGACGGCGGCGCTGGGAATCTGGAAAAGTCAAGCATTAAATGCGCACAATTTTTCACTTCTTGTTTTGTCTAATTTTGACAATCCAACATGGCCGCCGTCATATCCCATGGTCGGCAGCCTGTGTATTTTCCTGTTCAGTTCTCCGTGTTCCGCTCTGCTCACGCCCTCTCCCCTCGAATGTCTGCTGTGCTGTTTCTTCCTGTTACGCGCTCAGTCCGATCTCTCGCAGGCGCTCCCGGAACATGACCTCACTGCTCTTGTACCCTAAGATTTTTCGAGGATAGTTGTTAATCCATTCCTCCGTGGCCGCGATCTCCGCCGCGCTGACCTTGGAGAAATCTGTGCCTTTCGGATGCCGCCGCCTGATCATGCTGTTGGCGTTCTCGTTGCTGCCACTCTCCCACGAGGAATACGGATGGCAGTAGTATGGTTGCCGCGCTGGCGCACAGGCCGTCGATCTTCGCCGTCACCGCCGCCGGGTGCTGTTCAAGCTGGTTGCCGATGGCCTGCGCTGCGAACACGTCGCCGCTGTTGATGCGCACCGTGATCTCGTCCAGCGCTCCCAGACCGGCCAGTTCCTCCGCAAACTGCTTCGGGGTCACCTCGTCGCCCCACCAGCTCGTCTGCGAAATGTCGCCGTAAAGCAGCAGCTCCACCTTGTTTCCTGCCTGATTGCAGAATTTCCAGAATTTCTTGTTTTCGGGCATTTCTGTTTTCCTCCTATTCTCCCGCCGTCTGCGCTTTTCCGATCTCGTCCACCTCGCGCTTGCGCTTGGCCTCTGTCATGTGCAGTTTGATGTTGCGGTTGTAGTCCCCGCCGGTCATTTGCGCCGTCTCCTCCTGCGCCGTGCTGAAACCGGCATCCACCCGCTTGATGGCGGCATCCACCTCCTGCACGGGTTCAGGTTCGTCCGTGCCGGGCCGTTCCACGCACAGGCCGTGTACGCCTTGCGCCGCGCCGGGTCGGTGAAAAAAACCGGCGCGTGGATACGCCCACGGGCGACCGCCTCTGCAAACCACTCCTCATAGACCGGCTGGCAAAAATCGTCCGTGAACCAATCCCGCTGCATACTACAGGTGCGCCAGAACTCGTTGAGTGCGCCGCGAGCCGCCGAATAGCTGGTGGTGAACTGCTTCATCATCACTTCCGGCGGTATCTCCAGCCCCGCGCCGATCAGGCGGATGGTGGCGTTCGTGAAGTCGTCGTACCCGGTGTTCGGGTGCTTCGGGTCTGCAAACTGCACCTCTTCGCCGGGGTTCAGGTCAATGATGGCCCCCGGCCCCAGCTCGATGCTGCTCTGGTCGGCGTTGTCGATCAGCTCCTCCGCCGGTATCATTTCTCCAAACGGTCTGCCGTCCGACGGGTTTTGTGACTTCACGAACACCGTGAACATGGCGCTGATCACCGCCGCCGTGATCTCCGCGTCCGTGTAGCGTCCAAGCTGTTTCAGGCTCTCCAGCACAGGGGCCAGCAGGGGAACGCCCCGCCGCTGGCCGATGCGCTCGCGGTTCATGATGTGCAGCACGTTCCGCCGCCCGGTTGTATCGCCGTAGGCTTCCACTCTTTGCCACGTCAGCCCCGCCGCGTCCACGGCGCTGTTGCTGCCCAGCGGATGCCGGTTGCATATCCAGTATGCCGTCACCATGCCGTCCGCTGCCGTCCGCTGCCGTCCGCGTCGGTCTCCACGCCCTGTACGATGCTCTGTACCTCGTAGCCCTGCACCGTGCAGGGCATCAGCCTGTCAAAGCCGTCCGGGCTGTATACTCGGTCTGCCTCGATCAGCCGCACACGCAGGTCATACGGCGCTCCCGTCTGATGCTTCATAGGTAGCAGGGCAATGGTGTCGCCGTTCATCAGGTAACTCAAAAAGGCGAGCTGCTGGAGCTGATAGAAGTTGTCCATCCTCTCCGCGTCGCATACCGGCGTGTCCGCCCACAGGGCGAACTCCCGCACGAACTGCGCTTGCAGCTTCTCCACCGCCGTCTCGTCCAGTCCCAGATAGTCGCTGTCAAGCTGCGGCGCAGGCATCAATCCACCCGCCACCACGTTCGTCCGCATGGTTTTCAGCGCCGCCGTTGCCGTTGGGATGCCCATGTAAGCGTCTCGGCTCCGCTGCCGCAGAATGTCGATGTTGTCCTCGATGTCCTCCTTGGCGCTGCCGCCGTGGTACATCCAGCCTCTCATGCTCTTTTTCGTCAGGTTGGCTCCGTAGCTGCCATACCCGCTTTTGATCACGCTCAGTGCGACCCTCGCCGCCGCCCGCTTCGCCGCGTGGACGGGAGCCATGGTCATGATTGCCCGGTCAAGGATATTCGGTTTCTTCATGTGCCCCCTCCTCATACGTCGCGGGCCACGGCACGATAGGCGCGGTTTCGTCCGCCGTGCTTATGTCTCTTGCCCAAGCCGCTCGCCTCCTCCTTTTCCATGCAAATAGATAAAAAAATAAATGCGGGAAAACTCTTTTCGAGTTCTCTCGCATTTATTCTAATTATTCAGCCATAAAGGTGAACACAGCCAAAGTGAAAAGTTTCATGACACCTCGACAACTGAATAGCAACGCAATATTCTGCGCTGCTGAAGACAATAAAAACACCCGAGGCTGGTTAAGATAACCAGCTTCGGGTGTTTCTCATTTCCCGTATTTCTCTTTTAGGCTCTGGTGTCCCTGTTGATCACGGCGGCGCAACTCCTCTGCCGAAAAGATCTTCCACTGGGGCCCCTCATCGTTCAGATCCAGATGCGCATAAGATTCCGGATAATACCGCTCCGAGTCAAAAGTAAAGTCCTTTGCAACAAGCCGCTGCCACATGCTCGGCTCATCGGGCAGGTCGATCTTGTCCACCTCGTAACTTGTCAGTTCATGGGTGGTGTCGATCTTTCGCAGGAATTCCTCTGCGGTCAATTTCCCCTGAACATATTCCTCCCGTGCCAGCCGAGCGTTCTCGCTCCACTGGTCGTACTGCTCGTAGTCCATGTGCATCAGGTTGGAACGGTCAGAAGGTGCCGCGTCGATCCAGCGCAGCAGACGGGAATACATTCTGTCCCGCAGCTTTTTACAAACCAGAAGTGCCTCATCCTCCGAAGTCTTATCCAGCCTTGCCAGATTCGCGCCACGCTGTTTGCAGCTCTGTCCATCGGTCACCCGGTCACAGTACCGGGTGGCCTTTTTCGTTTTCGGGATGAAATAGCCCCAGCAGTAGTCACATCGGCAGACCCGCTGATTGTCCTGCTCGAAGTAAAGCGCCAGCACCAGCATCCGCAGTTCCATCAGACTGCGAAGCTGGAATGACCGTGGTTTTTCCAACTGCGGCAGCTTCGCCGGATCGCAGATCCGCGCGATGTCGGCGTAAGTCGCCCGCAGGTTTTCATACTGCTCCGCCGGTGTCATTCCTGCTGTGCTGTCAAATGCGACCTCCATGATATTCCGAAGGTAGTTCTGTACACGGAGGGGTTCTTCCATCACCCGCAGGATCTCCTGTCCAGCAACCAGCAGAAACATCGCCGTGCCGTCATCCTCTGCCTGCAAAGTCCGGTGCAGAATGTCCGTCACAACAAATCCGCTCACAGAATCGATCTCACACAAATCTGGTGTCAGCAAAATCGCCTCTGCGGCAAAGTCCTCTAAGTCGCTCACAGGAATATCGATCCGCTCCTCAAACAGAGGATGCTCATCCCGCAGCCACCGCACCGCCTTGCGGTAGTCCATATAGTCCAGTTCAGAAAAGGCAATCAAGGTCTCCGCGGGAGTCAGCGCGGGCATCCGCGTGATTGACCTGTCATCACAAAGCAGGATGGAATAGCGTCCATCGCCCACCTCCATCAAGTACAATTCCGAAGCCATGCCGATACCTCCTCAAAGATCACTTCCTGATGTAAGCCGCCTTGAAATTATTCTAACATAAAGGTGAACACAGCGAAAGTGAGAAGTTTCATGACACCTCGACAACTGAATACCCGCAGCCGGAGTGCATACACCGTGAGGGAAGCAGCGCCAAGATCCGCAGAGGGGAGCGTGCCGACACGGGACAACGCCGCAGAAAGTCTGGGGCAGGAAGGTGTACGGTGTGCGGCCAATCAAAATCAAAACAAAAAAGAAAGGAAAATCAAAAATGAAATCATCTGTCTACAAAAGCTACGATGAACTGCCGCTGTTCCTCAACTCAGATCTTGTTGCAAAAACACTCGGTATCGCTCCGTCCAGCGCATATGAACTCATGCACGAAAAAGATTTTCCCACTCTGCACATCAACTGTCGCATGGTGGTTCCGAAAGAAAAGTTCATCCAGTGGGTGGAGGAGCACACGAAGGGCGGTGAGCGCGCATGAGAAAAACAAAACCTCCCGTTGGCTGGGAGCATGTGAAAAACTGCTTCCCCGTCCCCCAACGAGCTTCTCGATTTCGATTTGCCCGGTGGATCAATCGCTGTCTACATCTTCCTGCTGCGTCATGCAGACCGAAGGACTGGCCAGTGTCATCCAAGTACTGCGACTATGGCTAAAAATCTTCACTACTGCCGAAACACCGTCGCAAGCTATGTCCGACTGCTGGAAGAACGCGGGCTCATCGTCACGGAGCATACTAAAATCATCACAAAGAACGGCATTAAGAAAAACGGCAGCCTGCTCTACACGATAATTCCCTTACAGGAAGTCATGGAACAGCACTACGAACAGCAGTTCAATGCATTAGAGCGTACAACAGAGCGGCGGAAGGTGCAGGCAAAGCTGGCAGAGCAGCTCGGTGCATAAAAACGAAGTGTGCTTTTTTCCGCACTCTGTAATCACGGTCGGCCAAAACCGTGAAGCCCATCAATGCGGTGAGAGAAACAGCAATGGGATCACGCGGCCCAGCGGGGCCGCGACGCCTCGGAACAGCGACGCGCATAAGCGCATCGCTGTCCCGCAGGCTTTCTGCGTTCTTCGGGAGCACCCCCGGCCAAGACCCAAAAGCGGCAAAGTTTGCCGTTCTGATACCCGGCCACGCAGGGTTTCCGAACCGCGCAAAACGCTCCGAGGGTAGTGATAGCGCCCCCATCCAAAACGCCCCGTGTTTCGCCGTGTAAGCCGCTGTGTGCGATCCTGTTGGCGAAGGCAAGTGTGTACCCGCCGCAACCCATTGAAACGAGCGTTGCGGCGTTTGTGGGCGATGTGTGAAAGGGTCCGGTACATCCTGCTCCGACAGTGGGAAACCGAGCCTTTTGGGATGGATGTTTCCCTCCCGGCCATGCCCCGTTTCGGAGGGTTTCGCCCCCTATTTACCCGTTCGATAAAAGCACAAGATAAAGGGCCGCAGTCGCTTATGCGTGCGGCCCGCCCACAAAGCCCCGCAGTGCGGGGCTTTTCAGGGAAACGCAAACCGCAGTCGGTTTGGCGGTTTTGCAAAATAATCGCAGTCGGTCATCCGGCAAAGTCCCGTGTTTGCAGGGCTTTGCGGCGATTTTGACCGACGTCACAGAAAGGAAAGAAGAAAAATGGATGATAACAAGAAAAGTACCACGATCTGGCTGCGCCCCAGCGTGATCAGCCGCATGGATGGTTGGCTGGAAGCAGACAACTGTCAAAGCCGCAGTGAATTTGTGGATAAGGCTCTGCGGTTTTACATGGGCTATCTCGGCACCGAGGACAACACGACCTACATCTCTCAGGCCATCCTCACCGCCATTCAGGGCACCATGGATCTTAACAACCACCGGCTTCAGACGATCCTCTTCAAGTGCGCGGTGGAGCTGAATATGCTGTGCCACACCATCGCCGCCCACTTCCGCGCCGACCCGATCCACACACGGGAGCTGCGAGCCTACGCCGTGGATGAGGTGAAACGCACCAACGGTCGGGTGAGTTTTGAAAGCGCGGTGCGGAGCCAGCAGCGCATTGAGCCGGAGGATGAATGGCCCGGATCGTACTGATCTCCCCCTACCTCAAGGGCGGACAGAACACCGAGAAGCTGATGCATCGCACCCGCTACGTTGCCACCCATCCCGGCGTGGAGCCGCTGGCGGATGAGCGCAGTATACTCCCCGCCATGAAAAAGGACTGCTCAATGCGGATGCACATGTGAACAGGTTGGGAAACGTATTTTTTGCGCCGCAATAGTCAAAGAAACATTTCGGAAAACAGTAGCTTTGTGCGCCGGGTTGTGGTATGTGTTGTGGTTGCCAAAAAGGAGGTGCCGCAATGTACGACTACATGAAAGCCCTGCAAAAGCGTTTCGACCGTCAGGAACACAGCGAATTGGACGCCCAGATCAAAAGTGCCCATGAGGAACTGCGGCGGGACATGGATGCCGTGGGGCGCGGAAAGTTGCTACGGCTGTTGGACGCACAGAACGCGTTGCTGGTCGAAGCCAAGCTGATGAGCTTCACGGCTGGCTTCAAGCTGGCGTGGGGCATGGCGAAAGAATTGGAGGCAGATAGGCTCTATTCCTTCGAACGGGAGGAAGAAGAACACATCTGCCATCCGGCGGAACAGGAGGACTAAATGGCGAAACGAAGACCGGCCGGTGACGGCATGGTGCGCAAGCGGGAGGATGACCGCTGGGAGGGCCGTATCGTGGTGGGACACAAAAGCAACGGTGACGCCATCTTCCGGTACATCTCCGCGCCCACGCAAAAGGAACTGTCCGCCAAACTGCGGCAGCTCACCGAAGCCTATAAAGGCGTAGACCTGACTGAAGAAAGCAATATGGCCCTCTCCGTCTGGCTGGACAAATGGCTGGACGAGTACATGGCCGCTACGCTTCGTCCCACCACTCTGAACGGCTATCGCCGCTCTCTGGAACTCCATGTCAAACCCTATCTCGGAAACAAAACTCTCTCAAAAATCACTGCCGTCGACCTGCGGTCGCTCTACCGCACCTTGCAGGAAACCGGGCGTACATCCCAGAGATGGACAATCCCCCGGCCTTTCCGCCAGAACGGTCCACGGCATCCACACCACCCTGCACCACGCCCTGAAAACGGCTATGGAGCAGAACCTGATCCCCAACAATCCCGCGGCAGAAGTTGACCCGCCCAAGTTTGACGGCGCGCCCATGAAGATCTTCACCGAAGCACAACTGGATGCTTTTATGAAAGTCATTGAAAAGGATGCGTTCTGGCATGATTTCTTCTACACCGCGGTGACCACCGGTCTGCGGCGGGGCGAGATCTGCGCACTGCGGTGGGAGGATTTTGATACGGAGCAGGAAATGCTCCATGTGCGGCGCACCCTCCTCAAAGAAAAAGGCAAGCCGCTCACCACAGGCGACACCAAGACCTATGCAGGAACACGGAAAATCGTCCTGCCGCCCAGCACGGCACAACTCCTGCGGGAGCGAAAGAAAACAGCGCCGACCGAATGGATATTCCCTAATCCCTTTGATCCAGAGCAGCCTATCGCCCCCGGTACAGCATACAACCGCCTGAAAGTACTACTGAAAGAAGCTGGTCTGCCGGACATCCGCTTCCACGATCTGCGGCACACCTTCGCCACTCATGCCCTGTCCTCCGGTGTGGATACCAAGACACTGGCTGGCATTCTGGGCCACACGAAGGTCAGCTTCACGCTGGACACCTACACGCACACCACCGGAGATATGCAGAAGCGGGCCGCTGAGATCGTGGGCGGTTTCCTGACCGACTACCTTGGAGAGGAGATGAAACCTTGGCAAAGCAGAGAAAACACGGCAGCGGCACCGTACGTCTGAGAAGTGATGGCCGCTGGGAGGGCCGAGTGGTCATCGGTTACGATGACAAAGGACTGCCCAAAACTAAAAATGTGCTGGCAAAAACAAAGACCGAATGTGAGAAAAAACTCAAAAGTTTGATTGCCGCACAAAAAGGATCCGAGCCGCAACCACCCCGGCAGATCATGACAGTCGCCCAATGGCTGGACTTTTGGTATCAGACCTACAAAAAGCCAAATCTTCGCCCCAACACCCAGATGTCCTATGAACGGCGGATCTATCAGCACATCATCCCAAACTTGGGCCCTATTCCGCTGAACAAACTCACCACCGGCGACATCCAGCAGTTCTACACTGGGCTTAAACAAAATGGCCGTCTGCTCCGGCAGGAACAGTACGGCGAAGGACTTTCCGACCAAACCGTCCGCGGCATCCACACCACCTTCCACGCGGCGCTGGACAAGGCAGTCTCTGAGAAGATCATCCCAAAAAATCCTTCCGACTTCTGCCGCCTCCCCTCTGCAAAAGCCAGAGAAATGCAGGTTCTCTCCCCGGAGGATATCCAGCGGCTGCTCATCCAGTCCAAAGAGGACGGCTGTTTCGAACTGCTCCTGCTGGAACTGTCCACCGGCCTGCGCCGTGGTGAGATCTGCGCCCTCCAATGGGATGACCTAAACTTCAACACCGGAGAACTTCAGGTAAAGCGGCAGGTACACCGGGTCAAGGGAGAATTGGTAGTGTCCGAGCCGAAAACAAAGGCGTCCAACCGGAGCGTCATCCTCCCGCCCCCTGTTCTGATGGTGCTGAGTGACTACAAAACCGAAATAAACTCTGTATGGCTGTTCCCCACCCCGCTGAACAATGACTCGCCCAGAGATCCCGCTGCTGTCCGCAAGCGGCTGACCACCATACTGGAGCGGGCAGACTGTAAGCGTGTCAGCTTTCATGATCTGCGACACACTTTCGCCACCGCATCTCTGGAACACGGCATGGACATCAAGACTCTCTCCACCATTATCGGTCATGTCTCTACCGCAACAACTCTGAATGTTTACGCTCATGTCACAGACGAGATGAGGAAAATCGCAGCTGCGAAAATCGACCGAGGGATCGCCAAATCAGAATCCCTCCAAGATATAGACACAGCGCCAAGAAAACCGGCTCCATCTACCTTCCTGCCCCACAAAGGGCAGCGCCGTAGACCCGGCACCGGCTGCGTCAGCCAGATCAATGAAAACCTGTGGGAAGGACGGTATTCTCCCAAGCTTCCCAACGGTGACCGCCTCGCGCGAAATATCTACGCCCACAGCGAGAAAGAATGCGAACAGAAACTGGCAGAACTGATCGTCCAAATGAAAGCCGAAATTGCCGCCCAGCGGCAGCAGCCCCAAGCTCCGGCATGAATCACGCAAAGAGGAAATGCGGAGTTCCCGATGCCATGTCGGGAACTCCGCTTCGTTCTGTCTGTGGTATTTTATGTGGTCAACGAAAATCCGCAAAACTGTATTTGTTCCAAAAGTTGCAAAAAGCAAAAGAAAACACCCGAAATCCGAAGATTTCAGGTGTTTTTTGGAGCTGCTGACCAGATTCGAACTGGTGACCTCATCCTTACCAACCACCGTAGAGCCTTCCAGCCCTTGCTGTATAAGGCTTTGCGGCGTTTTTTTGTCCAAAAAGGATAAGGTCGCAGCCTGTTTGTTCCATTGTTTCCGTCCGCTCATTTCCCCGTGTGGGTCATGGTGTGGGTCAAGCAGACACCTCTGCGTCAAAGAAACCGCGGACAGGCTTCGCCGTCATATTTCGTTTTGCCATTTCTCTCTCGTAATTGATTCGGGTAATTTCCTCAATGAAAGCTTTCTGCTTTTCGCTGGCTTTCGACCATGACACGCCGAATTTCCGGCACATCGCAAAAAAGATACGATACCACAATCTATCTTCTTCCGTTTCGTGGGTGAAGTACCACTTCGCGTCTTCCATTGTCAGCCCTCCTCATAGACAATATGGACGGTGACCACATCTTCGCTGATCTCATAAACTCCCAAGGCCACCAATTCACCAACCTGTGTTTTTAGTCCATAGATTTCAAATTTGCCTTTTGAGATATACTCGCTGGTCCAATCCGTCTGCCACCGCGGTTCTCTTGTCGTTGTCGCGGCATCTTGCTATGTCATCGGTTCAATAACTATGGGCAACTGCTGATTGGTGGCATCATAAACAGACGGTCGAAACTGCACAGTCCTCACCTCTTAAATAGCATACCACAGTTTCTGCAAAAAATGAAGTGGCAAATTGAAGCTGTCGCAGTTATGCTTCTCGTTCAAAAAACGCACCGCTGTAAATAAAGAATACTCCCCCCGCATTTGTGATCTCTTTCTAAAATAGAAAACCACAAATTAATACATCCCTCCATCTTTATCTACTTACAGCCGCTCCATATCTTTTGCAAACTCGTTCATACGGACATCCGCGTTAAAAAAATGGAAACCCCAGATTTTGTATTTGTTGTCATCCACAAAGATTTTTGTTGCGACTGCCTTATCCTCGATTTCAAGCAAGAAGTCCTCTTTCCACTTCCCCTCAGCAATGAGGTGCGTTCCTTTTGGTTCAATGAACACTTGCAACTGCTCATGGCCCACCTCGTTCTGCTTATCTGACTTGTGTATTATAGTGACTTCAAACCCATAAGAAAAATGCTTTGTTGATATGTACGGTATATGATTTTGTTATCGACTCATATACCCAAACAGCGCCAAACAGGACAAACGGCCGCCCTTAAAAGAGTGACCGTTTGTCCTGTTTGAAATAGAGAGTAGAAAAAGCAGGTATCTATAAAAAAACAGCTCATAACTGTTATTTTGAGCGTCAAGATTGCGGTGCAGAATGCAGGATATTCCACGCCTGCACCGCAATTTCCGGGAGGAGTTCATAGCTAAGCATCAAATCTCCATTTTTCATTGCCATCGTATCCGCTGTATCCGGAATGTAGGTAAGGTCATGGTCACCACACTTATGGGGCGCACAGCGGACTGCTGCTTCCCATGCGGCGTTTTCCAACGCCTGTGCCTCCGGGAACTGGCGATACTGTTCACGGCAACGGAACTGTTCCCGCACCGTTCCCACTATCCCCAAAAGTCCGCCGACTGCGGCGGCAACACCACAAAGTCGAAGCGCTCCCTCACCGCTATAAAACACGATGGAACCTGCCAGTCCTAAAAGGAAGATGGCTACAAAAGGGAAAATGGCTTTTGCAGACACGCCACCTAAATCTCTTTGGAGCTGTTCGTGGGCACAAGCAGTGCATACATGAAATTCCGCTGGAGCACCTACAGCCTGTACCCGCTTTTCTCCGCTCGGCTCGCGAAGGTGCAATGTATGAATCGTCAGTGCCCGAAAATGATACTGTGCCGCTGCACCGCATTGAATACAAGCATACTTTTTCATAATTCACCACATGGGGGCGCACTATTATCGGTGCGCCCCCATTTTTGCGCTGTTACAGAAGCGAACCCAGTGTGGAGAGCAGCAAGCTGCCGATAATCAAAATGATTGCACCGCCAAGTCGAGAAGAAATTTGGGCGAAGGGCATCAATTCCATGCGGTCAGCCGCGGAAAGGACTGCCACATCGCCGGTACCGCCCATGTTTGCCATACAGAGACCTGCGGTGATACCGGCCTCCACCGGATAGAATCCGACCCACTTGCCAACGATGGCCGCACCGAAGAACGCGCCGACACAGGTGACAAGGCACAAAATGAGGTACGTCAAGCTGAAGCTCTCAATAACCGTATCAAGGCTCAGGTAGCACAGGCCGATGCCGACCAGCAGCGTGGTGGTCAGGTTCTTCATCACGAACTGGAACCACTGGTAGCAGGCCACCTCAATATTCTCTGGTAGGAGGTTGCAGATCTTGCAGATGGCCACAGTGATAATCATCCATGCGTAAGCGTGGATGCTGACACTCGGAACAAACTTCGACCAGATTTTAGCCACGATGAAACCCCAGGCGAAGAACGAATTTGAAACAAACAAACCGATACCGAGGTTCTTCACATCGATCTTGTCACGTTTGGCCTGCATCTCAGGACTGATTTCCAATTCCTTTGGATCTACGGTGCCAGTCTGCATCAATGCTCCCTGACCATTCCAGCTCTTACTGGCAATGACCTTGACAACAATGCCGGCAAATACAATAGAAATGGCGTTACCGATAGCGACAGCCGGCGTCATCACAGAGATTGCCTCTGCCGCGGTCATGGTGTTGGAGCTCTCAAAAATCTTTGACAGAGGAACCGCGCCAGCACCCATACCGCCGCCCATGATAGGAAGAGCAATGAGCAACAGCGCTTTGATGGTGCCATAGCCCATAATGGCGGCAGTTCCCATACAGAGGGCAAAGGAGAGAATCAGACCGCCCAAGATGGCTGGGAAGTAACGTGCTGCTGCTTTTTTCAGTAAGGTGCTGTTCATGCCAAGGATTGATCCAGTAATTAGTGCAGCGATATAAAAATCAAGGAAAGCGCCGGTTGGTTTA
The DNA here is from genome assembly GCF_029218125.1 of Neopoerus faecalis. Lineage (NCBI taxonomy): Bacteria > Bacillati > Bacillota > Clostridia > Eubacteriales > Oscillospiraceae > Neopoerus > Neopoerus faecalis. Next base: position 85,617 of record NZ_JARFXX010000007.1, on the reverse strand, counting down.
AAAAAAGATGTAATATTGCCTACCAAATCATAATTGCAGGCCATATTGTAAATCTTGGTGCCGTCATCCAGCGTTTTTGTCAGTGCCGGCAGTAGGTTGAAGTAGTTTAGCAGTGCTGTACCGAACAGGACAACAATGGCACCGCCGCCTAAATAGGAACGGATAATAGGCGTCTTTTCACCGATCTCATAGAGAATCGTGCCCAGCACGATCATGAACGCGAAGCAACCAGACATGCCCTTTGGTAGACTGCCTGTATAAGTAGCGAGCAGAATTACAACGGCAAAAACAGCAAAATAATACCATGGAAGATTAAACAGCTTATAGGTTTCCTTTTTTTCTGACATGGTGATTCCCTCCCAAAAGGATTTGATTTTTCAGGAAATCTGGTATATGCTTATTTAAATACGGGCCACGCCGCTCTTGCGTGCAGCCTCGGCCACAGCCTTTGCCACGGCGGAACCCACTCTGGGATCAAAAGCAGCGGGGATGATGTAATCCTCGGAGAGCTGATCGCCCACAAGCGCCGCCAGTGCTTCCGCCGCCGCAACCTTCATCTCCTCGTTAATATCACTGGCCCGCACATCAAAGGCTCCGCGGAAGATGCCGGGGAAGGCCAGCACATTGTTGATCTGGTTGGGATAATCACTGCGGCCAGTGGAAATGACCTTGGCACCGCCCGCTTTAGCCGCATCCGGGAAAATTTCCGGTGTTGGATTGGCACAGGCGAAGATGATGGCATCCTTGTTCATGGTCTTGACCATTTCAGTGGTGACGGTGTTCGGTGCGCTGACGCCGATAAATACATCCGCACCTACCAGCATATCCGCAAGAGAACCTGCCTTATGGTCAAGGTTCGTAACCTCTGCCATTTCCGCCTTGATCCAGTTCAACCCTTCACGGCCCTTGTAAATTGCGCCCTTGCGGTCGCACATTGTAATATCCTTGAACCCGGCGGAAAGCAACAACTTCGTAATGGCGATGGCTGCCGCTCCTGCACCGGAAGTAACAATCCGCACATCTTCTTTCTTTTTGCCGACCACCTTCAGGGCATTGGTCAGACCCGCCAGCGTAATAACAGCAGTGCCGTGCTGGTCATCGTGGAAAATAGGGATGTCACACTTTTCTTTCAACTTGCGCTCAATTTCAAAGCAACGGGGTGCCGCAATATCTTCAAGGTTAATACCGCCAAAAGAGCCAGAGATATTGTAGACGGTTTCCACAAATTCATCTACGTCCTTTGTTTTAACACAGATGGGAAATGCGTCTACATCGCCAAATGCCTTGAACAGCACACATTTACCCTCCATAACAGGCATACCGGCTTCAGGGCCAATATCACCTAACCCCAGAACAGCGCTGCCATCCGTAATAACAGCCGCCATATTCCAACGCCGGGTCAGTTCATAGCTCTTAGTGGGATCTTTTTGAATTTCCAAGCAGGGCTGCGCCACGCCGGGCGTGTAAGCTAAAGAGAGGTCATCCTTTGTTTTGACAGGAACACGGGTCACCATTTCGATCTTGCCCTTCCATTCACCGTGCAATCTCAAAGATTCTTTTGCATAATCCATTGTTTATTCCTCCGTTACCGGCATTTCCTGCCGTTTTTTGATAAAAAAATAATATCCGCTTGTTCTGCATTTGTGAAATACGAAGAAAACCTACTCCATATATAAAATTTACATAACCGTTTTTCACAAAGGAGGGTCCTGATATGAACATCAGCTATGACAGCTACCGTGTTTTTTACTATGCCGCAAAGTATAAGAGTTTTTCGCGAGCTGCCGCTGCGCTCTATAATAACCAACCAAATGTTACCCGAATCATCAAGCGATTGGAATCTGAACTGCATTGCGCCCTGTTTTTTCGTTCATCACTGGGAGTGCGCCTAACGCCGGAGGGTGAGAAGCTCTATACGCATATTGCAGTTGCCTTTGAAAGCATTGAAGCTGGTGAGGATGAGTTGCTTTCCGATCAAAGTTTGCATGGCGGTATTGTACATATTGCCGCCAGCGGACTTGCGTTACAGGGATGCCTTCTGCGAGTTCTTGCCCGATACCGCAAGGAATACCCTCTTGTTCACATTTACCTGACAAACAATTCAACGCCACAAGGCCTTACTGCCGTACAAAACGGATTAGCTGATTTTGCGGTTGTGTCCGAAGGGGCTGTGGTTCCGGATTCACTTGAAAAGCAGCGGGTGGGAGAAATTCAGGAGATTCCGATCTGCGGAACTGCCTTTCCCGAACTGACACAGGGGCCTGTAACGCTTGCCAAGCTCACGGAGTATCCCATTGTGTGCCTTGCGATGGGAACCTCCTCCCACGATTTTTATTCTGAGCTCTTTCTCCGCTGCAAGCTGCCTTTTAGCCCGGATGTGGAAGTCGAAACCATCGATCAGGTTCCCCCTGTTGTTCGCAGCAATCTCGGCATTGGTTTTGTCCCCCACGAAATGCTTTACGGTTCACCAGAATTTACTGGAATTTACCCCATCACACTGGAAGAGCCGATCACTCCCCGCAGCATTTACCTGTTCCAGCGGAAAAATCAGCCCTTGAGCATTGCCGCAAAGCACTTGCGGCAAATGTTATTGGCTCCAACAGAGGAATCTGACAACTGATATAAGCAAAAAGGCACCGTCTACACATACAGATTTCATCTTTTGGGTATGCAAAATCGTACAACCGTTTGTAGATGTGGTCTCATTCCACGTAGATTAAGTAGTGATTAGCCTTAATTGGCCCACCTTGACACACCTTCCAATTTGTCCTATAGTGATGATAGGCGAAAGCCAAATCTCGCGGCTTTCCGGTGAGGTCCACACCCCGGTGTGACCTCAGGCGTTCATGGACCCCGTAGGGCATTATGACCACCCTGTACGCAGGAAGTTCCATGAAGGTCGACAGTTTTTGGCGCTGTACCGGCAGCGCGGGTGTGTACCCTTCCGTTGAAAGCGGAAAGGACACAAAATGAACGACTATGTCGTTATTATCTATAACGGTGAGCAAGTATCAGTGCCAAAGGAGGTCGCGGACTTCCTTGAGCAGGATCGGAAACGGCAGCAGGCGCAGGACAAACAGGACGCAAGGCACCTGAGTAAAAGTGAGTTTGAAACGGTGCCGTCCGGTTCGGATTGCGTCAGGCGACCCGTGGAGGATGCGGCGCTCAGGAACCTCCAGCTTGAAAATCTGCGGAAGGCCATTGCGGAACTGGATGTGCAAGGTCAAAACCTGCTCTCCCTCCGATACAGCGATGCGCTGACGATGGATGAGATCGGTCAGATCTACGGCATCTCCAAAATGGCGGTATCAAAGCGACTGAAAAAGCTGCACGAAAAGCTGGGAAGCTCTGTCTCATGACAGGGCTTCCCAGCTTTTTTGAAAAAATTTCTGTTCTCTGGTTTACAAACGCGCTCTGAGTGTCCTTATAGGTGAGAGACAAATTTTCCGACTGGGTTGGCCGCAGTCATGATCGTCTCACCTGAACACAAGGAGCGTGTATGACCATGAATCCATTTGAACAAAGCACACAGCAGCTTCTGCGCTTCCTGACCTCCCACGCTGAGTGGGAGGTCATTGACTACATCCGGCAGGAAATACAGCATGACGCACCGGAGAGTGTCCCGACCGCAGATGAACTGCTCACTTTCTTCCAATCCCCGGATGCGCCGACTGCGCTGGACACCTACCAGCAAATGCTGGTGACCGATAAACTGCTGGAGTACGCGGAAATCAGTCTGCGCACCCTCTGCGACCTGATCCGCTATCAGCAGCTCAAGGAATTGGGCGTTGTCCATTCCGCAAAGGAGTTCATTCAACTCTTCCACCCCGACGAACAGGAGGACACACCATGAATCAATTTCCCAGCAAAAACTATTTTACACTGCCGAACGAAATTTTTTCGCTGGGGCTGGGCGCAGGTGAGATCGCGGTCTACGCCTACCTCCGCTGTCTTGAGAACCCCAGCACCTACCAGTGCTGGCCCAGCTACGCCACGATCGGAAAAGCTATTGGCCGTACTAAAAATACGGTCATGCAGTATGTCGACGCACTCTCGGAGAAAGGACTCATCTCCACAGAGCCAACCTCTGTCCTGACAAAATCCAGGATCAAAAAGAACGGCAATCTGCGCTATACCATCAGGCCCATCCATGAGGCCGTTGAAATTTTTCACACACGTCAACTGTCTGCGGTTGAACGAACAACAGAGCGGCGGCAAATTCATCGCAAGTTGTCCGCGGTGAATTTGTTGCCCGGTGCATAAGGAAAGGAAAAACAGAATGAAGCATTCCATCTACACAAGCTATGATGAGCTTCCGCTGATGCTCTCCGTGACAGAAGTTGCCGCAGTGCTTGGGATCTCCCGTGCCGGTGCCTATGAGTTGGTGCATGGCAACGGATTCCCCGCGCTCAAAATCGGCAGCCGGATCGTTGTTCCAAAGGATAAGTTTCTCGCATGGATCGACGCGAACAGCGGTTCAAAAAACGCACCGCTGTAACTAAAGAACAGGCGCTCAATTTTCTGTGTGCCAACGAAGCGGCTGAGCAAAACTGTGAAGCCCATCAATGCGGCAAGAGAAACAGCAATGGGATCACGCAGCCCAGCGGGGCCGCGCCGCCTCGGAACAGCGACGCGCATGAGCGCATCGCTGTTCCGCAGGCTCTCTGCGCTCTTCGGAAGCGCACCCGACCAAGGCCAAAAAACGGCAAAGTTTGCCGTTCTGATACCCGGCCACGCAGGGTTTCCGAACCGCGCAAAACGCTCCGAGGGTAGTGATACCACCCCCGTCCGAAATGCCCCCTGTTTCGCCGTGTAAGCCGCTGTGTGCGATCCTGTTGGTGAAGGCAAGTGTGTACCCGCTTTCACCTGTGAAAACGAACGTGAGCCGTTTGTGCGAGTGTGATTTGAAACCGCTCCGGAGAGGACTTTCCCACGCCGTATGGGACGCACCTTCAGCGTATTTCAGGCAGATCAGGCGGTTATCGGAGGATTTTATTTATAGCAGGATAAAGGACTGGCGTCGGAACCGACGCTCTGCCCAATCACTTCTGCCCGCAGTGCGGGCAGTTGACGGGGGTTTCAACGCAGGCGGTTGTGGCGCCTTTTGAAGGAGATTTCAGAACGGCTGGCGTCTTAGTTCCCGTAAGCCCAGGTGTTTCAACGAAAACGAGCGTGCCTTACGGCAGATTGGAGGGAATTATGAGCAAAAATGAAAACAGGCTGAACTTCCGTATGACGGATGAAACAGCCGCCAAAATAGAGCGGTGGTATCAGGAAGATAACTGCCGCAGCAAAAACGAGTTCATCGAAAAGGCGGTGAACTGCTACGCAGATATGCTGGCCGCAGGCGAAAGCGCCACGCTGCCCCGTGCGGTGCAGTCTGCCATCGACAGTCGGCTGAAACTCTTCGAGGATCGCATCGCGTCGCTGCTCTACAAGCAGACGGTGGAGATGGACATGGCAATGTCCATCCTCCTGCAAAGCCTCAATGTGAGCGAGGAAGTGCTGCGGCAGGAACGGGCCAAGAGCATCGCCGCCGTCAAGCGCACCAACGGTCAGCTGCGGTTAGAGCAGAAGCTCCGTGAACTGGAGAGTGAAGCATGGCAAGGCTGATCGTCAAAAGCCCGTACATCAAGTGCGGCGCTGGGCAAAGTGCCGCTGGGTATCTCAAGTACATCGCCACGCGGGAGCGGGTGGAGATCATCCCGGATGACCGTCCGCCCACCCAAAAGCAGACGCAGCTCATCGCAAAATTGGTGAAGGATTTTCCTGACGCAAAAGAGCTGATGGAATACGAGGACTACCTCTCACACCCGACAAAAGCAACGGCGTCCGCGCTCATCACACTGGCGCTGGAATCGAATTGGGATCGGGTACAGGGCATGGAAGGTTACGCCAAGTACATCGCCCTGCGGCCCAGAGCGGAACGGCTGGGGGAACACGGCCTGTTCGGAGATGACGCTACCGTTGACCTCGCCGCTGTCGCGGACGAACTGGATCACTACACCGGCAACGTGTGGACGCACATCATCTCCCTCCACCGGGAGGACGCGGAGCGGCTGGGGTATAACCATGCGGACGCATGGCGCACATTACTGCGTACCCACCGCAATGACATCGCCGCGGCGATGAAGATCCCGCCGGAGGACTTTCACTGGTACGCCGCCTTCCATGACGAAGGGAATCATCCCCATGTCCACATGATGGCGTGGTCGGCAAAGCCGAATCAGGCGTACCTGTCCAAAGATGGTATCCAGCAGATCAAGTCCACGCTGACCAATCAGATCTTCCGACAGGAGCTGCTGCACGTCTACGAGCAGAAAAGCAAATCTCGTGATGAGTTGGTGGCGGAAGCGCGGAAAGCCATGTTGGAATTGGCGAAGGCCATGCGGGAGATGACCTGCATCCACCCGGAGGCGGAGCAGATGATCTGGGATCTGTCTCGGCAGCTCGGTCAGGTCAGCGGAAAGAAAACCTATGGCTATCTTCCAAAGCCAATGAAGAAGCTGGTGGATGAGATCGTCGACCAGATGGCGCGTCTGCCCACCGTGGATGCGTGCTACCAGACATGGTGGGAACTGCAATGTCAGGTGGAGGATTACTATTCCGAGGGAAAGAAACGGCTACGTCCGCCGCTGTCTCAGCAAAAAGAATTTCGTCAAATCAAGAACGCCGTCATCAAAGAGGCGGAGCATCTTCGCATGAACAGATTTTCCTTTGAGGACGAGGAAATGCAGGATGACGGCGAGCAGATCAGCGCCTATGACATGAGCTACGAGTGTCAGGATCTGCAAAGCGTGGCGAACGATGATCGTTTCCCTCTGAAGGAGCGTGACGAGGCGGCGGAGCAGCTGAAACAGCTTGCGGATACAGGCGATGCCAACGCCCAGTACATCATCGGCACGGCGTACCGCGACGGCGGGCTGCTGATCCCCGACACGGTCAAAGCACAAAAGCTGTTGGAACGCGCCGCCGAGCAGGACTTGGACGTAGCACAGTACGCCCTCGGCAAGCTGTATCTCTCTGATGATGCAGATGTGCACGATCCTGCCAAGGGCATCTATTGGCTGAAACGCTCGGCGGACAACGGCAACGATTTCGCTGCCTACCGGCTGGGCAAGGAATATCTCAGCGGCAAAAATGTGTCAAAAGACACTTCGACTGCGGCGGAATATCTGCGGCAGGCCGCGGATAACGGCAGCGCCTACGCCCAATATCTGTTGGGCAAGCTGACCCTCATGGGCGAGGGCGTTCCGAAGGACATGGACGCCGCCTACGAATGGTTTGCAGCGGCGCGGGATAACGGTCACGCCTACGCGGAATTTTTCATGAAACGCATGGAGCGCGGTGAACAGGAGCCGCCCTCCGTCCTGCTGGCCTCTACCCGGCTGCTCTACCACATGGGCAATATCTTTCGGGACAACGCCCCGGCCCCCGCTGCCGACGGCGTCCAAATCGACCGCAAGCGGCTGGCTCAGCTGCGGCAAAAGCGCGTCGCCCTCGGTCACAAGCCGGATGATCATGAGTTGGAGCAGCAACAGGGATTTTCAATGAAATTCCATATGTAAAGCGAGTCGAGGTGTTCAGTTTTTGCGCCGCTATAGTCAAAGAAACATTTCGGAAAACAGTAGCTTTGTGCGCCGGGTTGTGGTATGTGTTGTGGTTGCCAAAAAGGAGGTGCCGCAATGTACGATTACATGAAAGCCCTGCAAAAGCGTTTCGACCGCCAAGAGTATCCAGAGTTGGCCGAGCAGATCGAATACGCCCATGAGGATCTGCGGCGGGATATGGACGCTACGGGGCGCAGAAAGCTGCTCCGCTTGTTGGACGCACAGAACACATTGCTGGTCGAATCCAAGCTGATGAGCTTCACGGCAGGCTTCAAGCTGGCGTGGGGCATGGTGAAAGAGTTGGAGACCGATGGACTCTATTCCTTCGAGCAGGAGGAAGAAGAACACATCTGCCGTCCAGCGGAACAGGAGGACTGAATGGCAAAAAAACGTGCAAATGGCGAAGGCAACATTCGCAAACGCGCAGACGGGCGTTGGGAGGGGCGCTATACAGCAGGATACCACCCCGAAACAGGAAAGCGCATCATCAAAAACGTGCTTGGTAAGACGCAGGCGGAATGCAAGGCGAAGCTCAGTGCCGCAATGGAGGCTACCAGAGGAATCGATGTCAGCCGTGCTGATGAGTACACGGTAGCAACTTGGCTGCGTAGCTGGTATGAGATCTACGCAAAACCGAATATCCGCATCTCAACAGCAAACCGCTATCAACTGATGGTCGAGCAATACACGATTCCCCGCATCGGCAGCATCAAACTGACAAAGTTGACTGCCCATGACTTACAAAAGCTCTACAAGGATCTGATGGAAAACGGTCGTATCGACCGCAAGAGCGGTCACGGCAACCCTGGACTCAGCAGTACCACAGTTCGGAGTCTGCATCTCATGCTGCACAGCGCCTTGGAACGGGCGGTCAAGGAGCGCCTGATCCTGCGGAACCCGACCGAGGACTGCATCGCGCCGAAGGTGCAAAAAATCGAAATGCAGATTCTTCCGCCTGAGCACATCAAGGATTATCTGGAAGCCGCTGACAGGAGAGGTCTGCTCCCCATGTTCTATCTGGAGCTGGTCACGGGCTTGCGGAAGGGCGAGATTACGGCGCTTCTCTGGAGCGACCTCGACACCCTAAACAAAACCATCTCCGTCAGCAAACAATATGTGAAGAATCCCAATGGCGAACTGACGCTCTCCCGTCCCAAAACGGAAACCTCAGTTAGAAAAATATCCATTCCTCAAGATGCCATCGATCTGCTGATAACAGAGCATAGCAAGCATCCTGAGAATCCCTACATGTTCCCCTCGCCGGCAACCGGTGAGATGTACTACCCAGACTCCGTCGTAAACTTGCACAAGAAGATCCTGAAGGACGCTGGACTGCCGCACATCAGATTTCACGACCTCAGACATACCTTCGCAACGCTGGCACTGCAAAATGGAGTGGACGTCAAAACCGTCAGCAGTATGCTCGGCCACTATGACGCCGGATTTACACTCCGCACCTACACCCACGCTACAAGGCAGAAGCAAGACGAGGCCGCACAAACGATGGGCAGTTTCATGGCGCAGGTCATGTAAGCAGAAAAAAACAAAAATGCCGGAGAGAAGGCAAAAGCCTCCTCTCCGGTACTCTTTAAGTCTTTCTACGCATTTCGTTGTGTGGGTCACGGTGTGGGTCAGGCAGTTGACCCACATTTTGGCCCACACCTAAAAGTGCATTTTTGTAACGAAAAACACCCGAAATCCGAAGATTTCAGGTGTTTTTTGGAGCTGCTGACCAGATTCGAACTGGTGACCTCATCCTTACCAAAAATTTCTGGTAGGGATTTTCTTTTTTTCTGTTGTCTTATCCTGTTGCAACTTTTCCTTTGTTTTCAATGCTTTCACGCTTTTTCGTACTATATCTGCTGTATCTTGTCATAACCCGCTTACAGAGGTTATTTTCATGTAGCTCAAGGTTTTCCTCAAGGTTTTTTGCAACCGGGCAAATTACTTGTGGGATGAAAACCTTGAGCCTTACAGATAAAAACATAGCCCTTTTATTTTTTCTGCTCCCTCTCCCCCATAGTGTTCTGCTATGTAATCCGAAAAAATTTTCATCCCAAAATGTAAATTCGACTACTCAAGGACTGTATCAGCGTTCATGCTGGTGCAGTCCTTTTTTCATATATCCACTACGCAAAGAAAGGAGGTTTTTCTCTATGGGAATTGCAATTATCTACTGGTTTATCGCTATTTGGGTATCTGTCAATGGTATCACCAGCCCTTTTGATGATGCGCTCTCGTTCTTCATGTGGGCGGCGGTTCTTGTCCCTGTGATTGCTGGCATTTCCCTTTTGCTCCATGGTGACGATGACCAGAAAAATTGAAACTCAACATTCAACCGAAAGGAGGTGTCACTATGACTGGCGAAGGTATTCTGTTCTGTTTCTCTATGCTGTTCCTCGCTTTGTATCTCTTAGGCAGTTGCTAACCACAAAATCAAAATCAGAAAGGAAAATTATGATGTCACGCAACGAACTTATCGCAAAAATAGAAACCTTGCAAAGCCTTGAAGCACTTATCGAAGAAACCAAATCCGAAGCCGAGACTGTCCGTAATAGTATCAAAGCTGAGATGGAAGCAGCCAACACCGAAGAACTGTTTGCCGGAGGCTATATCGTGCGCTGGACTTCCGTTCTTACCACCCGCTTTGATACAAAACGCTTCAAGGAAAAGTTTGGAGAGGAAGTCTACAAAGCCTTTACGAAACAGGTTTCTTCCCGGCGCTTCTCTATTTCCGCATAAGAAAAGCCCTTTGTCTGAACGCCTACCAAGCCACAGACAAAGAGCCATCTAACCACACTACAAGAGCGGGTACAGTTTGAGTATACTGTATCCGCTCCCTTTTTTCAAGGAGGATTTACTATGAAACAACTGACTTCTTACAATCGTGTCGCTGGCTATCTCAATAAGCTGTTCGACCTGCTCAACCAGCATTTCTTTGAAAATGAACTTTCAAGGCCCACGCTGACTATCCAGAGTACCCCCAAAGCCTACGCCCATTTCTCTGTCCGGGACGATACATGGGTTTCCACTGTCGGAGCCACCCACGAGATAAACGTTGGAGCGGGGACATTAGCAAGACCCATCGAATTTATCTGTGCTGACTTGCTCCATGAGATGTGCCACTACTATTGCCAGCTTCACGGCATTAAGGACACCAGCAGAGGCAATACCTACCACAACAAGCGTTTCAAGAGGGTTGCCGAAGCCCATGGACTGAATGTGGCCCACCATGAAAAATATGGCTGGACGCTGACAACGCCAACGGATGAACTGCTGGACTTTGTGCTTGAAAATGAACTTTCAGACATTCTTATCACACGGAATGAGTTCTATGGTATCTCTGTTTCCGGTACAGGCAGTCACAACGGTAATCCCACACCTCCACCGCCGAAGCCATCCGGCAGCCGTAAATATGTCTGCCCCTGTTGCGGGAACTCTGTGAGGGCTACCAAGTGCGTCCATATCGCTTGTATGGACTGTCAGGCGGAGATGGTGATAGCGTGTTAAATAGTAATGATATTTTTAACCAGAATCCACGCAAGGTCAGGGGGCTATATCTATACACCCCCGCCGCCAGAAGCGATTTTTGATGATTGTATCTATAAAAGTTTTTTGCTACAGAGGGATTGTTGCTGGACATGAGAAATTTCCGCAAGAGTTCGTAAAACTGGAGGAATACGAACACCAAAAGTCAGCGGTTTCAAGGCTTCTGTGATTTTTATACCCAAAGTTCGTTTAACACTGACCGGAAGTTCGTATTTTACCCCATCCAAAGGAGGAAATCAGCGTGAATATCAAAACCGTTGCTCTGACAAAGGAGCAGTATCAAGCCATTATCCAGGCCATGAAACAGGGCTTTACCGGATGCAGACCAAATGAGCGGATTGCCACCGCATTGACCCTTGAAGCAAATTTAGGCTTGCGCATCTCTGACATTATCCATCTGAGGCTTGCCGACGTTGTAAAGGACGGTGACAGGTATCGCCTTTCTATCGTGGAGCAGAAAACGAAAAAGGCACGAAACTTCACTGTGCCGCTGGCTCTGTATCAGTACATCCGCTGCTATTGCCTTGACCACGGTATTCCATCCGGGGCAATCATCTTCCCACTGTCTGAAAGAGCCATACAGAAGCAATTAAAGCTGGTGTGCGATTACTTAGGTTATCAGGGTATCAGCACACATAGCTTTAGGAAATTTTATGCGACAGAGATTTACAAGGACAGCGGATATAATATCGCCCTTGTCCAGCAGCTGCTTCAACATTCCTCCGCCGCCGTGACACAACGTTATATCGGTATCCAGCAGCAGGAGATAGAAAAGGCCATTGAGGGACATTTGATGTTGGAGGTGTGAGAAATACACAACTAAAAGGGAGAGCGAAATGCTCTCCCTTTTGGACGTCACAGTTCGTAATCACTAAAATCCGGTCCGTCTTCTTCTATTTCATAAATTGTATCTGGATGTTCTTTTTGTAGGTGTCGCAGTTCAGCATATGCCGCTTGCTTAGAGTATACTTCCGAAACTATTTCATGAACACCTTCTACATAATCCCGTTCCCATATCAACCATTTCGTTTCATCCATTGTGCATATTCCTTTCTGTTGAAAAACGCTCCAAGTTAGGTAACAGCTAATTCGATAGAAAATACTTTGTTGTCAATACTATCTATATTGCTATCAATACTATCAGCTTTACTACTAATGTCCGATACTATATCGCCGATTTGGTCTAATCTTTTGTAAATATCTTGAATATTCCAAAACTCGTTACTTGTATTTAGAGCTTCAATCTTTTGATTTAATATATAGAGTTGTTTTAAGATTTCTTTTAAGAGTAAAGTGTTTTCATCCATTTCTTTACTACCCTTTCTATTATCTCTCAACATTAGGAAACTCGCTTCTACTTACCAATCATCACCATCCCCAATATAGAAGTTGTCATCCATGCGTGTATCGACCTCCCTATCGTAATCATCGTAATAGTCCTCCGGTATCTCATTACTTACACTATCTTCATAACATGAGTCAGGATATGGGTCATAACCATCCTCTTCATCAGAAGAGTCCTCCGCTTGCGTATCGGGCAAAGGCTGCAATATTGGACGTTCTTCTTTAGTGCACCATGCTTCTGGGGGCCCCAGATTCATTTCATGGCTTTCCCAATAATCTGTGTTAAAAGGGGGCGTAAACCTTTCTTTTACTGGTTCACTTGCTTTTGGCCCATCAATTACCGATTGATGAAACGGAGATTTCTTTTCACCATCAGCCATGCCGAAGTAGTCCGTCCAGTGCTGTTGAATTACTTTTGCTACCGCAATAATGTGTTTGCACGCTTTTGGATATGTGCCAAATGCTTGGCAACTACACCGATACCATGTTATTACACCCTTTGTGGTTACTCTAAATTCCGTATCATAAACCCGACTACCAATAACATTTGCCAAAAACATTCCTTCGTTTTTAAGAAAATGAAGATTCCTTACTTTTTTTAGCTGTGCATATTCTATCCCATGATAAAACGTTTGTGGTGCAGCAACTTCTTGCATAATCACATTATCAGTAAGCGGTACGTTTCCGGTGAAAACAGGTTTAACCTGCGTTTGACAAGTAGCAGGTCTATGTATTTTTTGATATAAGGGTAATTGGGAATTATATGGTTGTTCACAGTAATCAATATTGGGAAGTTTATATCGTGGTGGATACTTGGGATTATAGCCAAACAAATTGACATACTGCAATAAATCGCCTTTTTCGCTTGCCATCGCCCCCACAACATAAAGCAACGCAAATGTATCCCCTAAAGCAGTGTGGTTATTCTCTACATATCTTTCTAAATGATAATGTGCAATTGCATCTGACAGTTTATGTGGATATGGGGCCCGGTCTTTGAATACAGTCAGGGTATCAACAACGTCTAAGTGTTGAAAAAACTTCTTTTCGTTGATTTTTAGCGCTGCCACCGTTATAAAGAGCATATCAAAATTTGCATTGTGGGCAACTAATAGTGTTTTCCCCTCAATCAAACGTTTAAAATCTGACATGGCTTTTTCTATACTAACGCCGTTTTTTTCTAACATGGACTCCGTAATATGGTTAACTGATGCCGCATCTTCATCCATGCGATGTCCATCATACAACTTGATGAAATAGTGTAACGGCTCCGCCAAAAGTTCCCCATTTTTTTGGAAAAGTCTCTGTGCTCCAAGCTCAACAATTTGGTCAAAATATGGGTCTAAACCGGAGGTTTCCACATCAAACGCCACAATTGAAGTGTACTTTTCAAAAAGCGTTGAAAAACCGTTTCCCATGGCGTTTCTCCTTTGATTGCGACTACCTGATGAACTCAATAGTTATCATCTTCATCACGTGTATTATCTTCAAACGCATCTGATTCAAAGTCATCCCTGTTATATTCATCGCTCAGTCTATAACTATCCTCTTCGGCTTCCTTGTGTTTCCTTGAATTATGCACGTTCTCAACCAGTTTTTGCCACATACTGTCATTTTCAATATCATCATTTTTTTCCGGAAAGACATACGGTATATTTGATTTTGGCAATACAAGCTCTTGAAGTTTAGCTCCACATTTCGGGCAATTTCCCCAACAAGTAGGCACTATACTTCTACATTGAGAACAAAGGGCTGTTTTACCAAGATTTTGCTTTTGTAGTGGCTGTACCCACGTTGTTTCTACAGTGGGTTCTACATCTATAATATTTTCTGAGGTATCTTTAACTGGATTTGTAGCTTCCCGCAGCACCTTTCGCTTTTCTAAGATATATTTAAGCCTTTCACCTCCATCCGCAATTGCAGGGACGGGGGCTTTAATATTATCATGCTGTCTATTCGCAATACCTTTACACTTTGATAAATCAGGTTTCGACTCTTCCTGAACGTGAGAAGGTATGTTAGAATTTTCTGCTTTTTGTACCGGCTTAATGATTGGCAGCTCAAGGAAATCATCTGTTTGAACTGGTGTTATTTCAGATGTGTTTGTCTTCTTATTTGCTTGGAAATCTCTTATAAAATCAATGGGACAACCACATTTGGGGCAAGCTCTATCTGTTCTACTGACTGATGTATCGCACATGGGGCAAATATAATCTGCCATAAAAACTACATCTCCTTATGGAGTTCACCTTCATCATTTTCATCCTGTTCTTCTTGTGGCTGACTTAAATAATGAATATACCAATCTCCCTTTTCTTGGGGAAGTACATCATCTGACGCAGACTTCTCTTCATGGCGACTCTCCGTTGCACAAATAACAATTACTGAAATAACTACAAATGCAACAATCGCTCCTATTACATACGGACAGGTGAAAAACCAAAATAGTGCAAATGCAATTCCGGGGCAAGCAATCAAAAAACCAATAATTGCAATAATAAACAAAATCCCATCTCGCTTCCGATAAAATAAAAAAGTGCGCAGCACGAAGCCACGCACCGAAAAACGCTGGCTCCTTGCTGCCACGCAAGTTCAGTCATCCACACGAGTGTATGCCAAATAAGAGCCTGCATTTTTACCAAGATGATAAAAACGCACACTCGTGTGGTTTCATATTAACTTGCGTGGCAAATTCAGTGTATCACGCCTATCCAGAAAAGACAAGCCAAAAAGGAAAATTGCCTGATTAACCCCTTTTTCGGAAATCAATCAGACAATTTCTGTGATAACAAGTACGCCCTCTTTTCCGCTGATCGCGGAGCGACCAGCGATGAGAGGGCTTCCTGTTCACCGTAATTTTGAAACGTTCACTTCAAGTTGCTCTCTCACTCAGGATGTGGTGCTTTTGGTTTTCCTGTCCACTTGAAGAGTCAATATATGTTTTCCCATATCAGGAAGCCACCGTTTCATCCTTTATTTCATAATACCTCTGGATATAGGCGTTTGCTTTTTTCTCCACCAACGCTTCCACATAGCTTTCAAACGCTTCCTGAGTAATGCCCTCTTTTCTCGCATAGAAGGCATCATAACACTCCCAGCAAAAGAAACCATTATCCAGCAGTTCCTTCAGGACATCAAGATAGATACAGCTTTCGTGAAAGAAAATCTCATTCCCATAGAGTTTCCGTCCCTCTGCCTCAATAATTGCTTTCTGGTATCTGCTCATTTCCGCATAGACCTCTTGGCGGTTCTCTACGTTCGCCATAGCATGGCAAGTGTGATTTCCAATCTCTCCCTCACTGTCAAAATACCGTCTCATGTGCAACGTTTTGATTGCCGGACGTAATTCCTCGAACTTTTGAACTACTGTGCCACTGGTGGGACATCCTATTGAGTGGATGTATTCCTGATATATCCTCTCATAGATGTCAGTGGATTCTTTCTCCCACAGGTGTTGATTCAGTGATAAAGTGATACGAGGTACAGATGATTTCACATCCTTGGATAGATTCAATCCGTATTTGTCCAGAAGTTCTCGTTTACTCATTCGATTATCTGGTGTATCAGAATTACTCGCAGATACACATTGATTCGTTGCTCTGATTCCAATTTTCCTAATAGCAGGTTTATCCTTGTACCATGTGAAGCGGGGTATAAATCGAATTGCAAGTTCTGGATATTGCGCATAATAGGTTTCATTGATTTCATCAGCCAACATTTGATACTTCTCCAAATCAGGATATTTTCTAAACAAAAGTTCTGAAATGCACTTTTCAAATTCCGCAGCAGAAATATCAGATGGTTTTACTAAATTCAACCTTGCGGAAAATGAAACACTTTTAAAGCTAATCAGCGGCATTGGTAAATCATTCAGCTTTCTATCGGGATGATTCTTAGGAACAAATTCTTTTATGGACTCACGTTCGCAATAATCTATGATTTTTACCTCATTATCGTAATAATAGCGGTACTTTTTTGAGAAATTGCATTTTTCGTATCTGCTATTGAACTGATATTTGCTGCACTCAACGCTGATAAGCCCTATTGCACACATAAACTTAATCAGGTTGGATACGTTTGCCACAGACCCCGCAATCGCAATCATGCTTCTACTGGTGGTCGGAATCGGCATAATCGTACAGCCCTCCCCATACCTGATATTGCGTACACGTTTGATAAAGGCCAGCACCTTGGAGAGCTTCCTCCTTTGAGCTGCTTTCGCCCTGCTTACAGGGACACAGAACTCAGGCGGAGAGTAATCCATACATCTTTCCGGCTTCCAGTTATCTTCATTCTTGTTTTCAACCATTTTCTTGTTCTGCTCCTTGAGCAAGATTTCATTGTAGATTTGTGTCAATGTAATCATACTCTATCTCCTATCTGATTTGTATTTTCTGTTTTTCCTGAAATTGCCGTTCTAAAAATATCGCTGGCCTTTTCAATACTCGCTTCGTCTGCGTGGGTATACATCCTGAGCGTTACGGCCTTGTCGCTATGTCCCAGCTTCTCTGATACACTCGCAATATCCGCACCGTTTGTAATGGCTACACTTGCAAAGCTATGACGTAGCAGATGTGGATGCAAGCCCTCAATACCGCACTTCTCTCCCAGCTTTTTCAGGAAGCGCCTTGGAGAGTCTGGATGAAGCGGTAATCCTGTCGACTCATTTGTGAACACATACTCTGATTCTTTCGCAAGCCGTTGCCTGTCCCGTAGGACTCTGAGCATTTCCATTACTTCCGGGTCAACTCCAAACGTTCTGCTCTTTCCATTTTTGGTCAGGTCACGGAACACGCCTTTATCGGGGGTATAAACCATTGTCCCATCAACCGTGATTCGTCCCTTATCGAAATCTACGTTGCTCCACAGCAGTCCCACACACTCCCCAACACGCATACCACTGTCAACCAACAAACGCACAAGGGCTTGCCACAGGAATGGTTCAGTTTTCAGTGCCTCACACAGCTTTTGCAGTTCATCAGCCGTACATGCCATCGGAGCCTGTGTCTGGCTCGTATCCTTGCGCTTGTGGGGACGGTCAACCTTATCCATCGGGTTCCGGTCTATCAGCTCATCCTTGTAAGCCATCTTGATAATTGCACGAACAATGGTATAGACCTTTACGGGGATAGATAAGGATACGTTCATTGCTTGCTGGTTCCGCAGTAGTTGATTGATGTCCCCCGCCTTAATTGCTTGCAGTTCCAAGGCTCCAATATCAGGATAGATGTGCTTTTCCAGTTGAAGCTGATAGTTGTAGATGGTATGCTCACTGCATCTTAGCCGGAGGTCTGGCAAAAACGTTTCTTCGCAAAAACGCTTAAAGGTCATTTTGTTCCTTGCCTCAAGGATTTTTTTCTGCTCTGCTTCTTCCTGTTCCGCTTTTCTTTCCTTACGAGTCTTGACCTTGCCATCTCTACAATCACGTTCAAATTCGGACGCAACCGCTTGCAGCCTTGCTTTGACTGTTTTACCAGCTAACCCCTCTGGCCTATCCCACCTCATTGTGTAGGGGGATAGGCCGTGACCTCTGCTAACCGAAATCTCGTAGAAAACGCTGCCATCTTTTCTCTGCTTTTGCTTTACCGATGCCATATATACACCTCTCTCACATCACATAAGGCTTTGAAACTGCCTGTGCTGCCAATCTGTGCTCTCGCTCCATAAACGCTTCATAATCAATCATGTACTTTGTCCCTGCCATCCTGCATGGAACGGTTCCGCTCTTACACTGTTTGCGAATGTAGAACTGGCTAAATCCGCTGTGTGTTGCTGTGTCCTTGATGCTCATAAACCCTGTCAAATTTCCATTTTTCATAAAAATTTTACCTTTTACTTCAATTTGCGCTAATTTTTGATTTTAGAAATAATCCATCCGGCGCATACGAATGGACTGCGATAGTGTTAGGCTAACCAAACGCATCTTGAATGGTAAGGTTCAATTTGCGCTAACTTTGTTCTTTGATTGGATTATAACCCCTGACCCGGTCATTTGTCAATAGAATATAAAAATAAATTTCAATTTACGCTAATTTTATATTGACACCCATATCCGCCTCCATTATAATTGAATCAGGAGGCGTTGATGTATGTATAACAAACCCGCAGCAGTTGATAGCTCCATCTTGGCAAGTCGGCTACGGAGCTGTAGAGAATTCCGTGGTGTAAACAAAGCAGAGATGGCTCGTACTCTCGACATTGCACCAAGCTCCATGACCTACTACGAGTCTGGCCTCGCTATTCCGTCTGTAGACAAATTATACGCTATTGCAGATTACTTAGGCACATCTGTCGACTACCTCTTAGGACGCATTGAGAAATCCCCTGAGAGCGTCAGAACGGAAAAGGACGTAGCAGACCTCATTATCAGTCTGATTGACTATGAGGGCATCGACTTAAACCGTGATTCTTGCGGAGCACCAGTACTCAGTTTTAATTCAAAACTTTTGAATGCTTTTTTTCAAAATCGCCTGGAAATTGAAGAGATAAAGAGGGACGCTGCCGAAGAGCATGTACCCGAAAAATATTTCAACAAAATGTTTAAGCCCATGCGCCAGAATGAGACATATATTCTTCGTGACTTAGAGGAAACCCCTCTCAAGTTAAAAGATGGAATCGACAATGTTGCAATAAGGCGCAAGCGTAGATTAACTAATGATGTTGCTGATGGCCCTTATGAGTATGCTGCCGAAACCATCGAAGCAGAAGGGCCAAAAAAGGACATAAAGAAAGACGGTAGACACGAATAAATGTCTACCGTCTTTTTAACTCAAGGTTTTCTCAAGGTTTTTGTTGTACCTCAAGGTTTTCATCTAAAAAGAAAAAACCTCGAAACCATAATGGTTTCAAGGTTTTTCTGTGTCATGCCGTACCACTGTAGATTTTTGAACCCCCGGCTCAAAAATCTCATGTGCAAGTCGGAATTCTCCGTTCTTTTTTAACTTTTCTCAAACTTTTTTAATGGGTGCTTTCAAGAGCTGCTAATTGGCCGCGTGAAAAACCATTATGCGAAAACGCTATTTTTCCTCTGGCATCTCGCTCATATCCGCGGCTGCCCCTTCCAGAAGGTCAGTCACGATCTGATTGAGCTGTGCGGCGTTCTTCGGGGAGATGACCGGCGTATTGGACTGTGACTCAATGTCTTTCCTCGTTCGCCCAGCAACCTGTCCGCCAGCTTTAGCAACTTCCAGATTCTCTTGGAAGGTCGAGGGCTTTCGATCCTTTGAAAACTGTGTGGTGGTGGCTTCTGCCAACATATTCAGCACCAGCTCCAGCGTGGTCATGTTATCACGAAGGTTTTCCTTTTTCAATCCCTTCAGATTTTTGTACTGGCGGGTGGACATCCCCGACCACGCGCGGGAGATCTCATCGGTGAGGATGGCGTACTCCACGCCCTTCTGAACGCCGCGGGCGTCCCACTCGTCTGTCAGTTCCTTACGGACCTGAATGGCTTGCAGCCGCTGGTTGATCCATTCGCGGGTGTACCCCTTTTTGAGATAGGTTTCCAACGCCCGCTCGATGGTCAACTCCGGGTCTATGGTTTCCTCAATGCGCTCCCGGCCAACCTGTGCTAACCAGGCTCGAAACGGTTCTGCTTTTGGCGAGGGAATGGATTGGACGATACGGAGGAGCTGCTCCGTGTCTGCCACATCGGTATTGTAGCGTTTTCCATCCTTGGGCGACTTCATTTTCAGTTGCTGACAATTTGTCAGCAACTGATCTGCGCCTTCTTCTTTCAAACGCTGCTTCAGTTTCGCCCAATAGTTACTTGCGCCGCGTTGGTCTGGCTGGTCGGTTAGAACAGCCACCACATCAACGATGGAAAAGTACCATTCTTCCTTTTCCTCGTCCCACGCAGTACGAATGCGCTTGTCCTCGAATAGCTGGATCTTATCGTTCTGTGCCATTCTGTTCACCTCACTCCTGCAACAATTCTCTCAGCAATCCCTGGCAGCCCTCCAGCACATCCCGCCAAGTCGACTCAAAGTCCTCGGTGTACCACGGGTCGGCAACATCGCGGGGGTGGTCGGTATAGTCCATCAGGAGGTGTAGCTTGCCTGCAAAGTCGCCGCCGCAGATGCGGTGCATATTCCGCAGGTTCGCGCCGTCCATGCCGATCAGCAGGTCGTACTTGTCGTAGTCCTGATTGGTGAGCTGCCGCGCCACATGGCCGTCGCAGGAGATCCCGTGCTCCGCCAGCTTGCGCCGTGCCGGAGGATAGACCGGGTTGCCGATCTCCTCCCGGCTGGTGGCCGCTGACTCGATATGGAATTGTGACGCCAGCCCAGCCTTCTTCACCAAGTCCTTCATCACGAACTCGGCCATGGGGCTGCGGCAGATATTGCCATGGCAGATAAACAGGATATTCTTCATACTGGTTCTTCTCCGAAAACTCATCATTTTCTACAGTATAGCAGGTATCCACGCTTTCGCCAAGAGCAATTTCCGAATGTTCGGCTCTCTCAATCATCCGCAGCAGCTCCGTTTTGGATAAGCCGCTTTCAGCGACCTTCCGAATGTACCAACACCTCTCGGCCATGGTCAATCCGGCCTCCATGATGACCACATTCTGTGTCCAGTTCAGACGCATTGCCTCCGCCAGCAATTCCGGCGTGTCGCCGTACATCCGGTAGAAGCCCCGCATCCGGCGCACATTGCGGGGCGAGAAGCCATCGACCGCAGGATAGGCCGCTTGCAGGTATTCCGACGCCGCAACAGCTGCGCCTTTTTCGCCCCTGCCGCTGACCACTCTGCCAATCTCGCAGTACAGCTCCATCTGCGGGAGCTGCGCCGCAACAGCGGCGTCCAGCGCGGCGAACAGGGTGGTGTAATCTGTGGGCTTGCGGATATTCATAGCTTCTCCTTTCCGGCGCGGCGCGCCTGATCAACGCTCAAAGCAGAGAAAAGCACGGTGACTCAGCCGTGTTTTTCTCTGCTTTGACCTGCTTCAGATGATCCGCACAATCTGCTCCCACAGCAGGATGTGCTTTTCATCAATGGCTCGGTTGTCGTGATAATGGCCGAACAGCCAGTAGTGGTATTTTGCTCTTTCCCGTACCTCCTGTAGGAAGTCTGTGAGCCGGTCCGCCTCGTTGTGGCGGCTCCCCATGAGGGCGATGCTGGTGGGAGCGCAGTGGGTGATGATGTAGTCCACCTGCCAGCCGACCGCGTTAAGGTTTCGCCGTGCCTCGGCATATTCCTCATCGGAGGGCAGTTCTTGTGCCCACCACGAGATATGGTTGACGCGGTACCTCGCTCTGGGCTTGCGCTGGAGCATCGTGAGCCTTTGCTCAAAATCCGGGGCATCCGGCTCCAGAATCCCATCCTCGATGTCGTGGCTTTTGGCACCGCCCATCGTAAAGAAGCGGTAACTCTCCAGCTCGAAGATCTGACCGCGCATCAGGTGCAGCACATGAGACCGAACGCGATGAACCTTGCCGCCGTGCCACTCCGCCACAGGGTAACGCTCCAGTGCATCATAGTTTTCATGGTTGCCGCAGACGAAGGCAAGCGTGAAGGGCAGGTGTTCCAGCCAGTCCAGCGTTTCATCGTCGCGGCTGTTACCAAACCACACGCCGCCGAAGTCACCGGCACAGATCATAATGTCCTGCTTTGTCATCCGCGCCTGTTCGGGAAAGTATTTTGGTTTGAATCGCTCAAAATTTCCGTGGAGGTCACCGGTCACAAATACCATTTTTCCATCTCCTATCTTAGTTTGATATGCTCTGGCGGATCTCGATGCCGCTCTTGAGCGTCACGCTGATCTCGTTTTTGGACAGCACCTTCACCTGCGCCACCAGCTGTCGGACGGCACTCTCGTCCCATTCCGCGATGTGGGGCACGGCGTTTTCCAGCATCCCCGCGGCATCCCTGATGCGCCGATCCGCTTCGGCGTGTTCCTTATTCTCGGCAAGGATAGAGACCCGCAGTTCCTTTAGCGCGGTCTGCTCGTCCAATATCTCCATGAACTGATCCCCATAGGCGATGGGATCATCCGCCGCCTTTTCCAGCAGCCTTTGGAACTGTGCCTCCAGCTCCGTCAGTCTGCGGTCGATGTCACCAAGGCTCATGCCGCTGCCAGGGAACGGGATGACCTCCACCTCCAACGCCTCCGTGATTTGGCGGATGCGGCCATCCAAGTCCGGCAGGACGGTGTTGAGGGCGGCTATGATCGCCTGCTGGAGCGGCACCTCGTCCAGCGTGGGCGAGCTGTGGCAGTATTTCTTGCCATAGTCCAGACGGCTCACACAGCGCCACACGACGCGCTTTCCATCGGGGCGCGTCCATGTGCAGCGGCGGTACAGCGTTCCGCACTCGCCGCACACCAGACGGTCTGAGAGTGCGTAGCGGCTGGTGTAGGCGGCAAGACCGGTGGAGGCTCTCTTAGAGGGGCTTTTTGCCGCCTTGCGCCGCGCCATCTCCGCCTGCACCGCGTTGTACTTCTCACGGCTGACGATGCCCTCGTGGTGGTTCTCTATGAGGTACATGGGGAGCTGCCCTGTGTTTTTGATGACCTTGCGGTTGATGACATCCTGCTGAAAGGTCTTCTGCATCAGCACATCGCCGCAGTATTTCTCATTCCGCAGGATGCTCTTGATATGAGGCAGCGTCCATTGCGGTGACTTTTCGGAATATATCACGCCCTGCTCATGCAGCTCGTCCCGCAGCATCCGTGTGCTGGCCCCGGCGAGGTATCGCTCGTAGATCCAGCGGACGACCTCCGCCTCCTCCGGGATGATCTCCGGTTTATCGTCCGCACCCCTGCGGTAGCCGTAGAGGTATTTGTACTGGATGGTCGCCTTTCCGCTCTCCATAGCGCGGCGTTTCCCCCATGTGACATTGGCGGAGATGGATTCGCTCTCGGACTGCGCGAAGGCGCCGGAGAGTGTGATGCGCAGCTCGCTGTCCTCCTCCAGCGAATTGATGTTCTCCTTTTCAAAGATGACGGCGATGCCCAGCTCCTTGAGTGCCCGTGTGTAGTAGAGGCAGTCCACCGTGTTGCGGGCGAAGCGGGAGACCGATTTGGTGAGGACGACGTCTATCTTCCTCTGGCGGCAGTGGCGGATCATACGCATGAAGTCCTCGCGCTTTTTCACCGAGGTGCCGGTGATGCCCTTGTCGGCGAAGACGCCCGCCATGGTCCACGCGGGGTTGGACATGATCTTGTCGGTGTAGTATTCCTTTTGCACCTCGTAGCTGTTTGCCTGATCCTCCTCCTTGGTGGAGACCCGGCAGTAGGCGGCGACTCGGAGCTGTCTTTGCAGCTCCGCTTGCAGGACCGACTCCGGCTTTGCGGGGATCTTAATGACTCTTGGGGCGGTTTCGTTCACAGCTGATCTCTCCTCTCTATGGTCTGTCCGTTCTTCAGCGTCACGGTCACGCAGTTGTTCGTCACACGCACCTTTGACACCGTGCTTTGCAGCAGCTCCGCATCCGGCTCCGTTATGGGCTTGCGGCCGGTGAGCAGCCGCCGCAGCCGCACAGTTTCGTATTCCGTGTTTCCAATAGCGTCGTACTGCTCTGCCGCCAGTTGAAGGAGCAGCGCTCTGGCGTTGTCCTCATCGATGGACTGCCGCTCCAGCGCGGAGGTCAGCGCCTCCCGTGTTTTTCCGCAGGCAGTGCCGACCACTTGGGATGCCGATGGCTGGACACGGTCGGGGCAGCGTATGAGCTCGTTGAGCAGGTCGGCGACGATCTTCTCCACCCGCTCGGAGGGCGGCGCACCGCACAGCCGCCGCAGGGCCTTCTGCGCGGGCGTTTTCTGCGGCGGGCGGGCTCTTGCCGTTCTCTTTTTCGCTGCCGCGCGGAGATGCTCCGGCTCGATGAGCACCGGATAGCCTTTCTCGCCGACATAGCGGCTGTCCTCTAAAATACGGGAGACCATGTTTTTGTTCCATGTCCGCCCCTCATAGTAGGGGATCTCCTGTCGGCAGAGTGCCTTGGTCAGCTCACCCAGCGTAGCTCCCGTGCTGTAGCCTTGGAAGATAAACCGCACCAGCTCCGCCTCCTCCGGCAGGATCGTGATCTCGCCCAGCGTCATACGGTAGCCGAAGGGCTGCTTTCGGTTTCCCATTATCGCACCGTCCTCTCAATGGATTCCCGCAGCTCCAGCCCGTTATGCAGGCGGAAGCGGAGGGTGTCGTTGCTCTCCACGATGATCTCCGCAACGAGCGCGCCGCACAGCTCTGTGTCTGGGCGGTCGAGGAAGTCCGGCCCATCCTCCAGCAGGGCTATCAGCTCCCGCGTCCGCTGGGCGGTGGCATCCCCCTCGGCAGCCATAAGTTTCTCTTTGTCCAGCTTGGCCTGCCGGAGCTGGCGGGTCAGTTCGTTGCTTTTGGATATAAAAATGTCAGGATCAACGAGGCCGTTTTGCTTGAGGAAGGCCAGCGTTTGATTCTGACTGGAGAGTTCGGATATTTTTTTGTTGAGGGAAACAATGTCCTCGCTCCAGAGCAGCCTGCAATCACGGATCGTCCGGAGGGTTTCGAGCATCCGCTCCAGAATGGGGAGGCTCTGATGCTTGAGCTTATAGAAGAGACGGCAGAAGGCTTCATCCGTCTGCGCTTCCGGCACGGGCTTGATGGTGCAGTCGCCTTTTTCATCGTGTCGGCAGCAACACCAGTACCATCTGCCATTGACCCGCTTTGCCCGGATGCGGGAGCCGCAGGAGCAGCGCATCCGGACGCAGAGCCTTCCATGAGTGACCGCCTGCCCGACGCTGCGTCTTTGCCGCAGTTCTTTTGCGCGGTCGAATAGCTCCTGTGGAATAATGGCATCGTTGCTATCCGCCACATAGTACATTTCGCGCTCCCCGCGGTTGATCTTCTGCCGCTTGGGGAGGGTGGCGGTCGTGTATCGCTTTTGCAGCAGGGCGTTGCCTGCATAACGCTCATTTTGTAGGATGTAATCCACAGCCTTGTATTTCCATATCCGTCCCGATGTATCCTCGGCGTTCAGGATTTCCGCGATCTCCCGCGGATTCCTGCCGGAGAGGTATTCGAGGAAGATACGCCGCACGATCTCGGCCTCCTCCTCGTGGACGGCAAGGCTTTTCCCGTCCAGCCGGAAGCCCCAGGGGGCGCGGCAGGTGTTGAACTCGCCGCTTTCCATCCTGCGCTGATAGCTCCAGCGCATATTGCCGGAGATGGATTCGCTCTCCTTTTGGGCGAAGGCGGCGTAGATGGCGGTGATGAGCTCGCTGCTCACATTGGCGGTGTCGATGCCCTCGCGCTCGAAGCGGACATTGACGCCCAGCTCCTTCAGCTCCCGCACTGCCTCCAGACAGTCCTTTGTGTTCCGGGCGAAGCGGGAGATGGATTTGACGAGGATCTGGTCGATGAGTCCTCTGCGGCAGTCCGCCATCATGCGTTGGAAGTCCTCCCGCTTTGCGGCGGAGGTGCCTGTGATGCCCTCGTCGGCGTAGATATCCACCATGCGCCATTCAGCCTTGCCGGAGATCAGCTCGGCGTAGTAGCGGTTTTGCGCCGCGAAGGAGTTGAGCTGGTCATCGGAGTCCGAGCTGACGCGGGTATAGGCCGCTACCCGCAGCCGCGCGTTTTCCGGCTTCTCCGCCGCCTCGATCTTGATGACGCGGGGCTGCGCTGCCAGCGCCGTTGTGCCGTCTGTCAGATGCTTTTCCGCCATGCCTGCTCACCTCCTTTTTTGCAACACAAACACTACCACAACCTTGTTCAGAAAGCTACTGAAAGATGAAGGAAATCAGAGAGAAATCATGATGTCCGCGCCGCTGTCCGCGGCGATCCGTGCCGCCACCCTCCGCAGCTCCTTTTCGCTGAAGCTGCCGCTTTCCCGAAGCTGGCGCAGCAGAAGGATGATGCCGTAATAATTGACATTCTGATCCATATCGGTACCTCTTTTTCTGGATTTTGCCTTACGGCACAAATATGAGGATCGTCCAGGGGATAAGGAGGGGGGGAATGCAGGCCGTTCAGAGGATTGAAAGAGAGAAGAGAAAGGATGGCGGGAAAAAAGAGGAGGTGGACGATCCCCATACTTCTGCCGCAAAGCAGAAAAGGCCGCTCCGTATCAGGGCGGAACTGCTCCCTGCGGAGCGGCCTTCTTGCTCTTGCGTTGCTGCCTGTATTCGACACTACTTCCCCAGGCAAGGGCGGCGGCTGGAACCGCGCTGGCGCGCGTCACGGGAGTTTCACCCCTCCGAGGTTCTCTCGAAGCTGCGTACAGGAGTATCATTGTAAGCTGACGGGGTCATGGCGAAGCAGCCTGCCAAAGCCGCATTTGACCTGGGTGGGTATCGCTCCGCACCTTCCATTGGCCGTCCTAATATGCGGATCATGCTCCGCACAGGTGGTCCTCGCGCACCCGGTCTGACGCTCGCGCCGTCAGCAAAGGTATTCCAGTCACCGGATATGACCGCCTGGGCGGTGTTTTTCAAGGTTCAGAGGGATCATGAAAAAGATCCCCTCATGTGGTAGGCAGCGAGAACGCGATTTTTTCAATCACTTTTGAAAAATTTTTCGTATTTTTTTAAGACGCCCAAAAATGTTCTGCGGGGAGCACCCCAAAACGGCTGCAATCTCCGTTTGAGAAAACCCATCCACTGCAATGAGGGTCAAGAGCTCAAGGTCTGCCTTCCTCAATGCTTGAAGCTGCTTGTAGATCGACGGATCATCGACTTCTTCGATCCAGCCGTACCTTGACGCCGTCGTGTAATCGTCCCAGCGGCTGACCGATTCCAGAAACTTTTTCATCAATGCGGACTTGTCCTCCTGATCGGCGGAAGGCTCGTCAAAGATACCGATGCCCAAGTCCTGCGTATGAAGGCGATAGATTCTCTCCTGTTTGAATACCTCCCAATCGAAGTCATGCATCTTCTGGATGGCGGTATCGGACATCCCGGCCGCCCTATACTCACGCCGGAGTCTTGCCCACAGCGTTTCAAACTTCTTCTTTTCTGCCGCGTAATTAAAGCCCATATATGGTTCCTCCGTATTCTAAAATTTGGTTGGCTGCAAATCTCAGAAACGGGTGGAGGGCTACGGCAGCGGGGGCGCGCACAGGGCGCAAAAAAGCCCACAGCGACACCGCTGTGAGCATAAGGATATTCGAGGGTAATAATGGCGGACGGAGGCGGGGTATCCTCAAAAGGCCGCAAAAAGTCAGGGCATCCGATGCCCGGCCATAGGTGAATGAAGGAAGGCTGCCATTCGGCAGCGACGACAGTACCGCGGATGTGAGGATACCCCATAAAAACCGCCTGTCCTGGCATTGAGCCAATGTTTTTTCATTGCCGTGCAAGTGAGGCGCCTACGGATAAGCCGGGAGATCACGGCAGAAAAAAGGAGAGATTGCGATACAGCAATCTCTCCCGCTTTCGACATGATGGTTGTTCCGTTAGCTTGGACAGGGGGTGCGTCAGCCCTTATGACCGCCGCACCGCCTGCAGTCGAACGCCTGCCGGATCTTTTTCAGGGGGGTATCGTATTCCGTTTTGGTCTTTTTAAGGCATCTCCGGTTCTGGAGCAAGGCGCACGGTGAAGTCCTGCGCTATAGCACCCTCCGGCAGCAGCTTCGCCATGAGGACGAGCCGCTGGTTGCCGGTATTGTACTCATCGTACTTCCGGCAGCAGGTGGAAAGGGTTAGCACGGTGTCCTCCTCGCCGAAGGTTACACCGTCAAATTCCAGCCAGTTCTTCCTTGCCACTTGCTCAAAGAAGTCTGTCAGCTCCTCACCCGTGGGGTCGGGAGCGATGTAATCAAAGTCAATATCCGTGATGAAGCAGGCCGTGATCTGGAAGACCATATTCTCGCCCTTCACCGAAAGGTAGATATACGGGTTCTCCTTCACATAGTCCGCATCCATATACCGATGGAGCTTCGTGAGCTTTGGCCCGTCTGGGTCACAGTTGCTGGCGGAGTGACCGAAGATGACGGTATTCCTGTCCAGCTTGCTCCGGCTGCTCAAACGGTTGTCACAGTGGGCGTAGTAGCAGCCCCATTCGCTGTAGTTTCCGTTCTCGTCCTTTTGCAGGTAGTAAGCGTTGTCCTTCGCCTGCACCACGGGGTCGTCCACCTCGGCACCGGGCATATACAGCCACGCCACGGCGTCGGCGTATTTCTTCCTTGCGTCCTCCAGCTCCTTTTGCCGATCCACGGTGGGGATGATCTCGCCGGTGGGCTGTGGCTCGGTCACTTCGGGTACGCTGGGATACTCCTCCTTCTGATGACAAGCGGTGGCACTGATTGCCGTCCCCATCAGCATAATGGCGACGAAGGTGCAAAACAGAAATCGAGTGATCTTTTTCATATTGTTTTCTCCTGCCGCGTGGGAAGGCGGCATGGCTCATGGGTTGTGAATGGCGTACAGAGTTTCCTGTGGCGAAAAAGGAACAGCGCGGAGGCCGGTGTTGTTGACCGTCCGCCGCGCTGTCCTTTGCCTGTTGTGGAATTATGCCAGCGTATGGATGATCTGGCAGCTGCTTGATTTACTCAGCCATGGCCCTCCAGAGGAAGGTCACGATCTGACCGCGGGTACAATCGTTGTCGGAGCCGAACAGTCCGCCGCCGATGCCGGTGGTGATGCCCTTCTTCGCTGCCCATGCCACTGCGTCGGCATAATAGGCGTTGGTTGCCACATCGCTGAACTCGGCGCTGCCGCTGACTGCGGGGCTGCCGGAGGCACGATAGAGGAAGGTCACCGCCTGCGCACGGGTGCAGGTAGAATTGGGGCTGAACTTGCCCTCGCCTGTGCCGCTGGTGATGCCGTTTTCGACCGCCCAGGCAACAGCCTTGGCATAGAAGGCGTCAGCGGGAACATCCGTGAAGCTGCTCATGCTCTTGGGGGCGGGAGAACCGGCCGCACGCCACAGGAAGGTGACGATCTGCGCGCGGGTGCAGGGATCGTTGGGAGCGAACATATTACTGCTCACGCCGTTGGTGACGCCCTTCTCCACTGCCCAATCAATCGCTTCCTCATAGTAGCTGCCTTCCGTTACATCGACGAATACGCCGGTCTGGGGGTTGCCGTTGGACTTCATGAAGATGGCTTCGATGGTGTGATCCTTCGTGACATTCTTGAAGGTGTAGGACTTCACAGCACCCACGCTCTTGCCGTCCACCAGCACCTTGGCTACGGCGTAGCCCTTATCCGGGGTGATGGTGAAGGTCTGATCCCATCCGTCACGGACGGAGGTCCAGCCGGAGGGAGAGATGGAGCCGTTCGTGCCGGCCGTTGCCTTAATGGTGTAGTAGGTGTAGTACCAACCGCCGCTGCTGCTGGACTTGTGATACAGCTCAATGGAGCCGGTCAGCGTCGTGTAGTTGGCGTCGGTGGGAGTGAAGAGCCACTTGTAGGTGGTATTGGCCGCCACAGCGGTGGTACCGGGCAGGACATTGCCTGCGTTATCCACCCACACCAGCGTGCCGGCATTGGGGTTCAGCGTGCTGCCGGTAACGGTCAAGCCGGCGTCTGCCAGCGTCTTGCCGCTGGTGGTGATAGCGGTGTACTTGGGTGCGCCGGTGGGGGTCGCTCTGGTGATGGTGATCTCCACCTCTGTGCTGGTCGCTTCGTTGAAGCTTGCATCCGCCGCCTTGGTGACCTTTACCTTTACGGTACCAACCTTGACGGGAGTCAGCTTGCCGGTGGCGTCAATGGTTGCCTCGCCGGTGCCGTTGGTCACAGCGTAGGTCACAGCCCCGGTGCCGGAGCCGCCGGTGGTGCCCAGCTGCAGGGTCTGGCCATAGACCACGGTGGTTCCGCCGGTAATGCGCAGTGCCTGCTGATCGTCCTTTTCTGTCAGGGTGATAGTCAGGGTGATGGTGAAATCCTCGTAGTTGTTGCAGGAGGATTTCAGGGTGATGGTGATCTTGTCACCCGCCTTGCCGCCGGAGATCGCATAGGTCAGCAAACTGCCGTCCGCCGCGAAATCCTGCTTGGTAAGCGTAGCCTTCGAGCCGTTGCTGACGCTGTATTCGCTGTTATAGCTCCACGTCTGCCCGGTGGGAATCTCCGACCAGTCCGGCGTGTAGGTGTGATCCGAGGCGTCCGTGTACTTCTGCTCCAGCTCGACCGTTTTGAGGCTGCCGCCATCCGCCTTGTTCACCATGACTTCAAGCCCGATGTTCTCCACTGTGTTGTAGTTTTCGGTGTCCTTCGGAGTGAACTTTGCCTGGAAGGTCTTGGCGGCAGTCGAAGCGCCGCCCACAGATTCGCTGCTATCCGTCCAACTCCAGCCGTCCGGCAGCGTCACATCCGCCAGCGTCTGACCGTATTTTGCCGTCAGGTCGGTGGGCTTTGTGTAGGTCGGTGTTGCCTTCGCTACCACAAATTCACAATGCACAGCTTCAAATCCGTAGTAGTTATCCGTATCACCAATGCTGGCGTACATACGGTAGGTACCGGCGTTCAGCGCGGGCGGATTCTGAATATCCCACGTCTGAACAGAGCCGTTGCCCGCCGCGGCATAACTGTAGGTCACTTGAGCATTCGCGTCACCAGTCCGGTCTGTCAAGGTCGGTGTGCTGGGCGCTTGACCGTAAGTATAGCCTGCCATGCTGACCTTGCCGTACTGTTGAGCCTTTTCGACAGTGATATTCGATCTTCCCGAAACCGTTAAATACTTCTCAGTGTCAGTCGGTTCGAAAATCCACTCGGCTGCATAGGTACCGTTCCCAACCACGGGTATATGCGTGCCGTCCACCCATTCAAAGGTTCCATCGACATCCACGTTGTTGACATTATCATGGAGCTTGCCGGAGAGAGCGATGGTATTCAGGGCGTTGCCGTAGGTGATGGCGTTCTTGCTCAGCGTCGGTGTGCCGGTGGGAGTGATCCTGTTCTTCGCGCTGACGTGGATGGTCAGGGTGATATCCTGATAGTTGCTCGTGGAGATTGTAACAGTGATCGCGCCGAATTGTCCTTCGTCCGTGGCGCTTCTGTTTGCTTCCAGCGTCAACTCACCGGTCTTGCCGTTTACAAGGGTAACAAAGGTGCCACTGCCCAGAGTGGTATCCACCTTCTTGTCATAGGCGATCGTGCCGTAGTCACAGGGAGCCGTCAGCTTCGGCAGCAGCGTCGAGAGGTCAAGGGAATAAGTCTTGTGCAGACCGTTGGTGATGGTCAGCGAGCCAGCCGCTGCCGTGGGTGCGGCAGCCTTGGTGATCTCGAAGGTCTTGCTGGCCTCGCTGAGAACATAGTTGCCGCCGTCAGCGTCCTTGATGGTCACAGTCGCAGTACCGGCATTGGTATTGTTGCTGTAGAAAATCTCGTACTCCTTCTGGTCGATGATGTTGCCGATGTCGTCCTTAACGGTGACGGTCGGCTTCAGCGCATCGCCGGTGTAGGTGCAGGACGCGACTTCAATCGTGGGCGTCACGGTTTTTGGCGTGATTTTCCACTCGACCGTGGCAGTTCCGGTGTAGTTGCCGGTACCTTCGATGGTCAGGGGAATGCTGTCATTGGCATTGGTGGCCTTGTCGCCGCTTACAATACGGTAGGTGATGGTTTCAGACCAGCCTTCCAGCGTCACGCGGGTGATCTTCGGCGATTGTTCCGCCGCCTTGTACGCGAATTCGTCTTTTTCCAGCGTGATGGTTGCGCCCTCGATGGACTTGGGGGCGACGTGGACTTTCACGGGGTCGGTTACGGCTGCGTAAATGCCGCCGTAGGATTCGTCCGGGGTGAATATCCAAGAGATTTTGTAATCGCCGGTTTGTTTGGGTTTATCGTTTGGATACGGCCACGCAAAGGTGCCCTTGACCTCTATTCCTGTGTCGGGGTCTTTCATCTTGCCCGAAATTTTGCTGTTGCTCAGTGTATCGCCGTAGGTAATCGGCGTTGCGGTGATTTCGCCGCCCGGCGTGGGCTCGATCTTGTTCGCCGCGTTGACCTTGACAGTCAGAGTGATGTCCTCATAGTTTGTGCTCTTGATTACCACGGTCGCTGTACCCACAGAGCCGGTGGTTTTCACGTCATTTTTCTGAATGGGCAGGGTCAGCTCGCCGTTTTCCACCTTCGCGCCGCCGGTGTAGTAGCCGTCATTGAGTTTGATCTCGCCCAGCTCATAGGTGGGTGCACCATACTCTTTGGGCTTTTCCGGCGTGGGCAGGGTGGGGAGCGTCACAGTGTAGGTCTTTTTGTAGCCGTTTATAATGGCGAGCGCAGTTTCCTTGGTGAAGTCAGGCGCAGCGGCCTTGGTGATGCTGCCAGTAGTAGGGAAGCTGCTCTGCTCCAGGGCGTAATTCTGCGCTGCCTGTCCGATCAGGGTCACTGTGGCAGTGACGTTCTTGCCGCTGCCCACACCGGCATCTTCAAAGCTGGCGGTCACGTTGTAGTCTGTGCCTTGCTTCAAGGTCACGCCGTCGAAGGTCACGCTGGAGATGTCCGCGTTTTTCGTGCCATCATAAACTTTGTCTTTTGCCGTAATGCCGGTAACGGTAACAGCCTTCGGGGTAATCACAAACGTGGCAGTCGTATTTCCGGTCAGCGTGTAATTGCTGTTGGCAATCGAGGCTGTAACTGTGTAGCTGCCTGCATTAATGGGAACGGCTGTGTCATTGTATCCGTTGCCGGTGTAGGTAAGCGTTACAGGAACGTTTTTCCCGTCCACAGCGCCGGTAAGTTTGGCAGCGGCGGCGACGACACTGCCGTAAGTGCCGCCGTTCGGGGTAATGGTAACGGTGACTTCCCTGGCGGTGATGTTGGCAGTGGTTTCGCTCTGATTTCCGCTTTTAGCCAGCACATAGTTGGCGGCAGAATCGCCGCTCAGCGTCAAATCGGAAATCGTTACTTTCTGCTTACCGACACCAGCGCTTTCCAATGTACCTGTGGCAGTAACGGTTAAGGTGTCATTTTTCAGAACACCGACAAGGGTTACCGCGCTGTAATCCAGCACAACATTGGTATTGCCGTCATAGGCTTTGTCGTTTGCCGTAATGCCGGTAACGGTGAGGGGGCGTTTGGTAATATTTACCCAGGCGGAGCCGGAAGCATCCGCATAGCCGGACTTGGAGACCTTATAATATACGATCTTTGCACCATTCGTGAAGTTGGTGTAGGTCAGGCTGTCCTGTGTGCAGCTATTTGCGCTTGGGCCGTATTTTACGGTTGCGCCACTGGGCACGCCGGTGAGGGTGATTCCGTGTGCTTTACCGTCATACACACCATCATAAGCCTCAGGCGAAATGCCGCTGAAGTGCTTCTGCGTGAGTTTGACCTTGATCTGCGCCGCCACAGGCGTGCTGGGCTGCTCCACCTCGCCAGCAATCGAAGTAAGATCCAATGTTCCGGTGAGCGTCTGTTCCTTCAGCGTATTCGGATCATAACCGCTCCATGTGACGGGGATATCATTAAATGTCTTGCCATCCACCGTGGTGATCGTCACGGTTCCGGGCAGTCCCAGCTCATCCTGCGCCGTTCCGCAGGGCTTATCCGTAATGCCAACCAGCGTATTGCAGTTCTTTACCGTACGCTTGACAACCGTTACGGGGCAGTCCTGAGTCAGCTCATTGTAGTTATTGGTATCTGTGGGAGTAAACACGATCGTGGTGGTCTTGCTGCCTGCGCTGTCCCAAGATTTAGCAGCATCTGCCTTGAAAGCGAAGGTGCCTTCGCCGCTGCCGCCGGTGAGGGTCGCTTCACTGTTGACATAAACCGGCGCAGAAAGCGTCGGCCAGTCGGTCACCACCGGATTGGCCTTCTGAATGGTATACTTCACGCTGGCGGTGGCAGCATTATTGCCCTCGCCCACCGTGATGCTGGCGGTGTACTCGCCCGCGTCAGTGGGTGCGGAGGGCAGCGTCTTGCCATTCTGCGCGTATGCCACCGCGATTGTGTCGATAGCAACGCCCTTCCAGTCGCTGCTTGTCACCGTCGCCGCCTTCTGTTTTCCGTTATAGGTCAGCGTATCCGCAGCGGGTGCGTTGATGGTCACGCTGCCGCCGTTCGGGCTGGTGCAAGTCGTGTCTGTGCAGCTCGCGGTGATGGTCGCGCCGCTTGCCGTGTACGTCCAGCTATGCTGATGCCGGGTCACGGTGAACGGCTCGCTGTCGCACTGGTAGCCGTTGTCGCTCCACACATGAACGCGGTATTGGTAGCTGCTGTTTTCCGGCAGATTGCTGATGGAGAGCGTCTTGCTTCCCGCCCCGGTATGCGTCGCATTATTCACTGTGTGGAAATACTGACTACTGAGCCAATCTTTGTCTGATTCTCTAAATAGCTGCCACTGGTAGCTGACATTCTCCGTTCCGGGCTTGATCACCGCAGTCAGCGTGATGTTGCCGTCCGTCGCAAACGCCGAGTTTTCGGTGTAGTTCGTATCGTTATTCGGATAGATCTTCTCGACCTCGAAGGGCGCTTTTTCAACGGTGACTTTTGATAGGCCTATATTGGCGTTGGAGACCCATGTGTTATCCTCTTTTTTGTAAGCGTACCCCTTCGCCAGCAGCGCATAGGGCTTGACATAGTCGGTGCCGCTCGTGATCTCGCCGTAGCTGCCGCCGCTGAGACTGGCGCTGCTGCCGTCGTTCATGACATCCACACGGCTGAAGGTGCCGTTGCTCAGCGAAAGCTTTCCGCCGTTCTGCGCCGTGACAATGGCGAGCTCCGTATTCCCGTCGTTGACGGTCAATTCCGCGCCTTTGCCGTCCACCGTCACATTGAAGCCTCCGTTGCTGCCCGTGTCCGTGACCGTCAGAGAAATGCCCTTGGCGATGAGCACTACTCTCGTGACCTTTTTCCCGCCGGTCGCCAGCGTCACCGGCCCGCGGGTCAGCTCATAGGTGGTCGAATGCCCGTCGGCATAGCCATTCACATCCTGATACAGCGTGATGGTCTTTTCGCCGTTCGCCGCGTTCGCCGCCTCGATGGCAGTGGCAAAGCCCGCGTACCAGCTCGTTTTGTCGCCGATGGTCAGCGACGCCGCCATCTGCTTCTTACAGACACTGCAAATGCCCTTGCCGTCCGTGCCGCCGTTGTGCGTATGCGACACGACCTTGACATTTTCCAGCGTATTCACTCCATCATTGGTCACAGCCTGATTATCACTTGCTCCGTAATACGCCGCGCCCTCCGCCAGCAGGTCGGCGAGTTTGCGGTCGCCGTTGGTTTTGATCATCGTAAATGTGCCGCCGGAGAGCTTGACTTTGGTGGTGTAAAAATCCGCGAAGGTAAACGTGCCGCCGGTGATCGTCCCCGTGACATTGTAGTCAAACGTAACGCCGCCATATTTCTTTTCATTATTAAAGCTGCCGCCGCTGATGTTCGCGATGCTGCTGCCCTTGAATTTGACAGGACCATTGAAGGTACCGCCCTTGGCGTTCAGCGTGCCATTCACCTCGACGGAGGCGTCGGTAAATGTGACACCCTCCTTCACCGTCGCCGTGCCGTCGATGGTCGCACCTCGATAGCTGCCGCTGGCAAAGGTCACATTCGCGTTTTCAGCGACCGTCACATTCTTGGCGGTGTGCGTTCCGCCCTTCAGCGTCAGCGTGCCGGTCAGCGGCATGGAGGTGTCGAAAGCATACATATCCAGCAGCAGGGTCAGCGTCGGCTCGGTGCAGCCCTCATTGCTCCAGCCGTTCAAGGTCTGGATGGCCTCTACATAGCCGTTTTCCAGCGCGCTGTCTTCCGTGAAATAGGCAGTCTTGGTCGTGCCGTCAGCGGCCTTGGCGGTGATCTTCGTATACAGTTTCTTGTGGCACACAGAGCATACGGGGTTGCTGTCATCGGCGCACTGATGGACGCACTCCGGGAACTGTACCTTGTACGCTGTATAGCCGGTCAACTCTGCAATTTTGGTGCTCTTATCAACGACGCTCCATGTACCGCTGTTTTCGCCGTACAGTTCACACTTTGCATGGTTGGTTTTCAGCAGGTCCTTAACGGTGAGGCTCTTGCTCGTCGTGTTATCCGTGAACTTGCCGATGGTGCAGGCGTTTGTATTGCCATTCCACAGCTTCAGGCCGTAGCCCGTACTTGTGGAGCCATACGCAACATTGCTTAAAACCAACTCGCCGATTTCGCCGCCAAAGCGCTCCAATGTGCCGCCGGCCTGCAGCTCCACGCGCGAAATCTTGCCGGTGTAGGAGTTGTCGACTGCAAGCGTTCCGTTGGAGGAAACGTAAAACGTGACATCAAGCGCCTGCGTTCCGCCGCCTGTTCCGGAATCCTTGACCGTCAGAGTATTGGGTTTGTTCCCGCCTCCGACACCAATGTATTTATTCTTGGTGCTGACAGTTTTGCCATTCAGATCCAGCGTTTTGAAGTCGGTAGCAGAGCAATTTCCTGTGAGCGTCACATCCCGCAGCAGCGTCACGGTGCTGCCTCTGGCTGCATCAAACGCCTCCGTCAGCGTCTTATAATAGGCGCTCTCGCCTATACGTGCATCGAACTGCGTATGGCACTTCTTGCAGGTGTAGCCGGTATCGTCCATCTCGTGCGTGCAGGGCACAAGATAGACCTTGCCGTCCTCGCCCAGGCTGGTCACGCAGTCGGCGGCATCCGCCTTGAAGTTCTCGGCGCGGAGCGTCACGCCGCTTGCCGGTTCGGCGATGGCCCCAAGATTTATGCCTTCACGCACGCCCACACGGATGACCGAATCCTCTCTCAATGCGCCTGATACAAGAATGGGCAGCTTCCAAGCATAATTGGCGTAATAACCGGCCTTCACCGAGCCGGAAACAGTGAGCTCAGGAGTTGTTGTTTCCTTTCCGTCGTAGTAAACGTCATATTGAGAGTTGTCGGTAACGGTAGCATCGGTGAGGGTAATAGCGCCCTTTCCATAGATGCCGCCGCCCTCATAGGTGCTGTTGTTTCCGGTGATCGTCACATTCTTGACGGTTACCCCTCTCTCCGAATAAATGCCGCCCCCGTGGCCATAACTTGTATTTCCCGTGGCGGACGCCTTGTTGCCGGTGATCGTGGCGTTGGAGATCGAAACATTGCCGGCGTTAAAGTGGATATAGATGCCGCCGCCGTTGCCGGCGGTTGCCGTGTTGCCGGTGATGGTGCCGCCGTCCATGGTGAAGCTGCACTTCTCACCCACATATACGCCGCCGCCACCGCCGTCGGATGCGCCTGCGGTGTTATCGGAAATGGTTCCGCCATGCATGGTGAAGCTCGGCGCTGTGACATTGGAGTTCGTCGTGCTGATAAGGAACACACCGCCGCCGGCGCTGCTGCCTGCTTCATTACTGGTAATCGTACCACCATACATGGTAAAGGACGAGCCAGTCTTAATGTCATTATGTGAGCCAATCTCTACACCGTTTACAAAGCCGGTAATCGTGCCCCCATAGAGGTTGAATGTGCCGCCGTTGATGGACACGCCGCTCCCGCTTCTGCTGCCCTGGAGCTTGCCCGTGCCGGTGCAGTCGGTCAGCGTCAGCGTCGCGCCGCTGCCGACCGTGATACTGCCGGAAATCGTCTGCCCGTTCAGGCAGAGGTTGACCTCGCCCGTTGGTACAGTCCAGTCTGCCGTTACAGACTGCGTCAGATAATAGCTGCCAGCAGTACCGGGCAGGGAATCGGCTGCCGTCCATGCTGTGCTGTTGTTATGGGTATGACCGTTGACCGTTGTACCGCTGTCCTTGCCGCAGACACAGTGGGTATGCTCGCCGGACTGTGCGTCCGCCAACAGCGCGGTCTGGCTGTTGAACCAGCCGAGCAGCGCCTCGAAGTCTGCGCCGGTGATCTGCGCCTGCTGCTCTGCGTTCAGTGCTTCATAAGCATCATACGCCGCCTGAATGTCGTCATAAGCTGCGTCCAGCTCGTCGGCGGTCATGCCGTCCAACTCACTCACGATGGGCAGCGCATCGATCATCGTCTGCACAGCGGATACCGCCGCGTCCGCATTGTTCCCGGCGTTTTCATCCTCGCCGCTCTCGGGCGCATCTGCTTTACTGTCCTCAGCGCCACCGGCGTCAGGGGTACCGGTATTTTGCGGGTCACCCTCTGAACCGTTCTCTTCCTCATTCGTTCCAGCCTGTTCGGATACGGCGGGCGAAATTTCCTCCTGCTGCTCCTGCTGCACGATGGCGCCGCTCTCCGGCGTATCCTCCGCCGCTCGCACGGGTGCGGGCAGGAGCGTCAGGCACAGAGCCAGCGCCATGAATGCACTCAATAGTCGTTTTTTCATGTTCTTCCTCCTTGAGATCAGTTTGCATTTATGTCGAATCCGGCGTCCGCCGGACGTTGTTTTTATAACTCTTCCGGTACCAGATGCAGCTTTTTCGCGGCGGTCTTGGCCTCCGCCCGGCGCTTCACGTCCAGCTTGTCGAGGATGTGGCTGACGTGGGTTTTCACCGTGGGCAGCTTCACGTCCATGATCTGCGCGATCTCGGCGTTGGACTTGTCCGCGCAGAGCAGATGGAGAATTTGCAGCTCCGTGGGCGTCAACTCCTCGCCGGGGGCAAGGCGGGGTTCGAGGAAATGCGGGTAGAACGCCGCCTGCGTCCGCACCGCCGCCATCAGCCGCTTGCGCCATGCTTTGTTGCCGTCCCAGTCCAGTGCCTCCAGCAGCGGCAGCACCGCCGTGCCGTATACGCTGACGGTGCGGATGAAGCGGTACTCCGCCGCCGCGTCCAGCGCCGCCGTCAATCTCTCGCGCCACCCCTCGTCCTTCTTGCGGTACAGGGCAATGGCAGTCAGGACATTCAGGTGAATGCCGTCGATGATGCGGGCGCAGTTTTGGACGTACGGCTCCAGCGGGGCAAGCGTCAGCTGCGCCGCGTCCGGCCTGCCGTCCTCCAGCTCCACCATGGCCTGGGTGAGATACTGGTAGCGCCGCATGACGTTCAGGTGCGTCGGCTCCCGCGGGGCTTTTTCCCGATACCACGCGTCCGCCGCGTCAAGGTCGCCGGTGTGCATGTCAATACGGCAGAGCATGGCGTCCATATTGGGCAGAAAGCGTGTCAAACCGCGCTCGGCAAAGCATTCACGGAGCACCTCGATGGTGCGCCGCGCGTCGGCGGGCTGTCCGCTTGCCAGCTGGCTGCGGGCCAGCAGTCCACTGACGGCGAACTCCATGTCCGGCGTGCCGCGGTTGCGGACCTCGTTCAGCTGTGGGAGAAGGGACAGCATCCGGCCGGCCACGTCCTCCCCCTTTTCAAACTTGCTCTCGGCGATGGC
Organism: Neopoerus faecalis; assembly: GCF_029218125.1. NCBI lineage: Bacteria > Bacillati > Bacillota > Clostridia > Eubacteriales > Oscillospiraceae > Neopoerus > Neopoerus faecalis. The sequence goes on along the minus strand of NZ_JARFXX010000007.1, from coordinate 46,011 downwards.
GCAGTCCGCAAGACCCACGCCGTCCCGCCCCAGCACCGCCTCCACGGGGAGACGGAGGGTTTTGTAGAGCAGGTCGTCCTTTTTGCTCCATGCGGAAAAGTCCTTGCCGCCGTTCATGATGCTGGGCAGCGCGCTTGTGACGGAGAAGGACGGCAGCGTCACTTCCTTGTTCATCAGCAGCCGGAACACGGCGGGAATGGTTTCCGTCAGACCGTTCACGCCCCGCTGGGGGAGAGAAATGTTCAGCCATGCAAGGCGGCTGCGGGCCTGCTTTCCGGCGGCGTCCTGCTTGCCGCAGCGCTCGGCAAATGCTTGCAGCTCGCCGTACCAGCGCTCCGAGCCTTCGTAGTCCATCGCCAGCGCGCAGAGCATGCTCATGCCCTGCATCAGCGAGGGAGAGGCGAGAATTTCCGCCTCCGGCAGGCTGCGGTAGTATTTTTCCATCTCCGCATAGTGACCCATGCCGGGGTGCAGCTCGGCGTTGCGCACCAGCAGCTCGGAGACCTTGGAATGGTCACCGCCGCTGGTGTAGCATTCCAGGGCGTGGGCGTAGTCCTCCTTCAGCTCATAGTACAGCCCGCCCCGGCTGAAGAGCGCTTTGCGCTTTTCCTCGGTATACTCCCGTTCCATCTCCCAGCGGAGAAAAACTCGGAACCCCGACCAGAAGCGGAAGCGCTGGCAGTCGTCGTAGCGCAGCATAGTGGTGTATCGAAGAAGCCAGTCCAGCCGTTCGCCGGCATGGGGATCGCCGCTGACCATCCGCGCCATTTCCAGGTCAAAGCTTTCAAAGGGAGCCAACTCCAACAGGAAACGCCGCACCGGCAGGTCAAAGCGCCGGTAGATGGCGGTCTCAAAGTAGAGGAACACCTCGTGGAACACCCGCGCCACCAGCTCCGGTGTCCACGGCTTGTCCGTGGACATGCACCGCGCCGTGATGGCCACACCCAGCGGATAGCCCGCGGATTCTTTCAAAATTCCGTCGATCTCGCTATCTGTTACATTTGCTCCCGAAAGCTGAAACAGTCGCCGCACATCGTCCGCGTCAAAAAGCAGGTCGTCGGCCTCCAGCACCGTCATCAGCCCCGTGTACTGAAACGCCGTCAGGCAGCCGGGTGGCACACCGCGCGAGAGCAGCACGAAATGGCGCTCCGGACTGGAGCGAATCAATTCGCAAAGAGCCTGCTGTCCGGCTTCCTCCTGCATGAGCTGAAGATCGTCGATCAGCAGAATGTCCCAATCCTGCGCTGACGGTGGGATCGTGCAGTCTGGATCTGCCGCGCTTTGCCGCAGCACGTTCCGCCCGCGCAGCAGCGCGTCCGCCAGTACGGTCTTTCCAAAGCCGCAGGGCGCGCTGAAAAAGAGCACGCGCCCCTGCCGCAGAAAACGGTCAAACTGCTTCTCAACGGACGGTTTTACGATGATGTTGTCCTGCAAGCGTTTCCCTCCCTTATATCAGAGTGAAATTGTCCCGTAGGGTTCCCCTACGGGACAAGGGGATGCATCCCCCTGTCGATACCTCTTTCGACACGGTTTATAATCATTCAGGTTTATTATACAACCCCTGACGGAAATGTAAATCGTTCCAAAGTATGAGACACGCTGCATAGCAAACTGCTATGCAGGTCAATATTTCATGCGGTGAAAAAGAAATTGCACAGCATCAGGTCAAAATGCCCGCGCTGTGCGATTCGGTGTTTACTTATAGAGCAAGTGTGATTTCCTCCACCGCGGCAATCTCATCCGCAGAAAGGAAGGCATCATTGTCTGTATCAAAATTATCCTTGACATACTTCCGGAAGTTTTTATCCGGGAAGTTTGTTTCGTCAATCTCCACATCGCCGGCGGCAAAGGCGGCGGTGGGCAGTAGCGTCAGCACCATGCAGCAGAGCAGCAGGATGCTGAGAAGTCTTTTTCTCATGGTCTTGTTCCTCCGTTTTCGTTGTAATCGATTAATATGGTCGCTGCAATTCTTCTGTTCCTTAACTCGTCTCCTACGGCCACCCCCTTTTTCCTGCGGTACACTTCCACAGCAACAGAATTGCCATTATGTGAGCAGCACGCGGCTGACGCGCTCCAGCAGCTTCATGTGCTGCCGTCCGGTTTCCATGGTGTAGATGCGGGTGGTGTTCACGCTGGCGTGGCCGAGGATGTCCGCAAGCCGCAAAAGATCCTTTTCCACGCTGTAAAAAACGCGGGCGAACAGATGCCGCAGAGAATGGGGAAAGACCTTGCGCGGGTCAACCCCCGCCCGCGGCGCGGACAAGGCGGGCGTATTCCTCGCGGGAGAGTTCCCGTTCCTCGCTCCCGAACAGCGTCCGCTGGACGCGCAGGGGCTTCACGCGGCAGTCTGCGCGGCCGGAAAAGGACAGGTAGCTGTTGATCCCCGCCAGCATGGAGTTGACGCTGGCGGCCTCGTATCGCTCGGTCAGACCTTCCTTGTAGCAGACGGTCAGCTCTTTGGTGGGCTCACGCCCGTCCAGCCAGCACAGGAAGGCGCAGGCGTCGCACAGGTATTTTTCTATCGTGGCGGGGCTTTTCTCGTTTTCTCGCAGGTGCTTTTCAAAGGCTTGCAGCTCGTTCATGAAAATATCCTCCGTATCGTTTTTTGTAGCTTGTCCATGAGGGTATTGTACGATACGGAGAGTGTGTCGCCTATAAAAGAGGCGCAGCTTCAGAATGAGCGGGTTTCGGCAAGTGGGGCGGGTGTATAGACCCTCGCATTTTTGCATCCACGGGGCGGGCAAATTCAGCACCATAATTGATTGAAACAATCACCCATCGGCCGGCTGCCGGGGGGCGTTGTATAACACAGTCTCTGTTGCACTATACACTCAAATGGAAGAAACCTGCAGGTCAAGAGTATTCCCTTCTTGTTCTTTCTCTGTCCTAATTCTCCGATAGAGTGGGCTGTTCCGGTGGGCTCATATTGAACCCCTCCTCGGTTCAGCAAACAGGTATAGTTACCCCTTGGCGTGGAGATTTTTGTTTTTTGGCTTAATGAAGTGGATCGTACCAGGGTTCTGTACGATCCACTTTTCATTTATTTCAGCGTATAGAGATTGGATGTGTTGCTCCCATTGGGGCGGTATCGGGGCAGCTTGGCAAGATAGCCGTGCTGCTCCAAGTCCGCCAGTGCCCGCTTGACGGTACTGCGGGAGAGATTCATATCTCTCGCAATCGTCTTGATACCGGGCCAGCAGCTTCCCGCGCTATTGGACCGGTCCTTGAGGTACATATAGACGGATACAGCCCTGGGCGGCAGGAGTGTGTCGGCGTAAATGCTGTCAAAGTAGCTCACCGATCCACCTCCTGTCGGGGAAGATTATACGGGGTGCGCTTGTGCGGCATACGGTCATAGTCGATGTCCTCCGCCACCACCATCTCCTGCACGGGCGCGTCGTGGAGCTGTCCCTCACCCTTAACGGAGCGGGTAGTCTTCTGCTCTGGCAGCTTGGGCGGATACTTCCTCACAATGGCGCGGATCAGCGCATTCTGATCGGCATAATAGACCTTTCGGGCCACCTGTTCCTCCACACGGTATTCCTCCTCGAAGGTGATGCCCCATTCGAGGAACAGGCGCAGGCGGGTACGCATTGGGTGGCATCCGGTCTTCTGCACGATGAAGCTGCCCTTGGGGATGGACTTGAGCTCATCCGCCGTCAGCAGGGGTCGCTCCATCATCTGCAGGCTCTGGCTGGGATCGTTTTTCCCGCGGCTCACAGAGCCGGAGAGCACCGTGCGGCTGCCGAGGGCTTTTGAAAAAGTCTCCGCCGCCTCGCTGTTGGGGGCAAAGCCGCCGCAGATCACATCCTGGCAGTTGTCCATCAGGATGGATGCGCCTTCTTTGCCATAGTTCTTTTCCAGCTGCGCCAGCGACTGGATGATGGGTACCAGTGTCAGGCGGCGGGAGCGTCCCGCACTGAAAAGCGGCAAAATATCAAAGGGCGGCATGGTACCCAGCTCATCGCAAAAGAGAATAACACGGTTTTTCAGTTTGCCGCCGTTCTCATCTGCGACTGCGAACAGCTCACGGGAGAGGTTCTGGATCATCAAGCCAGCCATAAAGTTCTTCGTCTGATCCTCCTCCGGCAGGATGAGAAAGATGGCAGACTTCTCTTCAGCGAACATTTCAGCGTCAATGGCACTGTCGAAGCATAGGATCTGTTCCAGTTCCGAATCCAGAAAGGAATTCAGCCGGGACAGCACAGTGGACATGACGGAGGCCATGGCCTGCTCAGAACTGTTCAGCGCTGCACCCGCCAGCCAGCGCGCTTTGTGCTCGGACGGCAGCTTATCCATGAGCAGCTGAAAGCGGGAGCGTCCTCGCGCACCACGCGCCGGCTCCAGCAGATCCTGCACCAGCTTGAATACCGACACGATGTGCCGTCGCTCCTCTGGGTGTTCCTCATCCGGCGGCAGAAACTCCGCAAGCAGCAAGATCGTGGAAGACAGCAAGCCCTCCGCCGCATCGTAGAAGAAGGCGTTCTGCCCGTGGTCGGAGTTTCCCTCCGGGCTGACGATGGACTTGGCGAGGATCTTGGCGTACTTTTCGGCTTTGGCGCGGGCGGCGAGGTTGTCCGGTTGTTTTCTGGCGATATCCATATAGCGGTTGATGAGCGTCAGCAGGTTGTTGCCGTCCGAGCGGGTGGGGTTACGCAGATCGATGACGGAGATATGTTTATATCCATAGTATTTCTTGGCGATGGAGCCGTAGTTGCGGGCGAGGTCGCCCTTGGTATCCAACGCCAGGAAGCTGACACCCGATGCACAAGCGTACTCTAAGTTGGGATAGAGGAAAAACGCCGTCTTGCCTGCGCCGGAAGCCGCAATCATCAGGCAGTGGATGTCATCGCTGTCCACCAATGCAGTTACCTCATTCTTCTTACCTTTGCAGCCCAGCACCAGTCCCTGCTCTGAGGGGAGAGCTTGACCGTTTCGCCACTCTCTGACCTTGAATGGCACATGGGCATAGGTCTGTCGGATCTCTTTATCCGTTGCCCAACGCGCTGTGCCGTGCTGACCGTCGCCCACAGTGCGGGACTTGATACTGCCGAGAGTGTAATGATAGGACAGCATGGCGAGACCGCCAATGACGGCAAACATTCCAAGTCCAGCCGCAACTAATATTCCAATATTGGAGCTATTCAGGGTATCCCACATTGTCAACAGAAAGTTTGGCATAGGTCGCTCCTTCCGTTTTCTATTTCCTGTTCTGCTGTCAGATCGTCGTTCCAGTCTTTCCGCTGCGGTACGAGCCGCTCCGCGGAGATACAACGCTCCTCCAGCAGCTTCTCCATACGCTCACTGGCGGCATGACCGGCAGCGTCATTGTCCAGGCAGAGGTACACCTGCCGGAGCTGGGGGAGCTGCCGCAGCATCTCCAGCACGGGGATGGAGGATGTCCCGCAGCAGGCCACATAGTTATGCTCCTGCCACCCCTCCGGGAAAAGGGAGATGTAAGAGAGCAGGTCGATAGGGGCCTCGAAGACATAGAGCGTGTCATCACCGCCAAGATAGTGAAAGCTGTGCTTCGGGTCGCTGCCCTCAATGTTGCCGCGATAGCTTTGTCCCATGGTATACAGCCCACGCTTATGCCCATGACGGGGAACGCCGTGTTCATCGAATCCGACGAACACGGCGTTGTGGTATTCCTTTGTCCCGTCCCTGGATCTTTCACAGCTTTCGTAGATGAGCTTCTTGCGCACGAAGGCATTGAGTATCTCGCGGTCGATGCAACGCTTTTGCAGCAGGTAGGCATACACACGGCGCATGGACTCACTCTGCGGTGGGAGCGCGAAGGGCTTTGCAGGCTCCGGCACCTTCTCCCTTGCCGCAGGGTAACTTCCGCCCAGATCATCGCCGAGGAGCAGAGACATGGCGTCCGGGTAGCTGAGTCCATAGAACTGCTTGACGAAGCTGATGGCTCTGCCGCCCTGTTCGGTGGCGTGATCGAACCACTCGCAGCCGCGGATGGTGATGCTGTGGTCACTGGCAAGGCGTTTTTCTCTGCCAGAGGTAATGAGCTTTTCTCCACGGCGGCGGAGGAACTCCTCCAAGTCCACCGAGGCGGCTCGTTCTTTTTGCTCGGTTGTAAACGGAATGTACTTTGACATAGTCCCTCCCTTATTGTGTCTGTTGCGTCAGTCCGCGATCCTCATGGTCATCCGCCTTGTGTCCCATTGCCATGCGCTTCTCCTGTAATCTGCGGCGACGCTTCTTGTCGATCTGCATCCCTGTATAAATGGCAGGCTGGGCGGCGTTCTCACGGAATATGCGACTCATCTGATGGAGCATCCGAAGGATAGCGGTTCCCGCCGCCGCACCGGAGAAGTCGTCCTGATGGTCAATGAAATATTGAGCGTAGGTGTTGCCCTGTGCCGCTGCCTGTGCGAAATAGCGCAGAGCTTCTTCACGGTCTGCTTGCACCTCCTGTCCCAGCAAATAGAGCTTTCCCAGCGTGTATTGGGCAAACGAATTCCCTTGCGTAGCAGAGTCCTTCAGAAGTTGAATGGCCGCATCTATATCCTTCGGCACACCCTCTGCGCCGATGAGCAGCAGCTTGCCGAGCCGGTATTGCGCGTATGGATCGTTCTGCTCCGCTGCCTGCCGCAGCCAGTGAAGGGCCTGCGGGATCTGCTCCTGCTCCAGCAGCAGTTTGCCCAGCGCGTATGCGGAGCAAGGATTACCGGCCTCCGCCGATTTTTGAAACCACTCTGCCGCCAACTCTTGGTCAACTGAACTTCGAACTCCATCTCGATACGATTTGCCAAGCTGATGAGCAGCAATAGTATAGCCCTCCTCCCACAAACGGTGGAGGGTGACCAATACCATTGACTTCTCACTGGGATCTGCGTCCGCAGCATCTAATACGCTTTTTGCTCTGCGGTAAAATCGAGCCCGCTGATGGATCATCCGCTCCGCACTTGGATCTGGAGGAACAGGCGGTTCTTCCGGCTCCGGCTCATCCTGCATGGCATCATCCTCGAAGGTGAAGTGCATCTCCGAGAGGCGGAGCGTTTCCCGGATGACCATGTTGCGCACAGTCTTGAACTCCTTTTGCTGCGACAGCGGTACTCGCTGCGGCGGTGTCTGATTATAGTCAATGCAAAGCTGCTCTCGGAGATCCTGCCATAGAGCATAGGCGGACGACACCCGTTCGTCCTTTGCCAGTTCGTCCACGATCTCATCCACGATGCGCTTGACACGGGGCGGTAGGTAACCGTAGACTTTCTTGCCGCTAACTTCTTGAAGCCGCTGGGCGAGATCTGCCACCAACAACTCCAGCTTATCGCTTTGCAGAGTACCGGTTGCCATCTGCCCGATGAGCGCTGCCATCCGTGCTTCCGCCTCCTGCCGGAGCAGGCCGCGCTGTTCGTCCTTCTGCTCATAGATGTGCAGGCGGTCGTTCCGGTAGATCGTGCTGACCAGCGCGGACTTGATGCTGCGGATACCCTGCCGGGAGAGGTAGCCCTCCTTCGGATCGGTTGAGAAGAGCACCATGTGAACATGGATGTGCTTCTCCTTTTCGTGCATAGCCGCGTACCAACGAAGGCGGTCCGGGTGGATCTTATAGCCCTTGGCGATGTCGGTGATGGAGGCGTTGATGAGCTCCTGCCAGTTTTTAAGGTCGGTATAACCCAGCCGCTCCGCGTTCTCACGGGAGAGGGAGATGACTGGCGTCCACACATTCCCTGTGTGCCGCGCCACCTCTGCCACGGCATTCTCCAGCGACGGGACCTTGCCATGGGCATCCCACAGGCCGTGTTCGCCCAACGCTTTTACGCCGGGACGGTTTGCGACATAGTCAAGATAGTTTTCCCGGCCATCCATGGGCTCAATAAAGTCCTCGTGGATCTGCGCGATGAGCGCAAAGGCAGTCTGCCGGTTGGGTGTGTTTGCATAGTCCTCATGCTCCGGCAGCTCTCGAGCCTCCGGGAAGCTGCGGAGCAGACGCCGGATATACTGCTGCTGTTTCTTCGTGACAGGAAGATGGGCATTGTCATCCTTGAGGAGCTGCACACCTTCGCGGGTAGCGAAGTAGCGGGTGCGATGGGCCAGCCGAGCGGCATCTCTGCCGCCCTTCATGTATGGAGAGATAAATATCAATCTCGCCATGTGTCATCCGGCAGCTGCCGTTGGACATCCTGGGCATCCTCAAACCTGATCTGACCGTTGGTGCGCTTCACTTCATCCACCACATATCCACGCAGGGCACGGCGATCTTCCATCGTATCACGGAAGTGGGCAGCGATAGTATGCGCCATGATGCCCTGCTCCACCGCGCACTTGAAGAGAATGCCGTTGGTGCGGTTGGTGCTGTCCGCGATGATCCCGCGCAGCGTCGCCACCAGCGCGTCCGAGAGAAATTCGGTAATATTCTCCGTGCCGAGGTAGCCCATATAAAAGCGCAGAGCCTTTTCCACGAATTCGTTTCGGTTTTTGCTGTTGCTTTCTTCCAACCAACCATCCATTTGTCTGCGCGTTTCTGGATAAAGCCGGATGGTCATTTGTTCTTTTGACATAGTTGCCGTCCTTTCTTTTGATGTCGCTTTTTGTGGGCGCAAACCCCTGCGACACGGAGCTCTTGGGGAAAATACGCCTACAGCCTGTTTGAAATCAAGCGAAAACGCCTACAATTCAAAACGCTGAAAAGCCCCGCACTGCGGGGCTTTGTGGGCGGTCCGGGGCGGAAACGACACCGGGCCTTTATCTTGTGCTTTTATCGAACAGGCAGGTTCCCAGCACAGTTCCCCATAGGCGGGGCGAAAGCGGGGGCAAACAGCGCCGATGCCTGTCTGGGGTACAGGGATGCCACCCTCGCCACCAAAGCCGCACACAGCGGCTCACAGGGGGCATAGCTGGCGAAACAGGGAGGAGCCGCCCTCTGGGGGGCGGCTCCTCCTGTGTGGTGTGGTCAGCTGACTTGTTCCATCCATGCCTGCTTTTCCGCCGGCGTCTTTTCGATCCAGTCCAGCAGGTTCTGAGACTCCTCCAGCCACTTTGCCATCTCGAACAGCCTCGTCCTGACGTATGCACTGTCTGCGCGCAGAGTCGTTTCAAACAGATCCCAGATGTTATCCAGCGTTTCAAGGCCGCTGGCATTCATGGGCAGGTCTTTCTCCGGCAGCACATGTGTCACCGTGCCATTTTCCCCCGCGGCAAGGATGGCCGCCTGTTCACGTTCCAGCAGTGAGGCGACCTCCTGGGTGTCACTTACGGGGATGCCCCACACCGTCCCAATGTGGGAGATGCACTCTCTGTGGAGCCGCACATCTGCGGTGGGGTGGAGCACCAGCAATGCCAGTCCCTCTTTTGCGATATTCATCTGCAGTTCCTTTGCGGTATCAATTGTCATGTTTGTTTCCTCCTGATTTTTGATTCGGGCAATGCCCGTGCAAACACAATGGCACGGCGCAGGGAGAAAAGCTATCCACGAAAAGCAACAAAAAATCCATGGCTGGTTTTGTGAAAAGCCAATGGAAACCGCAGTTATTACATGGTTTGCTCCTACGCGGTGTTCCGCATCTTTTAGACAAGCCGCGGGTGCAAAAGGGAGAGCCACGCCAGTTGGCACGGCTCTCCGGGCAGCGGATTCGATTTCACATTCCCAGCACCGGTGAATCGCGCTGCTCCTGTTCCGGTGTTAGGATAACCAGCCAAGAGAAACTCCGCTTTCTTTTCCTTTACGATCACAGCTGCAGCTCCGCAGTCTGTGCCTGCTCCTCGTGAAGCTGCTGTGCATACTCGCGCAGGCTCATGCCGGTCTGCTGCTGACAGAATTCCTCCATCTTCCGCATCAGCACTTCCTGCTCGGCTGCGTTGAGCGGATAGCTCCAGCTCTCCTCGGAGCCGTTACCCTTGCAGAGCGTTAGCTCCAGCGTGTCGCAGGGTCTATCCTCCGCGATGTCGTAGTTGGCATAGATGTTGAGCCAGTCATCGTTTTTGTCCGTGAGGACGAAGGTTCCGAAGGCAGCGTCCACATCAAAATCTGCGTCCACATAGAAGTTGAGCTTACCGTCCTCCTCCATCATGATCTCATCACTGAAGGAAAAATTCCGCGCGGAGAGATGTCCCGCCGAGGTGATTTCCATGCCATCCAGCAGCTCCAATAGTTTGGAGAGCTGTTCATCCGCCGAAGCAAAGCGCGACCTTGTGGCAAGGTAGACGGACGGGGAGACATCCCGCATCGCCCAGGTTCGCCAGCCGTCCATGATGTGTACGGCGGAGAACTCCCGCTTGTCGAAGTTCACATCGAACACGCCGCGCACCTTGCCGGTGTTCTCCATGCGTACAGCGGTCAGGGCGTCAAACTCTTTTGCTGTGATGGGTTGCCCGCCGAAAAACATTCCGATAAATTTGTCCGGCGCAGTGCCTTTCTCTGCGGTGACATAGCCGCGCAGCTTTTTGCAGGCGACCAACAGCTCCTCACCGGGCGAGGTCTTGAAGTACCACTCCTGCCCGTGCTCCGTCACATGGTAGGCGGCGTAGGTGCGGGCGGCCTCCCTCGCTTCACGCTCTGCAGCATCCTCTGCGTAGATCTCGGCACTGATGCGTTTGTATTCCTGCTCCGGGAGCTGGTTGCACAGCGTATCCAGCACATTCTCCAGATGCTCCTGCAGGGTTTCACCTTTGAGATGCTTCTCGATGGCATCCTTCCAACGCCGGTCGACCCACAATGTGATGTCTACATGATCCGCCATCTCAGTTGCCCTCCTTCACAGCCGCAGGCTTCGGCTCACTACTCTGCGGCTTGGGTGCGGCGGGCTTGACAGGACGCTTGGGTTTCACCGCCGCGGGAGCGGCCTTGCTGTCCAGATACTCCCGCAGCGGCTCCGGTACGGTTTTTTCATACAGAGCGTTCAGCGCATCCTCCAAGTGCTCCTGCACAGAGGAGTGTTCCTTGCGGAGCGAGAACTCCAGTGCGCCCAGCTTCTCATCGTCAAAGGTGACGGTGACAGTTGCTTTTTTCATGTGCGTGTCCTCCTTCTATATGCTATTTTCAGCGTTTTTGTGTTGTGGGTGGTGTAACTACCCTCGGCACGAGACAGGTGTTGTTGAAACGCTGCGCGCGCAAGGGTCATAGCGGCTTACTTGCCGCTTTCCGAGCCCTTGCAAGAGCTGCTTTTTGCGCTTCACTTGCGGTCCGAGGCGGTACGATCTTTATCCATGATTTTGGAATGGTGTAGTCAACTGCCCGTCCGCTGCGGGACGCTTTCACGAGCCTGCAATCCTCTGGTCTGTCCCGCGCCAGTGCTGCCAGCTTCTGACGCAGCATCTTGTTGTGCGTGTAAATACCGGCGGTCTTTTCTTCCTCGTTGAAGTTGATAATGGTTTCCTGCTCATAACGAGCCATGTTCATGCAACGCACCTCCGATCACAACATCTGCGGCTCCTGCGGAGCCTGCTCCATTTTCTGCTGTGGGTGGTCGGTCAGTGCATACCAGCAACCATGCTCGTCTCTTTTTAAGGACAGCACCTCCATCTCCAGAAGTTCCTGCGCCTCGACCGGCATCTGACATCCGCTGACTCCGGGATGTGCCATAGTCGCTTCGCCGTGTAAGAGCTTCTCCGTTTCGGAAGGAGTCAGATCCACAAAACCGCACGGCGTCATGAGCTGAAAGTAATCATCCGGATAGCTTGTCAGCAGTTCCTCAATAGTCTTCGGCTGTATTGCATAAACCATATCACGCACCTGCGTTTGCCGTGTCTCGTCATATAGACCTGTGAGCAGACTTTGGAAGGTCTCGCCCACATCCACAGTCTGATGCTCCATCCAAGCCTCACTCAGAAGTTCCAGTGGCTTCTCCTGCTGCAGCAGAAAAATCATCTTCTTGCGGGAAAGATTTTCTCCAAACGCCATCAGCTCGGAGTGGCAGGTCATCATGGCGGAGATCTCATCTGCAGCCTGAATCAATTCGTCACGAGAGAGCTGGTCGAGCCGGTTCATGTACCCTGCCATCTCGTTTTCTGCCTTTTGGAACAGAAGCTGCCAAAGCTCCCGTGCCGTCCGCTCTGTATGGGACGCTGTATCTTGTCCACCGACGAAGAGAGCAGAGGTATTTCTGATATCGTCCATATTCCCCTCGTTTCTCACATTGTCATTTCCGGTTGCTGCGCTTGCCGGATGTCCTCGCAGAACCGTAGGATTGTGTGACTGAACTCCATGTCATAGTTTTCAGCCTGCTCTGCCTGCCACGCCTCTCTTACAGAGGTCAGCGGTTTGTCATTAGAGAGAAGCAGGATCAACTGCTCCCGTTCAAAAACTGCGGTGAGCAGGGCATTATAGCAAATCCGGGTTGCCTCGATCTCCCCGGCGTTGGCAATGAGCTGCCCCTGTGTCATGCGGTAGAGGGAATCGGTGTATTCCCGCTGTTCACGCTCGATGTGTTCAAATAGGAGCTCCTGCAGTTCCGATGTGGTCTGTACCGACTCGCCCTGCACGATCTCCTCCGTAAGAAATAGCGCCACATCGATGACCTCCGCGTTGCGGAAGGTGAGGTCGCCGCGGTAGCCGATCTTCAGCCCTGAAAATTCCTTCGCCGCCTGCACCAGCTCTTTCGGGCTGCCGGGAGGGATCTCCTGATTCCAGCGGTACCAATTATCTTCGTAGCCGCAGGGCGTGAGCTTGAGAAGAACATAGTCCTCCGGCACAAATTTGGGATAGCGGCAGAGTTGCCCGCCCACGGCATAGTAGGGCTTTCCCTCACACATTACGGTCTGCTCCATGTACGCTTTCATTTTGCCGAGGCTCTCACAGAACCAGCACTCGCTGTCCATGAAGCGGCGGATCTTGCCGTCGTCCAGAACGCTGTCGAGGTTTTCCATCCTCGTCAGATGATAGACCACGGACGGTGGGGTTACTTTCACATAGGCCATGTCTCATTCCTCCTACATCTTCAGTTCAGGCACCGGTCCGCCACCGAACAGTCCGCTTGCCGCCATATCAGACAGTTCTTGTACACTCGCACCCTGCTCTGCGGCCTCTGCTGCCGGTATGATCTCGTTACTCAGCAGGGCGTTGTCCGGTACATGGATGGTCTGATAGATCGTGTTCACCACTTTGGGATCGAATCGCTCGGAGATCTCTTGAAAGGCCGCGACCAGCGAGGCCGCTTCTCGCTCGAAGGCGGTTTCCGCACCATCTGCCAACTCCTCAGCGAAGGCGATCCACGCTGCGGTGGTGTGCGCATCGTGCTGCGGAATCAGGTTGTCCAGCATATCTGCATGCTTCCTCTGCGATGTTCCCCCTGCCCATTGGTATTGAAGATGCTCTTGCTGATCATCCTGTCCGTGATCCGCTGATTCCGGTGTAGTACTGTCTAATTCTTGAGCGGCGTATTGCTGCACGAACGAATTAAACAATTCCAGCGTTCTCTGCTTTGCCTCCCGGACAGAATAGTACGGTCCGATGGTTTCGGCACATTCCATTTTGTCGTCACGCACATAACCATAATAGTGATTACAGAGGCTTCCGGGGTCGTGTGCATATCGGCGCTCCCGCTCTGTATAGATAACGACCTGAAATCGTTCAAAGGTCGTGGCGGGGTCGCGTCCCTCGAAGGTGTATCGCGGTGATCCGTCAGTAAAGTCTGCGCCTTTTGTCCAGACGATTTTGTTCTTTACTTCATCTTTTGGAAATTCCATTCGTTCCTCCTCAGTCATAATTGATATACGGCACCTTCAGCCAGTGCGTCCATCCTCGGCCAGCCAATTCTGTTTTAACAACACCGTACTTGGTTCCCATGGCCTCAACGACCTGACCGCCGCCGATGTAAACACCGATGTGTCCCTCATGCCAAACCGCAAGGCCAGGAATGTCCGGCATGGTGTCGATGGGTCCGGACTCCGTGGCGCTGTAGTACATCTGGTTTGCACCGATATCCGGCATCCCATGGGTACCGTAGTCGATGGTCATCGTTTCCGGGGACAGCCAGCTGTAGCCCTTGATGAGCCCTACGCAGTCGGCGGTCCTGCCGCCCAGCCAATTGGCGCGGATGATGTCCTCATGATTGCCAACACCGTCCGGGTATTGCGACACCTTGTAGGTGAGGAGTGACTCCGTCAGCACATTGCCATAGGTGCCCCAGACATAGCCCCAGCCGGACTCCCATGCGTGGGTGGCGTAGGTCACAAGGTCGGCTGCATTTTTATTGGCGGGATCAACAAAGGTGGAGATGTCCAAGTCGATACTGCTTCCATCTCCGCGAAGGAACTCGCCGCTGTAGCTGCCGCCGCCTGCGGTGCCGGCGATCATGGTATAGATGTGGTTGATGTTGCTCTTATCATCCTCTGTGATCGTCCAGCCCAGCTCTGCTTCGAGATTTGCATACGCCTGATGCAGCGAAACCGGAACAGCGACGGTGTATTCTTCTTCCATGCTGGTAACCGTGCCATCGTCGTTCTCGACATCGACTGTGCGGGTACGGGTTTCCCAATTGTAGAAGCATTCTACGAAGCGGCTTGCCGCCCGTGCGGACGGCGCATCCTCTCCAAAGCAGAGGGCATAAAAAACAGCCTTGACTCGGATCGGGTCAAGGCTGTTTCCGCCTTCCGTCCGCCCATTGACGGAGGCGACCGCCGAATCCAGAAGAGAAAACGCGGTACGCATCTCCTCAATGTGAGAGCGGAATGCCATAGGCACCTCGGTCGAATAGCTCGTCCCATAGAAGGCTGCGGCTACCGCCTGGTTGTTGTGATCCGCACCGCCTGTGCCGATGGAGCACAGCGCGGCGATCAGGAGGATGACGGGCGAGAGAACAGCGACCAGCCCCCAGCCGATCCCTTTGCGGAGCTTCTCGTTGGAAAGGGCTGTCGCCGCGGCTTTGGCGATCATACCCGCGGTTATTACCATCAGCGGCCACCCGCTGTGCCAAACAGCTTTTCCTTGTAGGCGGGAGCGTGTACTTCCAGCAGATATCGCTCGTTGCCACACTTGTATAGGCAGACACCGCGCTGGGGAAACTTGATGAGGTTGTATTCTGCCTCATCCAGCTGGAGCATCTCCATGTAAGACCGCTTATCGATAGATCCTGCATTGAACAGGAACTGGTGGGGTGGGATGCTGAACAAAGGCTTTGTCATCTCGCGAATACCCTCTTGATCGAAGTCTTCCAGATTCTGACTTGCCAGCAGCATGGCGGATTCTTTTTTACGAACACGCTTGAGGCAATTTCGGATGTACTCGATAGCAGTTGGGTTGGAGAGCCAGATGTACAGCTCATCCAGTGCCGCCACCGTGTTTCCTTCAGTCAAGAGCTTGTCCGACAGATAGGAGAGTACATTGAACAGCATGGCGTTACGAACATTTTTCGCTGCGCTCAACAGTCCTTTGACACCGAACACCAAGAATCGGCTGGACGTGATGTTAGTATGACCGTTGAAGAATTGCGCGTCCGCGCCCTTGCACATGGAGTGCAACCCAAGCAGGACTTCTTGAAGAAGATTCTTCGTGTAGAGCTGATGCGCTTCGGCATGATAGTTTTTGAACTCATCTTCGATCAGGTCATAGAGATCAGAGAGAGTAGGATAATCCTCTGCTCGCATCCGGACAAAGTTGCTCCGATCCGTGATGCCCCATTTCTGATACAGCTTTGATAGCATGATCTCAATGGTGTCGATGTGAGCATCGCTGAAATCCTTATAGGCGCGGAAGAAGTCCTTGAGGAAAGAGATGTGCTGTGACAGCAGGGTGCTTTTTCGAAATGCTTCCGGCGCCGCAGTATCATCTGGGTCGCCGCCATCATCCCAGCATTTGGGTTCCAGCACATTGATGATGTACTGCCCCGCCATGAGGTCGGCAAAGCAGCCGCCCACGGCTTCGCACATTTCCTGCTGCTCATGCTCGGCATCCAGCGTGATAACCGACTTCCCGGACTCCAGCAGATTGAGGATGAGCAATTTCATGAGATAGCTCTTACCCTGGCCGGAGTTGCCGAGAATGAGAATGTTGGCAGAAGTCTTATCCTCATCACGCTGGTCGAAGTCTACAAGGATATTACTTCCATATTTGTCCTTGCCGATGTAGAAACCTTTGGCATCCGTCTTGCCGGAATAGTTGAAGGGATAGAGATTTGCCACGGAGTTGGCGGGGAGCACACGTTCAAACTGAGCACCAAAAGCATTGTACCCCACAGGGCTGACGCAGCAGAAGCCTTGCTGCTGGCGGAGCAGAAGCCTGTCCACATTGAGCTTGCTGCGCACCAGCTCCGTCAGCACATCGGTCTGGAGCAGTTTGAGCGTGTTATGATCCGAAGCGGTCAGCTCGATGTAAACGGCACAATGGAACAACGGCTCCTTGTTGCGGTGGCGGCTGCCCTCCATGGAGATCATGTCCTGCAGATTGCTTTCCGCCGTGATCGTCTGCTGCAGGTCATTTGTGTTGGAGCTGCCCATGCGGTTTTTGTTGGCGGCATTCTGGATAATGCGCTTTTCCTCGGCAGGTGTGAGCTGCCGGGTATAGATACGCAGGGTGATGCCGTCCTTCTCGCCCAGATGCCGCAGCAGTGCCTGCTCGTCGGTCTGGGTAGGATATTCCCGCAGAGCCCACACGCAGCGGAAGGTGTTGCCGCAGATGAAGTGGTCGGGATTAAACTGCACCACGGAGGGTGCGATCATATCCAGGAAGGATTTGACAGGTGTGTCCTCCGTGTGCCTTGCTGTAGCTTTTTTCTTGTTTGCTGCCAAGTGATATCCCCCCTTATTCTCCGAAAAGGACCCAGCGTTCGCCGTCGTGATCCTCGTACCGCTCGGTGGTCACGTTCTGCTCAAAGTAGACTCCCAGCATCCTTTTGAGATTCTCCTCGGTGGCACGATGGACGGTGAAGCCGTTATCCTTGATGCTTTTTTCGATGCGGGAGAGGTAGCTGAACACATCGGATTCCTTTTTACCCTGCAGCCGGACGAGGATATAGAACTCCCGGCTGGATGCCATAAGCACCTGAATACGATCCAGATGCTTGCTGTCCTGCTCCAGCAGCTTTCGGATGACGGGCAGCTCCTCCTCGTTTGCCCGCTGGCGATAGAATGCCTTGTTGTTCTCAAAGGACTCCTTGGAATTTAACGCCAGCATCTCAATCTCCGCCATGCCCTTGACCACATTGAGCAGGGCATAGATCCTTGCGCCCACGCCGGCGTCCGGCAGCACAGAAATGTTCGTGGGTTTAATAATGAAGAATACCAGTTCTCCCATGCGGGTGGCGATGCCATAGTCGGTAATGTCATCAATGCCCATGAGCTGCCGGGTGGACTGCTCACGGGCATCTTTCTTTTTCTGCTTTCTGCTCATGGGTCGAGCCTCCATTCGTAGTATTGTTGTTTTGTCAGCAGGAAGGCAGCGGCATAGCGGATGAAGTCCAGAATGCTGGTGCCCTCATGCCGGATCGTCAGGAAGGCGAAGACTGCCGTCAGCACCAGCGGCAGGGTGATGCCGGTCTGGGTCAGCGCCAGGACAGAGAGAAGAAGCCCCACGCCGATGATGCCGATGTCCCGCAGCTCCCACAGCCACAGCGTGGCCTTTGCGGACAGGTTGTCCGGGTAAATGTACATGGCTGATTACCTCCAACAAGAATGAGGGAGGCCGCGGGAACACCCGCGGCCTCCTATGATGCTTGGTCACTCCGCTTCCGTGTCATCCAGCGCATTCTCGATGAGCTGGATGAGGAACTGCTTTTGCTTGAGGTTGCGGGCTGCCAGATATTCCTTCAGCCGCTCGAAGAGCTCCGCCGGGATCTGTACCGCCAAGGTGCGCTCTGCTTTCATGCTGATCTGCCCTCCTTCAAAGTGTTCGGTGAAGATGCGCTCCACATATTCCGCCAGTGTGTTCAGCTCCAGCTGTTCCTTTTCTGCCATGATTTTTCTGTGGAGATCAGTGGAAATCATGGCACAGAGGTTCTTTTTTCCCTCCATCGGTTCTGCTCCTTTCCTCGATTTTGCAAGCAAAGCATACCGGAAGAAGGCGCGGAAAGCTATTCACCAAGTCTAACGAAGAAGCATGGCAAAACAGAAGCGATACCACCAAAGCAGCTACGCCGTCCGCAGCCAACAGGCAAGGGAATGAAAAGATCAGCCGCCCTGCGATTCGCAAAGCGGCTGATCCATTGCGCTTACGCTGTATTTGCATCACAACTCCATTTTCGGTGCGTAATCCGCGGCAACTTCCTCTCGGACATCGTCCTCGGTGGTATCGAGCTGCCATGGCGTCTGCGTCATCGCAAGCTCCTGCAGATGACCGATCCGGCGCTGCACGCTTTCCGTGATCGCATGGATACGTCCCTCATCGATATAGTCGGCAGCTTCCTCACAAGACAGTACGCTGGAGATCAGCTCGTCTACATCGGAGAGGCGATCAAAGTCGATCCAATCAAAATCGGTCACCAGCTTCAGCTGCTCGGCGTGGTGGTTTTTGAAGGGCTTGCAGATCACATCCTTTTCCGAGCGCATCTGACCGGGCATCTTATCATAGCCAAGGGAGGAGCCGCTGTCATAGATCGGAGCCATACCGAGCCATTCCAGCGTTTCCGCGTCTCGCAGTGCCCCAAAGTTATTGAAGTGGCGATCCTCGTTTGCGATGATATAGTCCAGCACCAGCATCCGGTCTAAAAACGGTGTAATGTTCCCGATGCCGAGCAGCTCGCAGCACTCCAATAGATGCCGGTATCGGGAGGTGCTGTTCTTCTGCTTTTTCGCCTGCAGCAGCCTCCACGCCGGGATCAACTCCGTATTCTCCGTAACAAAATCCTCACAGACCGAGTAGGGTGCATCCTTGCTCCAGATGACTGTATACGATACATGAGGAATGCCGAGCCGCTCCATGATACCGGAGGCGATCACCTCGTTGAACGGCTGCTGCCGGAACGGGTTGCTGCCGCCCTTGATTAGGCATCGCTTCCCATCGATGATCTTCCACCGCTTTTTCAGATTGCCGTCCGATGTGCTGTCGGGGGAGCTGAAATTGAGTGTGTCCTTCTTCTTTCGTTCTCCGAACAGCACATCTCCGATGTCCTCCGAGAAATCATTTTGGAAAAAGTTGATGTCCTCCCACCGAAGCTCCGCGCCTTCCGGACAAATCCAGTACTGATCCGAGAGGCTCAGCCCGTAGCAGCGGATGAGCAGCATTTTGGTGTCTGCCACCCCCAACGATTCCAGTGCTTCCCGCACACCGCTGCGGCTTGCCGGAATAGAGCGATCCCGCCACCAGTCGTTAAACGCCGCGCGGTCGGCGATCTCGTTTCGCACAGGGATGCCGATAGGCAGATGCTCCGGTGCGTAGACACTGCCAATTTTTTGTATAAAGCCGGTCACATCGTCCAGCTCGAGCTCTGCCACGGGGGTTCGTTTATGCATAAAGGTGCATTTCATACCTGTCGCCTCATTTCGTCTGCTTTTCTGTGATTTCAGCATGCGCAGCTGCGCCTGCAGTTCCTTGCGCTTTTCGATTTTATCTGCCAGCGGCGCGATCTCACTGTCGTGCAGATAGCGGCTCTGCTTGACACCGTTTTCCGACCACTGGTGATAGTAATAGACCTTTCCGCCGATGGTTTTTTTGGAAAGATACCCCTTCGGCAGTCCGGCGATCTGCTCGGTCAGTTCCGTGATGCGCCTTAGCTGCTCCCTGTTATTCATGTCTGTCACCTCGTCTTTCAAGGATATTATACCCCGACTTAACCCCCGTTGTCAACGCTCTGCTTCATAAAAGCGCGGCGGCGATCCGCGACATAATAAACTCCACGCAGGGTATCGCCACACTGTTGCCCAACGCTTTATAACGGGCACTGTCCGAAGCACCGGGTATATCCGTCCAGCCGTCCGGGAAGCCCTGCAGTCTTTCACACTCCAGCGGAGTAAGACGACGGATAAGCAGTCCGTTGCGGATCGGATGAATGGAGTTGAGGGAACTGCCGGAAGTTCCTTTCTGGAGAGTCCCGCATAAATCCCCATTCTCGACAGCATTGCGGCAGTCAAGTCCTGCCACATCCACGACAAGGTCGGTGGCGTCCTTATGCTGGCGGGCACTCTGCGTGCTGACCACCTCACCGTCCTTGAACTCATCCACCCGCTGACGGGCATAGATGCAGTGCCGATCTGTGGCAGTCAGCGTATAGGCCAGCTCGTCCTGACAGCCAAGACCGTTGCCGCCGTTCTGCGGCTGCCGGTCGACAATGTTGCCTGCAATGCAGATGGCATCTGCCTCCTGCTCGACCAGCGGCACATTGTTACCGCCCGTGCCGTATCGTGCGGACATGGTAGGGGCTACCTTGTGCGGGCCGGTGTAGCGGCTGTCAACGCCGTGGTTTTCATATACGAGAGGCTGGTGTCCGTGCTCCTGCGCCCGCAGAGTACCGGACACATTCTCAGAGCAATCCATCACGCTGCCGCCCTGGTCGTTGAGGCACAAAACAGACGGCACCATGTTCGTGCCGCTTTCCGCCGCTTTCAGCGTAGGAGAACATTCTTCCTGATACCCGATACCACCGGCCTTGCTGCCTTGACCAGCGGAGAAGGCAGCAGTCAGCACACAGGGGTAACCCTGTCCTGCCTGCCCACCTCCTGCTGATAGTGCCGTGTGCCGTTCCTCGGAAAGGAAGCAATCCCCGTTGCCTTTGGTCACAACGCCTGAAGCTACGAAGGTCTGTTGTTTCATCCCTGGTTGTGCGCCCAGCGCGCCCGCCAAATCGTGCAGGTCGCGCACCTCATCCCGCTGATTGGCGGCAAAGGCCATGACTCCATTTCTTCCGGTAGACATCCCGCAGTTGACGCCGAGCGTGGCCGCTACATCGCCAGTCAGATCGCCGTTGTAGCCGTCAAAGCCCTCAACAGCTTCATCCGGCTGTGTCACGAAGGTCTGCATCTGCATATTGGTGGTTGCCATCAACGCGCCAGATACGCCGTGCAGGTCGATGCCCTCATCCCGCTGGTTGATGTGGTACGCTTCTAATCCTG
This sequence comes from Neopoerus faecalis, assembly GCF_029218125.1. Lineage (NCBI taxonomy): Bacteria > Bacillati > Bacillota > Clostridia > Eubacteriales > Oscillospiraceae > Neopoerus > Neopoerus faecalis. The sequence goes on along the minus strand of NZ_JARFXX010000007.1, from coordinate 25,074 downwards.
TGGGCTGTCCGTCTGGGCGCATGAGCCCCGCCTGGATCTTTAGGGCACGCTCCAGTTTCTTCGGCAGTTCCTTGCCGCGCTCAAAGGCCCGGCGCAGGATGCCCAGGCAGGCCTTCGGGGACAAATAGTATTTTAGGGGCGGATCTGCCTGCAAAATCTGCGATAAGGAAGATTCTTTTGCGTCTTTGGGCGACACCCCAGTATTGAGCGTCGAGGCACCGCCACGCCAGGGAGAAATCAGCTCCCAATAGAATTCGCCCAGCAGATTCCCAGCGCCCGGAGTCAGGTCGAGGGACTGAAACGGAATCGCATTTAACGCGGACGATCTCCTCCAAAACGATCCGGAAGTCTTCGCCCTTGGGCGTTCCCGAGCTGAAGGCGCCGGGCACGTTCTCCCATGCCATAAATCTTGGCCGAACATCGAAAGCTGTTCGGTCTCTTTGTATGTCTGCATTTCGCATCTCCTTTACCAGTCGGACCTGTTCCATGAACAGGCCGGAACGCGCTCCGGCAAGACCTGCCCTTGCGCCGGCAACAGACAGATCCTGGCATGGGCTGCCCCCGCAGATGATGTCCACGGGCGGCAGCTCTGCGCCATTCAGCTTTGTGATGTCGCCCACATGGAGCATATCGGGGAAACGCAGCTTTGTCACCTCAATGGGAAAGGCTTCGATCTCCGACGCCCACACCGGCGTGATGCCACTGCGGATCGCGGCCAAAGGGAACCCACCAATGCCATCGAACAAGCTGCCCATCGTCAGTCTGCTCATTTCGCCACCGCCTGTACGACCGTGCGCGTGGTGTTGACGGCGGCCTGCGCGGTATAGACAGCACTCATGAGGTTTGCCTTGGTGGAGGTATCCAGTCCAAAGGCTCCCGCAATACGGGGGATCTCACCGGCGGAGAGCATGAGTCCAAGCCCTAACAGGGCATGATCCTTGAACACCATAAGTCCGGCGACAAGGATCGTCGCCTGCAAGAACGCCGACAGGCATAGGCCGATGATCTGCTTGCACCATTGGATAAAGCCATCCGTATATCCGCGAGGGACACTGAACATATAGAGGCTTCCCACGGCGATCTGGATCAGCAGGATGCCGCCGCGCTTCAGATTGGCGAAGAAGACCTTGATGATCGCATACGCCATAAGGATGATGCAGAACAGGATCATGATCCCGCTGGTGATGCTGCCGAAGCCCAGCAGCGGCCCTGCCGTCAGATTGGATATCGATTCCACGGCGTTGAACTCCTTCATGACCTCTCCGGCCACATCCCCGATGGAAGTCCCATAGCCGGTGAGCGCCGCGGTGAAGGTCCCCTGCAGCGAAACGCACAGCTCATAAAGCCGGACCGGAACAACGGTGAAGAGGCTGACAGCCATAAATCCCTTGATGGCATTGAGGGCGGTCTCACGGATGTTGCCGCGGCCGCTGGAATACTCCACGCCGGTTTCAAAGCAGGCCACCACCAGCCCTGTGCCGTAGAGTGCCCATGCCAAATAGGAGAAGAACAGCACAATGCTCTGCACCCAATCCATGGTGAAGAGCTCCGCGCCCATGTTTCCCATTTCCGAAAAGAAGTTGCCGAGGAAACCCACGACTTGACCGTAGAACCAATCCACGATCTGGCCGAGTATCTTATCGGCAACAAAATCCCAAATAAACATTGATCGGTTTCACCTCCGGGTGAGGCCGCACCAGCTGCTTTGGGATATGGCAAAGGCCGTACAGCTGGTACGGCCTTCAAATCACACTTTTGTTACATTGTCTGCTCCCACGCCCGGTCAGCGGACTGGCTCATATCCTGAAATACCTCCAGATAGTCTGACACCGCGCCGGACAGCACCTCATAGTCCTGCCGGGTGGGGTGATACAAATACCAGCTCACCGTTCCATAGTCATCCCAAATGTGCGGTTCTACACCATTTCGGAAGTTGGGATTTGAGGTCATCTTTGTCCCCAGCAGATCCGAAAAGCGAAGGCGCAGGGTATCCACCTGTCCTTCGCTGCGGTTGAGGATCGTCAGCTGCAGGGCATTGTACTGGCTGGCGATCATGCCGGTGACGAATTGGATCTTCGCCCGATTCATGTCATTCAGGCGCACATAGCAGGCTCTGCCCACATAAGTGGCGTCGGGGTACCGCTCTCCAACGATCTTCCGAAGCTCCTGTTCGTAAAATGTCATTGCCTATACCTCAAATTCCGATGATCTGCCAGATGTACAGCGGTGCTGTTAGCGTGAACACGAGGCACGCGAACAGGATGGCGGGCGCCGTCCACTCGAACTGGCCGCTTTTTCTGAAGTCGAAATAAGCCGTACCAAGTTTGGCGAAGAAGAATACCGCCAGGATCAGGTCGATGGCGGGAAAGACTACATTGTTCACCACGGTCTTGATCTGACCGGATGCCGTCTGCCATGTGCTTTCCACCGCGCCTGCCACATCGCCTGTGCCTGCGGCAAAGGCCGTGGCGGAAAAAGCACAGCACAGAAGCAGCACAAGGGCGGTCAGAATCAGGATTCTCTTTTTTCTCATAAGTTCCTCCGTTTCTATCGTTGTTTTGCGGGAGCAATATGCCACTCCTCCCAAAGATTCCCCCGGATGGTGACGCTGTCCGTCAGGTTCATGGAGAGCATTCCTGCCGGCGTCCAGCAATCCAGAAGCCATGTGTAGGGCGTATAGCTGCCGTCCGGATACCAGATGGGCGTGAAGTGGGTGCGGCGGTTGTAGGTGCTGTAGGGGTTGGCTTTGAACTGGAAAGTCGTGCTTCGCCCGGAGATTTCTGCCTCCAGCAGCCGCCAATAGCTCTCATAGCCAAACTCCGGGAAATAGGTCACGGCATTCTGCGCCGCCGTCACCGCCGCACTCTGATTTGTGGTGACTTTTGCAGTCACCTTCTCCTGAACGCCATAGCCGCTTTTCAGCGTGGATGCGGTCGCCGTGGGGCTTTTCTCATCCGGCGTGGTGCGCATGGATGCAGTCAGGCTTGCGGAGTAGCCGTTGTAGTCAAACTCCCACCAGCCATGGTCCTCCCACCAGCCGTTATCCACCCAATGGTACCAGCGGTCCCTGTGGGTCTTGCCGTCCGCATCCGTCCAGCGGTCTGTGTGCCAGCATTTCTGCCAGTTTTCTACCCACTCCCAATTCTCCTGCCACCACGGTGACCAGATGCCCCAGGACGCCGAAGTCACTTGCTCTTTCTCTGGAATAGAGGATAGCCGGAAAGCATCATTGCGGTCATCCGCCAGCGGGTTGGGCGGGTCATTGCCGTCCAGATCCACAATATTGCAGGTGATGGTACCCTGCGCCGAGCCGCCGCCGTACACGCTGACGGAAATCGTTATGACGCAGGGTTCCGCGGGAGTACGCCAGCGCACCCACGCCAGCTGGCTGTCGCCGTCCGGGTAGTAGACATTGCTTACAGTGTAAGTCCTGCCCTGAATGTTAAAGCGTACCGATACGGGGTTGTCCGGGTCGGACTGTCCGCCGCGCACCTCCACGGAGGTGATGACTTCTGTGTTGACGCGGTATTCGTAGTCATATTCGCCGGGTTGGGGCGGCGTGGTCACCTCGTTGAAGCGGACGATGCCGATGCCAAGAGAGGAGATGATGTCGCCGTTGGACGCCTTCTCCGTGCGGCTGCCGGACCATGCAGTGTAGCCGAGATCCGCTTCCTCCAGAAAAATCGCCAGCGGCAGATTCTTATGGGTGAGCGTCCCCAGCTTCTTTCTGAGATCGCCGTTGACGACCTGGTCATACAGAGCCGCTTCCGTGGCGGTCATGGCAAACTGCTGACCGTTGTAGCAGAGATAGGCCAGCGGCTCCACTACGATTCTGTAATCTCCACTGATAAGCAAATCAAAGTCGATTCCCACATATCCGGCAATCGCTCGGATGACCTGTTCATCGGTGAAATAGCTGCGAATCGCGGCGATGCTGGCTTTGCTGCTGCTCGTAGAGATGATCTTGGGCAGGCTCTGACTTGGGTTTCGATAGGAATATCCGCTGACCGATACGGACAATCCTCGTCCCGCATTGTAAGACAACTTGGACACCTTTCCGAAGTGAGCAACATTTGCTATAGGAACCTTGTTGGTTAAGTCGATGGGGGTTCGCACTACAGAATGGGAACCTACATCCACGATAGACACTCTCACGCCGTCCATGCCGGGATTCCAGTAGTTGGTCTTGGTACCGTCCCCCATGCTGCCTCCACCGCCGTCAAAGTTGCCATCTCCTGTGGCATAGGCGGGAACGGCGGCGGATATCGCTATCACCAATGCCAGCAGCAGGGATAATATCCTTTTCATACGCATTCCTCCAGTCGTGAAGATAAAAAGAGACACGGCCGTTTCTCAGCCGTGTCTCTCTTGGAAGGGCGAGGTCAGCCGCCCATGATACCGATCTTGTTGCCGTTCTCATACATATCATTCAGTGTTCCGCCATCGTTGGGACCGCTGGGCGTCACATAGCCGAAGCCGGGGACATACACCTGTCCGGCATCATTGGTGCTGCCACCTGCAGGCTCCGTAGGCTGGGGCTTCCCCTCAGTCTGCTCCGGCTTGTAGGTGGGCGGCGTTTCCTTGTTGCGGTCCGCTTCCGGCACATCGTCCGCCGCATGGTCCTTTTCCGTCTTGCCGGGATGCTCCGGTGCGTCCGGCTTGGTGGGCGTACCCTGAATGGTCTGCTCTGTACCGGAGCTGGCAGCATCCCTGCCGGGATCATGCTGTTTACCATCCGTCCTGCTATCCACCTTTACCTCTGGATCGCTGATGTTCACTACCGGATCTTTCGTGTTGGGTGTATCGTCCGGGATGGCGGGGTCGATGGGCATGGGCACCGCCGCAAGGCGGCTGACGATCCCCACCACCAGTGCCGCGCAGAGCAGGACGCCTGCCGCAATGAGGATGATGCGTTTTGTTTTGTCTGTCATAGGTCGAACTCCTCCTTTGTAGGGGTCAGTGGTTTTTCTTCTTATCCCGAACATACCACAGCTTTCTTCGGAAGTCTACTGCAAGAAGTGAAAAGAACTAAAACTTCGGGATATACTTGGCCTGCACCTGCAGATTTAGGCTCACGGGCGGCAGCACCCGTCCGGCAAAGCGGGTGGGGACCTCCAGATGGAGGGTGGCGGTTGCGAGATACCCCTCGCTCCGGCCTGAGGCGATGGCGTTGTTGGAGATATGAACGGACAGGTCGGAGAGCGTATATTCCAGCTCGTTTCCGGCGTATTTCATGTAGCCTTCGCCATCTGTGGTAAGGCCGAGGATATAGGACAGGTTGCCGTAGATGTCACCGGCGTCGATGGACTCGAACCACTCGCCGTCCCCCTCCGGGAACCAACCTGCGGCATAGCCCTCCCGCACAGAGTGGTACACATCGTCATAGTTCTCATTGACCGTGGCAATGACCGCCTGCTGCACCGCGTCCCGCACGCCCTGCACGATGATGTTCACCCGGAAATATTCCGCTATGACCATAAAGAGCATGAGCAGGCAGAGGGTCACGGCGATGACCATGGGATAGCCCTCACCGGAGCGAGAGCGCAAGAGTCGTTTTCTCACTTCCAGTACACCTCCGATCTGCCGCTGGCCTGTGCCGTCAGCTCAATGGGGAAGCTGCCAAGCCCACCGAAGCCGATGTCCACATCCATGGTCAGCGTCACCGTCACCTCCTCATTGAGCTGGATGCGGCCGGTGCGGGACCAGCGGATGTCCGGGTCGATCTCCAACCGCTCAGACAACACCTGCGCGCGGGAGGTCGTTTCACTCCCGACTCTGCCGGTGATCTCGGCTTCCCGCACCAGCTCGGCGGCGAAGGTGTCAAGCTGCTGCTTCGCCACATACACCGGCAGCACCTTCACCGCCAATGCGATCACCAGCATGGCGCAGAGGATGAGGACGCAGGTATCGATGTAGCCCTCGCCGGAGCGTTTCTTCCATTTGTTTCTCATCCGAACAGCCCTCCCATCGAGGTGAGGATCTGCATGAGGATGACCACAATGTAGATGAGCATAAAGCAGACCAGCATGACAAAGGAATACACACGGATCTTGGGCGGGATCTTTGCCGCCTGCGCCTTGAGCCGCTGAAGCTCCAGCTGTTTCATGTCGTGCGAGAGCATCTGAAAATAGACGCGCCCGTCATCCCCGCGTAGGACGCCGATGAGCCCGCGCACGATGTCCGAGAGCATGGGCGACGCCAGCCTGCCCTCGAAGCGAACCAGTGCCGCTTCGTAAGAGGACGAGCGCATATCCGCCGTCAGCACATCCAGTTCACGGGCGAAGTCGGGACCGGCGTGCCGCTTGTAATTTTCCAAGATCGTCAGCACATCACGGCTTGCGCCCAATTCCTGCTCCACTGTGGCAACAAAGCGGGGCAGCTCTCCCTCGATCTTCTCGCGGCGTTCGGTGACCTTTTCCTCCGCCTTGCGGCTCTCCTTGAAGTAAAGCAATATCGACAGCAGCACCACGATGGGCGAGAGCAGAGGGAAGATCAGCAGACACGGAATGACCGCCAGCAGCGCGGCGGCAGGCTTGAGGATGGTATAGGCCAAATAGACCTCCGGTGTCATGTCCATGCCGGCGGCACTCAGCGTGCGCTCCAGCCGATGCCTCTTGTATTCATCCATGCGGATATACTTGGAGAGCTTGATGGCCCAGCCAAGGAAGATGGCGTCCAGAGACTTCATCCGCTTTTTCTCGGTTCGCCCTGCGGACAGGAGGGCCTTCTCCGTGGAGAGGCGGGGCAGCTTCAGAATGTCCGCCAGAATGAAGAACAAGCCCGCGGCAACGGCCACGCCGAAAAGGAACAGTAAGATCGTCATGTCCGTCACCTCCGATATTCAATGGGCTGGGTCAGCTTGACCACTCTGGCAAAGGAGAGAAAGATAGCGGCGGCACAGACCGCCAGCACCGCCTTGCCGGGTACGGTGGTCATCAAGGTTGCATACCAGTCCTTGTTGAGAAAGTACAGCAGCGGGATATTCAGCACCACCAGCGCCGCCATGGAGATGAATTCCTTGCGAGGCGCGAATACGAGATTCTCCAGCTCCCCATTGATGATGCGCATATCCGAGAGCTTTGCCACAATGGGATTAAGGGTGCTTTTCATGCTGTGGTCATACTGGCAGGCGGAGAGTGCCTCGCACCACTCCCGCCACACCTCATTGTCAATGGCAGACTTCAGCTCCGCCAACGCCGCATTCACATCCGGGTCGATGTGCTTGATGCGGGTGAGGAAGCTGCGGAACACGCCTTGCACGGGCGGGTTCAGATAATTGATATTCTCCTCCACGGCGGTCTGCAGATCCTCACTGCGGAGGTAGGCCGTGGTGATGATGGAGAGCGCCGTTTCCAGCTCGGCGGTAACAGCTTTCCTATAGTGTCCGGCCGTGAGCTTGATGTACCAAAAGGGCAGGAACATCATGCCGGCCGCCAGCACCGGCACCAGCAAGAGGTTATTCATGATGATGGCGATGCCCGCACCCACGGCAAAGAGCAGCAGGGATGCCGCGCACAGCACGGGAAAGCGTTCCTCCTTGCCGGTGGCTTGCAGGATCGTCTGCGCTTCCGATATCTCACGGCGGAAGAAGCCGGGCTTTTTGTGATGGGTGGTCTCATTGATCTCATCCCGGATGCTTTTGGGCCCGGCGGTCAACCGGCGGAACACACCCAGCGTGAAATCCATGGGCGAGATACGGAAGATAAGAAATGCGCCGGTGATCATGCCGGCGCACGCAGTCAGCAGCAGGGCTGTCAAGTGGCGTTCACCTCCTTCTTGGTTTCCAAAAGAGCCTGCAGCTCCTCATTGGGCATACCGTTTTCCAGCAGGCGTTTGCGCAGACTCACGGAGATCTCATTCACCTGCGTGTGATGTCCTTCGATGACGAATTTTCCGTTCTCCATGTGATTCTCCGTGATGACATAGCGGAACAGCGTGTTGTAGCGGCGATCCCCATTGGGCAGGATCTCGCACTCCATGATCTCCATCATGCGGCGCTGCTTGTTCTCCAGCTGCTTGCAGAATACCACGATGGGGTATGCCTCCGTCACATAGCTGAGAAGCGTTTCGTCGGACATATCCACGGCTCGTTTGCACAGGGACACCATGCGGCGGTAGGTCGCCTCGCAGGAGTTGGAGTGGATGGTAGTCAACACCGCCACGCCCACGCGGGCGGCCTCCTGCGCGGCATTGGCCTCGGCGCCGCGCATCTCACCCACCACCAGGATGTCCGGGTTGAAGCGCAGGCAGATATCCACCAGTGCGATCTGATCGATCCGCTGACGCTCATTTTCGCTGTCACGTGTCAAGGTATGGACCACCGAGTTTACCACCTTACCGTTTTCCTCCCGCACCAGCTCCAGCTCACGGGAGCCGTTCTCGATGGTGAAGATGCGTTTGCTGTCTGGGATCGTGGTCAGCAGCCAGCCTGCCGCCGTGGTCTTGCCGGAGGAGGTGGCGCCAGCCACGCAGATGGAGATCCCATAGCGCAAAAATACGGAAAGCCAGTCCAGCATTTCCTCTGTGGCCGTGCCGCTGCGCAGCAGATCCTCACGGCTGAGATTATGGCGGTTGACGATTCGGATGGAGGCGGCAACGCCCACATCCTCATCCACCACGGGGGACTTCATAGCGGCAATACGGGTGTTGCGGGTCAGGTGTCCCGTAACCAAGGGACTGGCATTGTCCAGCACCATGCCGGAGGCGTGGAGCATACGGCGAATGACGGCGAGGGCGTGTTCCGGTGAGTCGAAGTGTTCCGTGAGCTTTTCGCTTCGACCGTCCGAATACTGCACCTCGATATCCCGCCACGAGTTGATGTTGATCTCCTCAATGCCGTCGGCGTAGATATAGCGGGTCAGGAAGCCGAACTCCGCCATCTCGGAATAGATGGCGTCCACCAGTTCCGTCTGCGTCATGCCTGCTACGGCGATACGCCGGTCCTGCAGGTACTTGGTGATGTAACGCATGAGCTGTTCCTTGGAGTCCTCGCCGCCCCCGGTGATGAGTGCGGCGTAGGCGCCGGAGATGTATTCCTGCACCTCCTGCAGCACGGAATTGAAGTCCCTGCCCTCTGCCGACGGGGTAAAGAACAGGTTGTGCGCCCGTCCGAGGGTGCCAATGTCGGTGTTCAGAGTCCGTTGCGGCGTGTCGTCCACCACTACGGGGATGACCTCCGGCTCCGAGGTGACCTGATATTCCGCCGCGTCCCGCCGCTGTGCAGCTGTGGCAAAGACCGAGCCGTTTCGCTTTTCGCCAAGAGCCATATTAAAACACCTCCGCAATGATACACTCTAACTCCTTGCGGAAGGGGCGGCTGTCCTTGAGGGCGAGGTCGGCAAGCAGGTTGCCCGCCAGATACTGCTCCTCCAGCTCCTGCGAATAGGGCAGCACGAAGGCCGTGTCGCCCAGCACCTTGCCGATGTGGTCCGCTGCCTGATAGGGCTTCACATTGGATGCCACCTTATACTGCTTGTCCATGTCCCACTCGGGCCCGTCCAGCAGAGGGAGCTGACTGGCAAAGTAGTTGACGCTTTTGGGGTCGCAGTTGGCAAGGCGCAGGATACTGTCCGCCTCCATCAGCGCCACGGCGGAGAGGATGTCGTTGGCAATGTAGCTGCCGCAGTCCACGATGACATAGGGCGCGATCTGACGCAGGCCGTCCAGCAGCTCTACCACCTGCTTCTGCGTAAAGGGCGGGGTGCTGTACTCGTTCTGCCGCTCGAGCAGCCCCAATACCGCAAGGCAGCTGTTGCGCTTAAAGGTGACAAGGTTATGCTTGATGAGGTTCTCGCTGATGCGGGCGGCTGCCAGGACGCCGGCAAGAGAGCCATTGCTCTCCAGAGCGTCCGCGGGACAGATGCACGGCAGCATGGGTGCGGCCATGTCACAGAGCAGAAGGATGACATTTTTCTTTCTGGCGGAGAGCATTTTTGCGATTTTCACCGCCGTTATTGTCTTTCCGCTGCCGGGGCTGCCCCAGACCGCCAGCATACCGCCGCTGTCATTCTGCTCCTCCGGCTTCTCTGTGTCGCGCTGAAAGATGCTGGCCTTTCTGAAATTCATCCTGTCACCTCACTCCCCGTCGTAGCTGCGGCGGGGTCGGCAGCTTCGCCCTCCTCAATGGGATCTTCCTCCGGCTCTGCGTACAGCTCCTCAATGAGCGTGTCCTGCGCCTCGATGAACTGCCTTGCGCCATCTGTTGTGCCGCGGTAGACGAGCGCTAAATGGAGCTTGGCGACCTGCTCCAGCTCCGCCAGCACCTTGGCCTGCTCCGGCAGAACGAGGAAGGTCACGGTGGAGGGAAGCTCTTTTTCCTCCCCTGTGGCTTCACCGGTATTGGCGTCATAGCCGGTGCTGGCGGTAACAGAGATGATCTCCACGTACTGCAGCTCGGCGGGGATGGTGGTTTCGCCGTCCTCCGGGTAGTCCGCCACGATGACTGATACGATGTCGCCGCTCTGGAGCTTGCCGGACAGTCCTGTGGCGAAGCTCTTGATGGTGACGGAGATGGCCTGCTTCGTGCCATCCAGATTATAGAGATACGCATTTTCGGCGGCAGGCGCGTCCGAGAGCTTGGCGGCGAGAATATAATCGCCAACGGCAAGATCCGCCTTGGCGTATTTGCCCACTACATTGTCTTTCGCGGTCATAAGGCCGGAGGGGAGATTGTAGGAGCCGACCTCGGCTGTGGTGACCATGTCCCTGGTGATGAGCTCGCCGGCGTGAATGTCTTTTGTGACGCGGACGATCTCTGACCTCTGGCTGATGCTCTGATTGAACAGCGGCGTGATGCCGAAGCAGATCACCAGCGCCAGCAGAATGCAGATGACGCCGATGACCGTGCGGTTTTTGAAAATACTCATGGAGCAAGTCCTCCTTATTCTTAGATGATATATGCGGTAAAGAAGCCCGCTGCAAGAAATGGCGCGAATGGATAGCTCTCCGGTGGGCGCTCTTGCCTGCGGATCTTGTGCAGGGCGGCTATTGCAAGGTAGAAAAGGCAGTACAGCACCAGTGCCAGCACCAGTCCGGCGACTCCGCGCAGAAAGCCCAGCAGGAAGCCGGAGGCGGCGATAAGCAGCGCATCTCCCATGCCGCCGCGTCCTCTCCGGCTTGCCAGCCAAAATGGGACGGCCAGCGCCAGGCCGAGAAGCCGGGCGGGGCTGAAGGAAATCAGCCCCGCCCCTGCGATGATGATACCGGAAAGGTCATAGATCTGCCTGCGCCGGAGATCCGTCCATGCCGCGCTCATAAGTCCGATGAGGAACAGCGTCCCCTGCAGGACGGATGCCACGGATCAGCCGCCCAGCGCGCCGGCGTAGTTGAACATATCCTTGATACGCTGGTTCAATGTGGGCATGACCACATCGCCGAACAAAGCGTAGAGGCCCGCCAGCAGCAGCGCGCCCAGCACCACGGCGATTAGGATCTTGACGGCGGTGTCGATGTAGCCCTCACCGGAGCGGCGGGTGGCGGCAAGGCGGATGGCCTTGGCGCGGATGGAATTGACGGTGTTCTTGATAAACTTCTTCATGTGATAATTTCCTCCAAGTTATATGTTTTATGTTGTGGGCGACTTACATGACCTGCTCCGCGGCGGGAGCATTGTCCGGCTGCTGGGCCTGCTGGAGCGACTGCTCGTAGGCGTTCAGCACCGCATCGTTGAACTGCTGGCGGGCCTCCTTCGTGCAGGGGAAGCAGATGTCGTGGTAGTCCCCATGGCTGTCCTTGTACTGCGGCATGGCGACAAAGGGCCCTTTTTCGCTGCGGATGACCTTCACGCCGCGAATGGCGAATACGCCGTTGATATCCACATTGGCGTTGGCGAGGGTGTACTTGCTGTCCTTCACGGGATAGATGCGCACGGCGTACTCCACGGGGAGCGGGGTATCCGGTGCAGGGGTGGGCGCTGTTGCCCTGGTTTGGGCTTTGGGCATTGGGATTCCTCCTTTTCTGATTTGGATATGAAAAAAGCACCCGGCCGGGTGCTCAGTTCACGGACACAGATCCATTTCCTGCTGGGGTGCAAACTCGATCTGCCGGAAGCCGACACGGTCGCAGTAGTAGAACTCGCTGCCGTCGGCGTCGTACAGCTCCAGCACATCCGAGATGCCGATGGGTCTGCCGTCGTAGCCTGGAACCGGGTCGCGGAAGAGCATGTAGATCTCCTCCGGGTCATTGGTCCCGACCAGACCGTCATAGACTGTTTCGTAGTGCTTACGGTCAGGCTGTCCGAAACGCTCCAGCAGGGCTTCATACGGGATGAAGCGCATATTGATGGGGCTGTCCCGCGTGAGCTGCCACACACGGCAGCTTTTCAGGGGCGGAGCCTCCGGATCGAAGCGGCCGCCCCTCTGCCCCAGCAGGAGGCGGTCATAGACACCGTCCTCCCAGCGGATGGTGAGCGCCTGCTTTTGCAGAAAACGCTCCAGCTCCTGCGTTTGGAACATGGTATCCACCACCGCCTCCTTTTCCGCGATGTATCCGGCAGGATTGCTGTAATAGAGGACGCGGTCATGGTTATCAATGAAGATGCGCTGCACTTATTTCACCTCCGATCATTCCAGCTTCATCTCACCTGCGGCCGGTTCCTCCTGCCGTGGTGCGGTCAGCTCCATGAGCTTCTCCCGCGCCCAGTCGGGTAGATATTTTTCGTCCAGCACACCGATGAACTCGTGCCGATTCCAGCGTGTCATCTCGCCGTCACCCAGGCAGGTGCAGCGCACCGAACGCCCAATGGCGTGAGGCGAACAGCCAAAGCCGTCATGGGCATACCAGAGTTGGTTTTCTTGGCTCCAGCAGGATTCCTTCAGCGTATCCGGTGACAGCACCAGCACCTTGCCGGTATAGTCCTGCTCGGCGCGGTCACCGACACAGTGCTCCGCGCCGAAGAGATTTAACGCCTGCACCGCCTTGCGGTAGAAACTGACGAAGCCATCCAGCACGGCCGGATGGCTTCGGACAACAAAATCGCTGTTGTGGATGAGATCTGTGGGAATATATATCTTCTCTGCCCAATGCTTGTTGGCGTAGCTGAAACGCCCGTCCCACTTGAGTTCATGCAGGGTATTGGCAAGCACCCATGCGGTGCGCTTGTAGCCGTATTCGTCCAGCACGGCCTTTAAACAATCTGTCTGAAGGTTCATGCCATCGAAATTCTGGCGGATGGCGTCCTCGATAGCATCCCGGCAGGCGATGTTTGCCTTGTGGCTCTCCCGCCAAAGGGAAAGTTCGTTCCGCTTACGGGCTTCAGCAGCGGAATACGGGTAGGGATAGGTTTCATTCATTTGGATCTCTCGCCTCGTTTCTTCTTTGAATACCTACGGTATCACTTATCGTAGATGACATCGTCCTCCATCAGCAGATCCTCCAGTACGGACAGGCAGCAGCCGGACTTGCGCAGGGCCTCCAGCAGCTCGGCGGGAATATCGGAGAGGTCGTGGTCGTAAAATGTCTCGCACACGGTGATCACACCGGAGCCCTCGTCCACATGGCAGTCCAGCTTGGCGTCGGGCGCGATGTCCGCTTCCGCTCTGGCCCAATCGGGAACGGTGACGGCGGGGCGGATCAGCTCCTCGATGTCCGCGTCGCGGAAGGTGCAGTGCCCCTCGGTGCAGCCCTCGCAGCTGCCGCAGAGGTCCGTCAGCTCCCTCATCAGCTGACCGGCGCGGTCCGTCAGGGCGAGGATCGTGCGCACCATCTCCATGGCGGTCATCTCGCTCTTTGACAAAATGACCGCGCCCTTGGCGCCGGCCATTTCCAGCTTCCCCTCATCGTCCAGCCCGCAGACGGTCAGAACGGCGGGAGGGATGGTGACGCTCTTGTTGTCGTTGTATTTTACAAATTTCATGCTGCTTCTCCTTTTATTGTTCAGATTTTTAAGGGATGCTCCGGCTCATGGATCAGCTCGTAGCGGGTGTCGCCATCGCCACCCAGCAGACTATCCATAGAGAGCTGCCAGCAGGCTTTGCGGGGGTCATAATTGGTGATGACGATCTCCTCATATTCGCTGCCTGCCGTCTGGGACATGCTGTTGGGACGGGAGGTGCGGAAGATATAGCAATCCTGATAGATCTCGCAGATGTAGTCCTGGTAGTTGTAGGAAACGATGAAGTATCCTTCACAGGTGACCAGTACATCATGGAGCCGCTGATGATCCTCCGGGGGAAACTCCACCTCGTAGCAGCTCTCCGCCTTGTAGTAGGGCGGGTCACAGTAGATCACGGCACCTGCCCGGTCGTACTGACGGATGACCTCCTCGAAGTCCTTATTCTCCACGATGACATTCGCCAGCCTGCGGGAGCATTCCCAGATCAGGTGAAAGAAACGGCGGATGTCGCAGGGCTTGCCGCCGAAGGACTTGGCGCCGCCGCTGAAGCTGTAGCGGATAAGCTTGAAGAAGTCCGCCGCGCGGCGGATGCTCCCGCGGGGCGTGCGCTCCAGCATAAGGGCGCGGATGGCCTCGGCGTCGGGCGGCTTGAGGTAGACCTCCGTCAGATCCATCTCCTCCTGCAGGTAGTCATCCGTGAACTCGCCCTTGGAGAAGAACTTGTAAAGGACGTTGAAGTCATCCCGCGTGTTCAGCGGCAGGAAGCCCAGCTCCGCCAGCAGTGCCATGGGGCGGTTCTTCACGCAGCAGAACAGGTTGGTGAGATTGCCGTTGAAGTCGTTGTAGACCTCCATGCAGCCGCGCTGGATGGGGCGGCACATGGTCACCGTGCCGCTGCCGCCAAACACATCGATGAAGCGGGTGTAGCGGTCCGGCATCAGCTTGTTGATGATCCACAGCAGCTTGCCCTTGCCGCCCACCCAGGGAATAAAGCTGTTCAAGAAGTGTCACCTCCCTCCAGCGGGAGGGAGAGCTGACCGGTGTCCTCATAGTCAGGCAAGGTGCGGGACAGGCCGCGCTCCGCAAATGCGATTTTCTTGATCCGGCTGCGGAGCTGCCGGATGGTGCGCCGCAGCTCCTCCTCGGTGGCGGCATAGTAGTAGCCGCCGTCAAAGCTGCAGATGGGGATGCCGTCGCCCCGCAGGGCGTTGATCTCCCGGCGCAGCTCAGAGCCGCGCATTCGGAAGGCACACTCCAGCTCCCGGCTGGTGACGGCGTTCGCCTCGCCCTTGTGGTAGAGGTCAAGATACTCTGCAAGGGCTTTGTTGATCGGCACAGTTCCTCCTTTCCGGGTCCGTTATCCCGGAGCAGGAGGTCAAATCAGCGCAAAAAAGAAGGGGCCGCTTTTCCCCGTCCGGGAATACGGCCCCCTGGTGTATTGTTTTGCTTGTTTCGTTCTTTTAGAACGGTCACCGTTCTGTGCGCTCCTGTGAAACAAATAGCTTCTCCAATATAATTTAAGAACGGATTCCGTTCAAAAGGAGATTGCACATGGATCAGATCGCATTGGGAAAACGAATCAAAGCCGCCCGTGAGCGTGCCGGTATGACGCAGGAAGAGCTTGCTGCCGCTGTTGATTACAGCGTTGACCATATGAGCGTGGTCGAGCGCGGAGTCAAAGCACCAAAGCTGGATAAGCTGGTCGCCATTGCCAATGTACTCAAGGTTGGAACGGACGAGCTGCTTCAGGATAATTTGGATGCGGCAACGCTGCTTCACGCCACAGAGCTCTCCGAGCGATTGAAAGCCCTGTCCCCAGAAGGGCAGCGCAAGGTGATGAATGTGCTGGACACTTTGATCAACGAATTGTGGTAACATCGGTGCAGAGGTTTGCTTTTTAGCAAACCTCTGTTTTTTCGACTGCGTTCGACACTTTTCCCCAAAACTCCTGTGCTATTGTAGTTCTAAAAGAACGATATCCGTTCTAAAAAGCAATAGGAGTGATATCATGAAGAAAAAGAAGATCAATGCCGATGCTGCTCTGCTGGAGGTTGCCCGCAGACATCACACTACCGTGGAAGAGGTGCGAAAAGAGATCCGGCTTGCCATGATTGCCGCGATGTGCAATCCTGACCCTGCCGTACAGAAGAGATGGCGCGAGATACCTCACACCGGTGATACGATCACGCCGGAAGATCTCATTACATACATTGCAAAGCAGTGCCTGCCACAATGATCTTACACTTTGGTCATGACGGGGACCTGACGGGATTACATTACCTGCATTTCCATCGACTGTTTCTGTTCGGCGGCTGGATACTGCACATAATCACTGCCGATGAACACGCCTGGATGCTCGTCCTCATAGCGGCAGCCCAGCGCGCCAAGATCCATGTATTCGTACAGCTCCTCCGGGACGGTAGTTTCGTTGGCGAGGTAGTATCTGCCCAGCGCGGCGTAGCTGTTGACGCCCTTGAGGATCGTGTAATCACTCAGCTGTTCCGGTGACTCTGCGAAAATCTCCGCAGCCTCCGCCTCGCCCTTTTGCAGAACGATGGCGGAGAGGATCGTCTTTTCATCATCGCTCAGAGCATCCGGTCTGCATCGGTATGTCTCCTGTGCTGCACAGGACAGCGGCCGGTCGCCTTCGTGTTGGATCTGTTCCCTGGTCATTGCATCGTCATCTCCTTTTCCTGTTTTTGCTGTATGGGTGAGAGCATTGGTTCATAGTCCGCGCGGTGCAGCAGGCCGTAGGATGTGAGGGCGGCGTTGTCCGCATGGATGACTGTCTCGCCGTAGTTGAAGAGGTTCACATACGGGATCAGACGAACGGCTTCTTCACGGTTCATGATGAAGCAGAGCTGGTCCAGCGCCGCCTCCTGCGGTGAGCTGAGGTTCGGCGTGAGGATGTAATCCGCCAGATGCTCTGTTAAGAGCATCGCCGTTTCAATGTCCTGCACCTCGAACTGCTCCAGCAGAGCCTTCAGCTTTGGCACCTCGGATCTCGGAATGTCCCGCGCGGCCTTGGTGAAGGTATTAAAATCCTCCAGCTCCATTGGCAGGTCTGCAAACTCTGCCGCATAGGGGATGATCCCGTCATAATCAATGACCGTGACGCCCTCCCAGCCCTCCGCACCGAGCTGTTCCTGTGCGTCCAGCAGCTCCGCCTCTGCTGCGGGAAGATCCAGCGTCACCGTGCGCGCATCGCCAATGTCGGGATGCAGTCCAAGCGTGAGCCGGAAGAGGTATCCCGGCTTTTCCGGCAGCGTCTTTTGGACGGGGGGCGCGGTTGTCAGCTCGCCATCCTGCAGCACATACAGGCTGCCCACAAAAACGCCGTTTTCGCTGCACCGCATCATTCTTCCGATGCCGGCGAAGTCCAGCATCTCGAATACCTCGTCGGATATGCCATCCAGTTCGGGGATAAAATCGTTTTCTGCGTAAAACCGGCCGAGGGCAGCATCGTCTGCGGCATCCACCACATGGTAACAGTCGGTTTTTGCGCTGACCACCAGATCCCGCAGATCCCGCAGCGTGATGACGCCGCCGTTGGCGTTTACTTTTCTCTGCACCTCTATGGAGAACATCCCCTCAAAGGCGATCCCTTGTACCTCGTCCAATGCCGCAAGCTGTGCGGCGAGGTCGTTGAGCTCGTTGAGGCTGATGTCTAATCCATCCAAGTGGGGCGAGAGATACTCAAAGGCATAGTAGTCTTCGACCTCCATGTACAGGATATCGTCTGTCTGAAGCCGCACCTTTTCCATGGCGTCCCAAACCTCCCACGGGGAGGCGGGCAGCTCCAGCTTGGCATAGGCTGCGCTATACGGCGTATCGTTTTTAGCGAGATACACACGCAGTATTTTCTTACCCAAGGGTCATCCCTCCCATTTTCATCCCGTTCTGCTCATAGGTTTTCGGGTCAGCACCAGGGACGCCCCAGCCGTGCATACTGCCGCACTCCATTGCCAACCGCTGCTCCTGCGTCACGCCAAGCCGCTCGTTGTTATAGTCCGCTATCTCACGGTTATGTGCGGGATCGTCTGTGTTCCAATCGCTGGGGTAGTAGCCGCTCACGCCGCGCTTGATACAGATGAGCTCGCCGGTACCGGGGAGCGTTGAGAAGCACAGCTCCGGCAGACCCTCCGCCAGCTTGGGGGCGAACAATTCCTGCTCCGTTTGGATGGTCCACTCGTCAGAGTTCCAAAGATGGACATACAATTCACCGCCGTCATCCACGGAAATCTCCCGCTGCTCAAAGCCCTCGCCCCAGCCGTCCGATGCCTGTCCGGTGATAAACTCTTTCAAAGTATCCATTTCTGTGTCCGACAACTCCCCGGCGACGCGGCATTCCGCTACGCCCCAGAGCTGCCGGTCACGCTTCTCCACGGTGAAGACGGCGGAGCGTACCTTGCGGTCAACGCTGTCGGCTTCATCATACCAATGCATGAGACCGCGTTCCGTTTCCTCCGGCATCCGGTTCTTCACCAGT
The DNA here is from genome assembly GCF_029218125.1 of Neopoerus faecalis. Lineage (NCBI taxonomy): Bacteria > Bacillati > Bacillota > Clostridia > Eubacteriales > Oscillospiraceae > Neopoerus > Neopoerus faecalis. The sequence continues at coordinate 6,754 of NZ_JARFXX010000007.1, read as the reverse complement.
GCCGCCGTGATCTGATCCTTGTAGCCGCGCAGTTCACTGCCCTCCAGCAATGTGCTGCTGTCATCGAGATCGCCGTACTCGTTCCGCTCGTAGAGGTCGGCGGTCAGGGGCATATACAACTTGAGCGTGGTCAGCTTGGGCGGCAGCACGGTGAAGCTGTCCTCGCCGGGGATGAGCGGCAGCGTGCGGCCATTGTCCCACTTCATAAAAATTTGCCCCTCATCATCCACGAAGTCCACTTCGCCCTCGGTGCCGGGAAGAATGGGATGATGGGGATCGTCCATAGCGTTCAGCCGGATGCGGGTGCCGGGGGGATACTGTTCCCTGAGAAAATTCACCATTTTTCTGTCCATTATCGTTTCCTCCATGTTTTGCTCTCTGTCGTAAAACTCCAGCTCGTAGATCACGCCGCGATCTTGCTTTCGGGCATCCTTCACCTTGACCGTCGTACCATCAAAGATGTAGTTGCCGGCTTTCCCAAAATCGGTGTAGAAGCCCTTGCCGTGGTTGCAGGTGGAGAAGGGATGCTCCGGCTGGTCCTTGATCTTGGAATAGAAGCCCACCGTCTGCACTGTGGTCACCACACGGGTCAGCCCCACCATATCCGCGTGATTGGCGTGGCTGACGGTCTTGAACTCCACTCCGGGTCGGATGAACCGTTTCAGCTCGGCAAGGCTTTTGAAAGCGACCGCCTCTCGCTGCTTTTTTGAAGCGTCCATTACATTCCCCCGAAGGTCATGCCCTGTTCGGGTCGAGGCTCGTGATCCTCCTGCCGACAAGGGGCTTCCTCGCCGTAGAAGTCGAAGATCATGTCATCCACCTGCTTGCGGACGCTGGGATCGTCGGTCAGCACTTCGTAACGGAAGCCTGTGGTCGGGCGATACGGAAGCTCCTCCCGCACGCACTTGAGAAAGGCTTCGGCATCGGCAAACTCCTGCGCGTCGCCATTGGCATAGGTGACGCGGCCCACCAGGGGCTTGTCCCGCGCCATGTTCTGCCGCTGGACATCCAGATCATAGGCCGTACAGTAGCAGTTGTAATCTCCGGGGGATGGATTGCAGCGCAGGCAGTAGCGGTAATGCTCGGTTTCCACGATGTAACCGTAGTTTTGTGTCCAGCCGCCGCTGATTTTGCCGCCGTGTTCATAGCAAAAACGCTCCATAGCAAAGCGGCTTTTCAGCACACTCTCCCGCAGCGTGTCCACGACCTCCTGCAGCTCCAGCTTGAATGCGGGGCTGTTCAGCTCCTCCGGTCCTCGCGGCCACCATGTATGCCAGAACTCATTTCCGCTGCGACCGAAGTCCATACGGACATGGCCAACGGTACCCAGCCGCGTATCTTCTTCGGGGTGCGGGGTATAAAATAAGCCCGCCTCCTCCGGGCGGGCAGACCGGATATGGAATTGTGTTGCATCTTTCAAGGTTAAGATCTCCTTTCGGTGTGGAATTTGGCTTTACACATTTTGGGGGATATGCTATGATGTGGCTGACTAATCGAAATTTGAGAGAACAGGGAGGACAAAATGAAAAGAGAAATTGCTGTATTTCTTATAATAACTATGGTTTTATCATTATCAGCTTGTGGAAAGACACTCAAAGGCACAGATGGACTAATAGAAAAAGCAAGAGAAGAAATACCGATTTCTGATTCCGATACCATTGATTTGCAGTATGCAGGAATGTGTGGCAATGACAATAGAGCAATCGCTTGGTTTATCTCAGGAAATGAATATCAGAAGCACTATTATTTGCCCATGGAAGTTGAGGTAAAAGAGGATGCTGCTGAATACACTTTTATCCGAACCTATAAGCCCATTGATGATAGAATCGGAGACATTGCATATATTCAATGGGGTGATGGATATGCGTTTATAGTAAACAATACAAATTGTAAAAGTGTTAGATTCACATCCGGAAATGAAGTGTACGAAGAAGTAATACCGGATGATACTTATCCGTATGTTTTCTTCTATCTTTCTGACCATACAAATTCCACTCTGCAATTTGAATTCTTAGATGCCGAGGGTAATGAATTAAGATGACGATTTCCAGTTTATCTGCCTATCAAGCGGCTCGTTCCAAATGGATCGAGCCGCTTTTACTTACATCATCCTCTGCTCCTGCCGCTGCTCCGAAAAGGGCGGGTCCAAGCGCCGCAGCAGGCCGAACTCTGTTTTTGTCACGCAGTCGTTTTCCATGCAGTCCTGACCGTATTTCTCAAAATCCATGTAGCCGTCCAGCTCATAGATGGCCTCATCATCCAGCCCCAGCGTTTCCTGCAATCGCTGCTGACCGTAACCGTAGGCGTCCTCCGTGATGCGCTGATAGTTGTCCAGATTTCGCAGGAGTTCACGGGCACGGTGCAGGGTTTCCGGCTTCTCGGCCTCCAGCACGGCGGCGTAGGTCAGAAGCAGCCCGTCCTGCTGCCAGATGTCCTCCAAGGCTTCGGCAAAATCGTTGTAATCCTCCACGGCGGGGCAATCCGTATCACGGATCAGTTCCCCAATATAAGGCACCTTGAAGCGAATATCACAGAGCATGGCATCCGCGAAAACATCAATATCGAGGTAAGCCTTCACCGCGTCCAGGTACTCCTCATCAGCGGGGAGGACGAGGGTGTAGTCCGGCTTTCCCTCAACACGCAGCGTCATGCGGAGCATTTCATCCCGATTTTCGTTGCGCCAAGGCTCTGCCGGCGAAAGGTAGCTGCGGTCGATCCCCATATCCGGCGTCAGCAAGCTGCGGGCGTTGGGGACAAAGGCACTGTATCGGGCGTAATTATACCCCTGCGGGTCAACAAGGAAACCGTCCGTTCCCTCCGCATCGAGGATGAGCAGACAGTGTCTGGCGTCATCATCGTGCCGGACAGTGTTTTTATTCTCTGCGATGAAATCATAGTCAGCCAGCAGTGCGCGGCTGAACTGCTGGAACCGCGGGCTTGGCAGCTCGATGACCTTATCCACGGCACAGGTGTCTGCCTCACACCCGGTCTGCGTACACTTTAGTTCTGCCTGAATGATCATTGTGAAAGCCCTCCCAGCACCATACGGCTGCTCTGACCACCGTTCATTACTTCCTCCATGCTGTAATAGCCCTTGTACGCGATGTAGCCCCGGTCGGTGAACATCCCGTCCTCCTCATTCATCCGCTGCGCGCCATACTTCTCATAGTCATAAAAAGCGTCGAGATTTTCGTCGTAATCGAAACGCCCGGACTGACGAATCATGTACTTGCCGTATTCCTCCGGCGTATGCGCACCGGGGGCGAAGTCAAAGAGGTCGAGGTTTTCCGCAAGGTTTTTGATCTGTGCCGCAGACTTTGGCTCTGCCAGCATGACCACGGCGCCCAGCTTTTCCATATCCGCTTTTGACAACCCATCCGTTGCCGCTGCCAGTTCGTTGAGGTCGGAGAGGGTTTCGTACTCCATATCCAACAGGACATCCACCTCGTTGGGAAGCTGGCTGTCCTCCAGCCGCAGGCGGACATCGGCGGGATCTGTGATGCCCCCACGAAGGAGGGCGCGGTCGATCTCCTCCTGGACCATGGGGAGGAACAGCCATGTGATATGCTCTGTATCCTCCGGCTCGGCTTTAGAGGTCACCGCAACGGTGATGACATTCGGCTTGTAGTAATAGCAGGGGAAGAACCGGCCATCGTAGACCTGCTCTAATTTCATACCGTTGTCGTAGACCACACCGTAGGGCGTCACCGTGCCGCTGCCGCTTTCGATGAGCTGCCGTGCGGTTCCCTTGTCGTCCAGCGCGTTCAGTTCATCCACACTTGCGCTGCCGCCGTGCAGGTTCATGTAATGGTCGCGGCCGATGGCGGCGAGGTCGGAAAAGTCTGTAATGACCGTGGCCTGCTGGCAGCAGAAGGTCAGGTTGATGAGATCCTTCAGCTCGAACAGCTCCAGCTTGTGTGCCATCGCCTGAAACTGCGCGGCCTCGCCGGTGTCGAAGCTGTCCAGCCGCTTGGCGAGGTAGTTCAGCTCCTCTACATTGACCGTAAGCATTTCCGTGCGCTTGAGAACGGTATAGAAGCTGTCGATCTTCTCCACCTGACAGTCCGCCTTGACCGCGTCGCCGATCTCCAACGCCTCCAACAGTTCCATGCAGTGCGCGTACTGGTCGCGGGGGATGGGGAACGGGATGGTTGCCACGCCGTATTCCGGGTGGCTGGGGTTACTGAGAACCGCTTGAATCATCATGTTGTCTCCTCCGTTTTTCTTTCCAGATTTAAGACCACCTCGCCGTACCTGCACAGCAGGAGTGCTCCGAGGATGAGCCGGAAGGCTCTGTCGCTGACCAGCTCGGAAAAAGCAAGGTCTTCTATGACGATGTTGTCACCGCCAACGGAAATGGTCTTCGCCGCCTGATAAATGCTGTACAGCTCCGGGTGAATACCGGAGAGGCGGATGGCGGGGAAGTCGAAGCCGCTGCTGTCGAAATGCCAGAGGACTCTTTGCCAAAGCTCCTCATCGGCGGTAAGCAGAAACAGTGCAGCTGTATTGCGCCCGGACATACCGTAGCAGCGGTTTTTCCAATGCGTCCATCGTTCTCTGTGGGCATCACTGAGGAAGAAGTGAAAGGACTGCCGGTTCAGCTCATCTCGCAGCCGTCTTTGCAGCGGGCGGAACATCCTCCCGCCGAAGCACTCCCGCGCCAGAGCGTTCAGCTCCACCACGCCGGCCTCGATGCGCTCCTCCAGACAGATACATTCATTCAGGGGACAGGGGTGCCCGCTGTCATATCTCGTGCAGTCTTTGCAGCGTACATCGTCGGCACTGTAGCGAAAGCTGCTGCGGATGCGTCCGCTTCTGCGAGGCTGATGACGGGGCGGCGTCATCATCTGCACCTCTGCGGCGAACAGGGGTGTGAACTTCATAAAGTATCGCGTCAAGCAAATCAAACTCCTTTTTTGAAAATAAAAAAGGGCCGGAGTCTTATTGCTAAAACTCCGGCCCATGCCATACTGCTATTACATTGTCTGTTCCTGCGAGGCTCGTTCCAATGCTTCCTCCTGCTGACGGACGCGCTCGTCCAGATCCGGTACGCACACCCTGATTTGCTGCTGGATTCCGCGGATCATTTCTTCCTGCGTATCCGTAAGCTCAAAGAAGTCCTCATCCACGGAATCGGCGCAGCAGCGGAATATCTCGGTCAGCTGCTCCGGGCTGAAAAGCTGTTCCTTTTGGATAAGCCCGGAGCGTGTGGCGAAGTCCTGCTTGGCGCCATCGTAGTTCTCCATGAAGTAGTGTCCGTGTACCACACCCGTGCGGTCATAGTCCCAATCCCATGTGACGAATTGAACGCCGTGTTTGCTCGGAGTACCTGCCAGCACCGTGCCGCCAAAGTCAGCGAGGATACGGTAGTCGCCATCCAGTCCGCTGGCTTTGAGCTGTGGGGCGGCTTCCATAGCGGTCATATACTCCAGCGTCTTCGCGGCGATGTCCTCGACGCGATACAGGGCGTCCTCTGCCTGGGGCGTGTCCGCATCCTCCCGCCGATAGAACACGCTGCCCTTGCCGGTGATTCGGCAGAGGGGCGTGCCGTTCCAAAGGACAGGCAACTGCTCTCCCTCCGACGGCAGGGTTCCAAAGCCAGCACGGTGCAGGGGAATACGGACTTCTTCAAGGTAGCGGAGCTGACGACTTGTGTTTTGGGTGTCCATGTGAGCGATCCTCCTGTTGTAAAAAAATAAGGTCGGAGAAGTCATCTCCGGCCTGCCGTTTCAGACGCTGCAGCCAGCGCCCTTTTAGAAATTGAAAAAGGGCGCCGCTTTTTTCGGCCTGTCAAAGCCGACAAAACGACGCCCAAATTTTTGTGATCCTTTTTCTGTGATGATGCCGCTTTTTTTGAGAGAAAAGTCCTCTCTAAAAGGGCGCTGGAGGTTGGAAACTGTCCAAGACATGAGATACTCCAGTTCAAATCCGGTCAGTTGCTCCGAAACCTCCATAAAAATCTATGGTTCAAAAGAAGAAATCCGGGCTCGAAAAAGCCCGGAAACGGTTGATGCGCCTGGCTTTGCGCCAGACGCATCTATACCGGTAATTCTTTATGGAGCTGCTGACCAGATTTGAACTGGTGACCTCATCCTTACCAAGGATGCGCTCTACCGACTGAGCTACAGCAGCAAATATGGCGACCCGGAACGGGCTCGAACCGTCGACCTCTAGCGTGACAGGCTAGCGTTCTAACCAACTGAACTACCGGGCCATAACTGACTCGACTTATTTATTATAACACATACAACCAACGTTGTAAAGACTTTTTTATGGCAGGGGCAGAAGGATTCGAACCCTCGGCACGCGGTTTTGGAGACCGCTGCTCTACCAGCTGAGCTATACCCCTAAATCGCTTACGGATACCCCGCGGCGAAACCATTTTGGTGGGCCTTCGGGGACTCGAACCCAGGACCGATCGGTTATGAGCCGACTGCTCTAACCAACTGAGCTAAAGGCCCGGTTTTAAGAGTAGTATTGCCGCCACGCCAAGTGGCGGCAATACTTTGGCTCCCCCTGTAGGACTCGAACCTACGACAGCGCGGTTAACAGCCGCGTGCTCTACCAACTGAGCTAAGGAGGAATATTTCAGGCTCCAACTCTATTGAATTAGAACCTGTGTTGGCGCTATCTATCTTTCCGGGCCGTTGCCAGCCAAGTATTGTCGACAGAAATGAGCTTAACTACCGTGTTCGGAATGGGAACGGGTGGACCCTCATCCTAATCAGCACCAACTCTATGTCATCGGGCACTG